>MGPL01000140.1:17499-20703 GCA_001797415.1 Deltaproteobacteria bacterium GWA2_55_10
TTGCTTGTCATTGCGTCATATACGTCGGCGACCGCGGCTATGCGCGCGAACGGGTGTATGTAGTCGCCCGACAGACGCCTGAAATAACCGGTCCCGTCGTAGCGCTCATGGTGCTGCAATACGACCTCGAGCGAGGCCTCCTTGATGCAGCTCATCCCGGAGAGCGCCTTTGCGCCGAGCTCTGCGTGCCTTTTCATGAGAGAGAACTCCTCTTCGGTGAGCCGTCCCGGCTTGTTCAGCACCTTCTCGGGCAGGAGCATCTTTCCTATGTCGTGCAGGATCGCGCCAAGGCCGAGCTGGTAGAGGTCTACCTTGGCCAGGCCCATGTGCCTGCCCAGGGCAAGGGAGAGTATGCAGACGTTCACGCAGTGCGCAAAGGTATAGTCGTCAAAGCTCTTCAAGCGGGCGAGGCTCAGGAGCGCGTCCTGGTTCCTTATGACCGAATCGACCATCCTGTCGACGGTATCTTCGACCTTGCCGGAATCTATCCGCCTTCCAAGGCGGGCGTCCTTTAAAAATTCCCTTACAAGCTGCTCGGCATCGTTCCTTACCCCGCCGGCCTCCTCCAACTCCTCCTCAAAAGTCGTGAAGTCATCCTGGGCCGGCGTATTTTCGGCAAGAATTTCATTGGCCGCGGTTTCGCCCTCCGCGGGCCCGCATTCTTCATCAGATGTGAAGATGATGGTCTCGGCTTCGGTCACTACGGGCTCCGCGGTATTGGTCTCGCCTTCGGTGCCTTCTTTTCCCGCACAAGCCTCTTCATTGCTGATTTGACAGGCTGATATGGATTGAGGTGGAGGAAAGAGCTCCTCTCTCAAAGAGACATATACATGGGAATAGCCTTTTGACGATATTCTTTTCAGGTCTTCCTGCGTCTTTATGAGGATGTCGTTCACAAGGAAGACAGGGGTGCACCTGTTCCTTTCCATGCCGCATATATACATGCCTTCATGGAGCTCGTCTATGCCTATTTTCTTTATCATATGTGCTTTTCCGGGGAATTTTTTTATCCAATCAGGATATCGGAGGGCGTCTGGAAAACTTTAGCCAAATTTGACAAGGTCCTGAACGCGGCTATACTCAAATAATAGAAGATAAACAGGCTATGTAAAATGAAAGGAGGAAGGGAAATGGCCATAACAATGCCTAAGATACTGAGCTGCACTGTCGTTGAATGCGCTTACAATAAGAACAACGAATGCCACACCCCTGGTATCACCGTCGGCGACGGCGGACACGCTACCTGCGACACCTATTACAGGGCCCAGGAAAAGGGCGGTGGAGACCTTGTGGGCGGCGTGGGCGCATGCAGGGCCTATGAGTGCTCCTACAACAAGTCATATGAATGCAGCGCCCCGGGTATAAAGGTAGCCCATCACAGCGAGCATGCCGACTGCAAGACCTTCTCTCCCAGGAAATGACCTTCCATAGCGCTCAGCGAAAATAAAATTCAGGGCCGAAGGACTCGAACCCTTCGGCCTTTTTTTCAGGGCGCATTCATGTTATAGGTTTTCGCTATGCAAAGGATCATCACACTCACCACCGATTTCGGGCTCAGGGACCCTTACCAGGGCGCGATGAAGGGCGCCATCCTCTCGGTAAACCCGGCTGCCGCCATAATCGACATAAGCCATCTCGTGGCGTCCGCGAACGTACTTGAGGGCGCGTTCGTCATGCACTTTGCCTGCCCGTATTTTCCGGATGGCTCTATTCACGTCGGCGTGGTCGACCCGGGAGTCGGCTCTGAGAGGAAGGCCATTCTGGTAGAGACGAAACGATACCTCTTCATAGGCCCGGACAACGGCCTCGTTAGCCTCGCCGCAAAGGATGACGGCATAAAAAGGGTCATCGAGCTTGAAAATGCGCGCTATTTCAGGACAGAGGTGAGCGATACATTCCACGGCAGGGACATATTCGGCCCTGTGGCCGCTCATCTGAGCCTCGGGGTCGACCCGGCAGAACTGGGCAGGCCGCTCGATAACATGACCGGGCTCGACCTGCCAGGGACAGAGATAGACGGAAGCGAGATAAAGGGCGAGATCATATATATCGATACATTCGGAAACGCCGTTACCAACATACGGCGCGATGAGATAAGGAACGGGGTAGATTTTGAGATAAGCGTAAAAGGCATCAAGCTCATCGGCGTGAAAAGGACCTACAGCATGGCCGGCAAGGGCTCTCCCGTTGCCCTCATCGGGAGCACCGGCTTCCTTGAAGTAGCTGTAAACAACGGGAGCGCCGCTCAAGCGCTCGGCATCCGCGTGGGCGACAAAGTAACCCTGAGGGCTATTGCCCCGAGGGTTATTGATAGATGAGGGCTGTCGTGCAGAGGGTCCTATCCGCGGAGGTCAGGGTCGATGGAAAGATAACGGGGAGCATCGGCAGGGGTCTTCTCGTCTATGTCGGCGTTGAGAACTTCGATGTCCAGCCCGACCTCGATTATATAGCGTCAAAGGTAACCGGACTCCGCGTCTTCGAGGATAATGACGGGAAGATGAACCTGAATGTCAGGGAGGCTGGCGGCGCCCTCCTCCTGGTCTCGCAATTCACGCTGCACGGCGACTGCAGAAAGGGCAGGAGGCCGTCGTTTGACAAGGCAGAGGCCCCGCAAAGGGCTGGCGTGCTTTACAATGAGCTTGTAAGGACTCTCAGAGAAACGATAGAGACCGCCGAAGGCGAGTTCCAGGCGCAGATGGAAGTGGAATCGATAAACGACGGGCCGATCACAATCCTGCTGGACAGCAGAAAGCTCTTTTAGCCCTCCTCAATCCTTCTCTCGCATTCTTCGATTATTTCCCCTGGTATGAGCTTCAAGGCCGCTATTACGAGGAGCGGCACTATTACAAGGTCGTCAAGGTGGCCGAGCACCGGTATGAAGTCGGGTATGAGGTCAAAGGGCATGAGCGTGTACGCCACGGCCAAGCCCAGCAGGAGCTTTGGCAAAAGCGGGGTGCGGGGGTGCCTGAGCACGAGCCTGTAAAGGCGGAGCCTCTTTTTTAGCTCTCCGGCTGTATTCCTGAACCGTTCGATAAAGGACATTCAATGATTATATAAAAAAACGGGTAGTTGGTAAAACGGATAAGCGGAGCATTCTGGATTATAAGAAAATACCTGCTCTTCGGGCTCCACTGCAATTTCTGCTCATAGGGATATGGGGCGTGGCCGCCGTCCTGCTGAGGGCTTATTCTCTTGGAGCAGGGA
>MGPL01000141.1:0-118 GCA_001797415.1 Deltaproteobacteria bacterium GWA2_55_10
TTCGGCGGCGTGCCCGATTACACCATCGTAAGGGACGGCAAGCTCCGCAGCCAGGGCGCGTTTGCCCATTCAATAACCGCAGGGTCGTTCAGCGCTTCGCTCCTTCCGCTCTTCGTGG
>MGPL01000141.1:225-1460 GCA_001797415.1 Deltaproteobacteria bacterium GWA2_55_10
GCGGGCGTGATCGGCATCTACATGTGGTACTTCAGACACCGCATGAGACAGATACGCTGGGGCATCGCTGTTACGCTCATCGGCCTCCACATCGTCATGAAGGCCCCTGTATGGGCTCTCATGCTCAAGGTCAAGATATTCGGCGCGTCTACCGCATACCACAGGTACAGGCTCTTCGACCAGTTCGTGAACCGCGTCGACGAATGGTTTCTCATCGGCGTCAAGTCTACGGCCTCATGGGGATACTATCTGTTCGACGTTACGAACCACTACATACGCATAGCGATCGACGGCGGCATGATAACCCTGGTCCTCTTCCTTGCCATACTGACTTACTGTTTCCAGACCATTGGGCGGGCGGCGAAGCAGGGCATACTCCCGGCAGGGGCCGACAAGGTAGCCTGGTCTTTGGGCGCAGCCCTCCTTGTGCATGTCATTTCCTTCTTCGGGGTGTCCTACTTCGACCAGATAAAGGTGATGCTCTATATGAACCTTGCCATGATAGCGGCCGTGCGCTCCATTATCGAGAGCGCAGAGATGATGGCACCGGAGTCAGCGCGGGAAACGGTAAGCGACGCGGAAGAGGCCCCGCAACAGGTCTGATGTCGGACGTCTCCATAATCATAGTCAGCTGGAACGCAAGGGAGCTTCTCCTCAAGTGCCTGGAGTCCATACCCGAGGGGCTCGGCGAGCTGGAAGCCGAGGTGATCGTAGTGGACAACGCGTCGACCGACGGCTCCGCTGAAGGCGTAAGAGACTTGCACCCTGGCGTGAAGCTCCTGGTCCAGAGTCAAAACCTCGGATTTGCGAAGGCGAACAACATCGGCATAAAAGAGAGCGCCGCCAAATACGTCTGTCTCATAAACTCAGACGTGGTAGTTCTTTCGAAGTGCATCGAGCGGCTCTTCTTCTTTCTCGAGGATAACCCGATGGCGGCTATCGCGGCCCCCAGGATATTGAACCCGGACATGACGCTCCAGGCCTCGTGCAGGCGCTTCCCCTCCCTTCCCGGCACCCTCCTGGCCTCCCTGGGGCTCGACAGGCTCAACTACTTCCCCCACGACAGGACAAGGAGGGTCGAGGCCGTAAGCGGATGCTTCATGATGGTCAGGCGCGAGGCCATGGACGAAGTCGGGCTCCTCGACGAAAGGTTTTTTTTCTACGCCGAAGACAAGGACTGGTGCAAGCGATTCCATGACGCGAGCTGGGACGTATTCTACCATCCCGAGGCAAAG
>MGPL01000141.1:1509-15018 GCA_001797415.1 Deltaproteobacteria bacterium GWA2_55_10
ATGTTGGTCCTCTTTCACCAATCCATGCGGCTCACAGCGTCGGTTGCCCGATACGCGCTCAGGCCGAAGCACAGAGCAATGTCGGCGCACAAGGCAAAAAGAAGCGCGGCATGCCTCAAATGGCTCATAACAGGCGCAAAGGCGGCATAAAGGCCCGATGGAGAACATGCCAAGAGTAGGAATGGCCGTCTTCTCATACTACCCCGCCGATCCGAGGGTAAGGCGCGAGGCCGAGGTCCTTGCAAGGGCAGGCTACGAGGTCGATGTCATATGCCTTGGAAAAGCCGGAGAGACTCCTTTCGAGCGCTTCGGCTCGATCACGGCCTACAGGGTGATGAAAGGCACCGAGCGCAAGGAGAACCTGATAATATATTTCGCCCTCTCAGGCGCCTTCGCCGTACTGGCTTTCGCAAAGCTCCTCTCGCTGTCGCTGCGCCACCGCTATCATCTCATACAGGTCCATAACATGCCCGACCACCTTGTATTTGTCGGGCTGTTGCACAAGCTCGCGGGCGTTCCGGTAATGATAGACCTGCATGACCTTACGGTCGAGCTCTTCGAGTCGAAGACCAACGGGAGCGTACTGGGGAAGCTGCTGCCTGTCGTGAAGTTCGTGGAGCGCCTCTCATGCGACTTCGCGGACGGCGTGCTCACGACGAGCCCCGGCTTCAGGCAAAAGCTCCTTGAAAGGGGCATAGCCCCGAAAAAGGTAACGCTCGTATTCAACTCCGCTGACTCGAACCTCTTCAAGATGCCTCCGCGCCGGTCATGGAATGTAATCGAGGAAGGCCCGGCGCTCCTCTATCACGGAACCGTAGCCAGGAGGTTCGGCCTGCATGTCTCGATAGAGGCAGTAGCAGAGCTGAGGAAGAGGCTGCCAGCCACGAGGCTCCTCATCTACGGCAAGTACGACCCCGCTTACAGGGAAGAGCTGATCGAGCTGGTCAGGAGACTCGGTCTTGAAGACAACGTCGAGATAGGCGGCTACCTGCCTTTCGAGAAGATAAGCGAGACGATCGGCAGATCCGATATCGGCGTGGTCTCATATTTGAACGACCCGTTCATGAACCTGGCGCTCTCAACCAAGATATTCGAATATGTCTGCATGGGCATGCCAGTGGTCGCCGCGAGACTCGATTCGATAAAATCGGTCTTCGATGAAGAGAGCATCAAGTACTTCAACCCCGGAGATCCCGTTGACCTGGCGGCCAGGATAGAGGAATTCTGCAAAGATCCGGAGGCGAGAAAGCGGTTTACCGAAAGGGCGGCAGCCGAATACGAGGTCGTATCGTGGCCGGTCATGTCCGAAAGATATCTGAATACCGTTAACGAGCTCATTTTTGATGATGACAAAAATGGAGCATGAGATGAGCTATGTAGCGATAACGCCGGTCAAGAACGAAGAGGCCTACATAGCCCAGACGCTCGAATCGATGGTCTCTCAGAGAGTGAAGCCGGTCGAATGGGTCATCGTCGACGACGGCTCAAAAGACCGCACGCCGCAGATTGTCGAGGAATATTGCGCGCAGCACCCCTGGATAAGACTTTTGAGACTGCCCGGCTCTCCAAGGGTCAGGGGCGGCCACATAGTCGGCCTATTCTACAAGGGGCTCTCAGCTGCCAGGGCGTCCACTTGCGACTATATCGTCAAGCTCGACGGGGACCTCTCGTTTGAGCCGGATTTCTTCGAAAGGCTCTTACAGCACATGGAGATGAACCCCGGACTGGGCATTACGAGCGGCGTAAGCTATCTGCGCTCCGGAAGCGGGCTTATGGAAGAGAGGTCCGCCCGCGGCCACACCCTCGGCGCCTGCAAGGTATACAGGAGGAGATGCTTCGACGAGATTGGCGGCCTTATGCCCGCGATGGGCTGGGACGGGATAGACGAGATAAAGGCGCAGATGAGGGACTGGGGCGCCGAGCCTGTGCCCGGCCTCAAGGTCATACATTTGCGCCCGGAGGGCGCGGCAAAGGGTGCCTTCAAATCAGGGATGGAGCGCGGGCGAGGCTCCTGGTTTATGGGTTACCATCCCCTCTTTTTCCTCGTAAGGGCAGCCAAATGCGCGCTCCGCTCCCCTCTTGACGGCATCGGAATGACAATCGGGTACTTCCGCGCGCTTTTTAAAAGGGATGCACGGATAGACGACCCGGAGTTCATCAGGTACTTGAGGCAGAGCCAGATAAAGAGGCTTCTGCTGTTACGGAACAGGGTATAACAAAACAGGACAAATAACATGTGCGGTATCTGCGGAAAACTTTATCTTGACGGCAGGCAGGCCTCTCAGTCCCAGATAGATTCGATGACCGACGTCATGAGCCACAGGGGGCCTGACGGCAGGGGCACCTTTGTCGAAGGTGGAATAGCCTTTGGCCACAGGCGCCTGAGCATCATAGACCTCTCGCCCCTGGGCGCCCAGCCCATGATGAACGAGGACGGATCCGTAGCGGTCATCTTCAACGGCGAGATATACAACTACCTCGACCTCAGGGAAGATCTCAGGAAGGCGGGACACCTGTTCAGGTCCTCTTCGGACACCGAGGTCATAGTGCACGCCTACGAGGAATATGGTCCCTCGTTCACCACTCGCTTGAACGGCATGTTCGCGATCGCCGTATGGGACAGAAAGAAAAAAGAGCTGACAATAACCCGGGACAGGCTCGGGATAAAGCCGCTCTATTACCATCTTGGCGACGGGTTCATATCCTTTGCCTCTGAGATAAAATCCATACTCGAAGACCCCGATGTGCCGAGGTCCGTGGATATGCAGTCCCTCTCCAACTTCCTCACGCTCCATTATGTCCCGGGGCCGAGGACCATGTTCGGCAATATAACGAAGCTCCAGCCTGGCCACACCATGGTCGTGAAGAACGGCTCAGTCAAGATAGACCGCTTCTGGGAGCTCAAGAAGGACGAGAGCCTTGCGAACCTCATCAGAGGCGCGGACAACGCGAGCCTCTCGGCCCACCTCTACTCGGCCCTGAGAGAATCCGTTAAAAAGCGCATGCAGAGCGATGTGCCGGTAGGCGCGCTCCTGAGCGGCGGGCTCGATTCGAGCGCCATACTGGGCATCATGACGGAGCTTTCAGGAGGTCCCGTACCGTCATTCACCGTTGGCTACAGCTCCTCTGGGAACGACAGCGTCTCGGAGTTCAAATGGTCGAGGAAGGTCGCGAAGCACTTCCAGAGCGACTACAGCGAAGCCGTCGTCACGGCAGATGATTTCCTCGGATTTCTGCCCAGGGCCGTTTGGCACCAGGACGAGCCCATAGGCGAGCCGGCCTCCATCCCGCTTTATTTCGTCTCCAAGCTCGCGAAGGACAGCGGAGTGACGGTGCTTCTGACGGGCGAAGGCTCTGATGAGATCTTCGCCGGCTACAACAGGCACTGGGGAGAGACATTGGCCGGCTACTACCGGCTTGTGCCTGGTCTTTTGAGGGACACCCTTATCGACAGGCTAATACAGATGATCCCGAGGGCCGCGCTCCTCAAAAAAGGGCACAGGTCCATGTCCATTCCTGACTTCAGGGACAGGTACATGTCCTGGCACACGGTCTTTACCGAAGACGTCAAAAGGGAGCTCCTGAAGCAAAACAGCCTCCGGGATACGTTTACGGACGTCTATCAGAAGCTCCTGCCCGGCACCAGGGGCCTGAATAACCTGGATAAGATACTCCTCTTTGACCTCAACGTCTGGCTGCCGGACGACCTCTTGATGAAAAAAGACAAGATGGGCATGGCTACCTCCATAGAGGCGCGCGTGCCGTTCCTCGACTACACCTTTGTGGAGCTGGCCTTCCAGATACCGTCAAATCTCAAGGTCAAGAGGCTCGAGACCAAGTACATACTGAAAAAGGCGTTGGAAGGGCTTCTTCCAAAAGAGGTCATATACCGGAAGAAAGAGGGCTTCCCTACCCCCATTTCTCACTGGATCCGCTCGGAACTCAAGGATTTCACCCTCGACCTCCTCTGCTCGGAGGGCGCGCTGGGGCACGGCCTGTTCGACAAGGCCCTGGTGCGTCGAATAGTCGATGCGCATATGAGCGGCAGGGAGGACAACAACAGGATGATATTCCCGCTCATCAATTTCGAGGTCTGGCACAGGATTTTCATATCAGGCCTGCCTGTTCGCGCACTGAATTATTCTTAGATGATATTCAGTACAAGAATAATAGTGAGAAACAAACTCATAATTGGTGTCTAACATCGTGATTTAAATCACATTTTAAAATAGCAATCTCTTGTATCCTGTTGAAAATACACGCCAATCCTGGCGTGAAAAGATTGGCTTCAAGGAGGTTGTTGATGAAGAAATTCAGTATAATCCTGGCGCTTTTGATCTTAGGCGCCTTACCCGACCTGTCCATGGCTGCCATTCGCCATGTGAGGGCGGGGGCATCCGGGAACGGCAGCGGCTCTGACTGGACCAACGCCTATCCGTCGTTGCCGGCAAGCCTTGTACGGGGCGATACCTATTATGTGGCTGACGGCTCTTATTCGAGCTATACCTTCGACGACTCTCAGAACGGCGCATGGATCTACATAAAGAAGGCCATCGCGTCGGACCACGGCACCTCGACAGGCTGGCAGAGCGCGTACGGCGACGGGGTGGCGGTCTTCGGGCCATTGAAGTTCACGACCGGCAGCTATGAGATGGACGGCCAGGTAGGCGGCGGCCCCGGGCGCTGGACATCCGGGCACGGCTTCAAGGTCCAGTATACAGGCACCGGTAACATCGTCAGGATCATTAACGTCCCGACCAAGGTCTCGACCCTTACATTCAAGCACATGGAGATGGCCTTCAATCCGTGCTCCTCGTGCACGGGCCAGGACGTATTCTACGGCATCTACGGCGGCAGCAACTGGAAGTTCCAGTACAACTGGATGCACCACCCCAGCAGGGTCGTCCTCTATACCATGAACGAAGCAACCAACATACTTATCGAATACACGCTCCTGGAGAGGAGCGGCACCAACGGCTCGTCGGCCCAGCACTCAGAGATATGGTCGGCCAGGGACACCCATGACGTAACCTTCAGGTACAACTACGTGAGGGACTACAGGAGCACCGGCGGCATCATAATGGGCCGCGCGAAGAACTGGAACCTGTACGGCAACGTATTCCAGTGGACCGTGGACTTCGGCTCCACATCCAACAACGGCGCAATAGGCAGCTGGTCGTCGGACTCGACCTACTACGCCAGCAACATCAAGATACACAACAACACCTTCGTGGGCTTAAGGAGCGGCGGCGCGGGCAGGATATTCCCGATATACAAGTCGATAAGCAACGTCGTGGCCTCAAACAACCTCTGGTACGACAGCCCCGCGACGACCTTCGGCGGCGGGGTATCGCACAGCCATAACTGGTTCAAGAACTCGAACGAGGGCAACATAAGCGAGTCGACCAAACAGGTCGGCGGCGGAGACCCGTTCGTCAGCTACTCGGGCAAGGACTTCAGGCTTAAGGCCGCCACAGCGGCCGGCAGCGCCCTCGCCTCGCCCTTTAACCTCGACGTCCTCGGAATTACACGCGGAAGCGACGGCACATGGGACAGGGGCGCGTACGAATTCGGCGGCACCGCAACGACAGGGACTACCCCGGCAGCCCCGACAGGCCTTAAAGTCAACTAGCAGGGTGTTGAAAAACACCCTGCTAAGGCAATCCATGGATGGATTGCCAAATTGCGAGACTTGAAAAATCGAACAATTTGTAAGACTTGGACGAATTCACGTCGGCCAAGTCGTGTTTGAAAAAGTCCAGGACTGACTTTTTCAACATCCTGACAGGTCTCAAAATCAACAAAAGCCGGCCCCGAAAGGGGCCGGCACCCTTCCTCAAAAAGCCCTCAAAAACTGAACAACATCAAAATGAAAAGAACAGGGCAGCTGAAGGTCCTTCTCCTGGGCGCGTCCTTCAATACCAGGAACATGGGCGTCGGCGCGCTCGCCGCAGGCTCCGTCAAATGCGTGCGGAGCGCCTTTCCCGAAGCGGAGATCGGTCTGCTGGACTACGCAAAAAAAGGCGAGTTCGTCAACTACATGCTCCAGGGCCGGGAGATCCTGATAAAGCTGGTCAATATGCGCTTTTCGAAGAAACTATATCTCTCGAACAACATCGCCATCCTCCTGGCCGTTGCCGCAGCCGCGAGGTTAATGCCAGGCAAGCTTGGAAGGAAGCTGATCTCAGGCAACGACACGCTCAGAGAGATCGACTCCGCCTCCATCGCGGCCTCCATCGCCGGCGGGGACAGTTTCAGCTCGATATATGGGATGGGCAGGTTCTTCTATGTCGCACTCCCTCAGCTCCTCATCATCCTGATGGGCAAACCCCTGGTCCAGCTCCCGCAGACATATGGGCCGTTCACTAACGGCCTTGCAAAGGCCGTTGCCGGGTTTATTCTCGCGAATTCCGACGCAGTCTATTCACGTGACTACCAGGGCATCGAGGAGGTAAAGGAATTGATTGGCATAAAGGGCGGCAGCGATAAGGTCCGGTTCTGCCATGACGTCGCCTTTGTGCTCGACCCTGCCAGGCCAGAGGGCTACTCTGCCGAAGGCACGTCCTTTGACGGCGCAGGGGAGGCGCCGTGTACAGTGGGCTTCAACGTAAGCGGCCTCCTCTACATGGGCGGCTACAGCAGGGACAACATGTTCGGCCTCAAGGTCGACTACAAACGGCTTGTAAACGAGATAATAGAGTTCCTCATAACGAATAAACGCGCGCAGGTCGTTCTCATCCCGCACGTATTCGGCGGAGATGAACACCCGGAGAGCGACACCGAGGCCTGCCGGAAAGTCTATGAGTCGCTCAAGAGCACGCACGGCGGCAGGCTCACGATGGTGACCGGCTCTTTTGACCAGGCCGGCATCAAGCACATAATCGGAAAATGCGACTTCTTCATAGGCTCCCGCATGCACGCCTGCATAGCAGCGCTTTCCCAGTGCATCCCGGCGGTCCCCATAGCGTACAGCAGGAAGTTCATCGGCGTCATGGAGACCATCGGGGCGCAAGACTACGTCGCCGATCCGTGCGCCCTGGACTCAGAAGGCGTCATCCGCGTAATAGACAAGGCCTTTGAAGAAAGGGCTGCCATCTCGAAAAGGCTCAAAGACGAGATGCCGGCTGTCAAGGAAGGCGTATTGAGACTTTTCAAGACCATGAACATAGAGGCCATATAAAAATGAGACCAAAACTGGCATTTGTCACAAACCCGCTTGACGCGAACTTCAGGAGCTCGATAAGCATCATTACGCTCGAGCTGGCGAAGAGGCTATCCGGCGATTTCGATATTACGGTCTACACGAGCGCGGCAAAAGGCGCTGTTGACCCGGAGGGCGTAAAGGTGCGCCGCCTCCATGTCTGGCCTGACAGGCAACTTCGCAGACTCACGGGCAGGCTCGCCCGGTTTTACGGGCTCAAAAAGCCGTTTTTCACATCGGCCCTGTACTATCCTTCATACATGTTCCAGCTCGGGCATGACATGAGAAAGCAGGGCTTTGACATCGCCCATATCCATAACTTTTCGCAGTTCGTGCCTTATATAAGATCGCTCAACAGGAATACCCGGTTCGTCCTGCACACGCACAGCGAATGGCTCTCGCAGCTGGACGGCCGCATGATGGGCGGACGGGTAGCCGCTGCGGACCTTGTGCTCTGCTGCAGCGATTTCATTACGGCAAGGACCAGACAGGGCTTCCCTGACTATGCCTCTCGCTGCCATACTCTCCATAACGGGGTCGACTACGGCCGCTTCAGCCAGGTCAGCCCGGCCAGGACCGGGTCCAGACTCATCTGCGTCGGCAGGATAACCCCGGAAAAGGGGCTCCATACCTTAATAGAGGCCTTCAACATCGTAGCGCCTAAACACCCTGACCTTGAGCTGCACTTCATAGGCCAGGAAAGGATAACCCCGAGGGAGTTCCTCGTAGACTTGAGCGAGACGGACACGGTAAGGTCGCTCGCCTCGTTCTACCCCGGAAGCTACCAGAAAAAGATAACTGAAAGGATAGACCCGCAGCTCTCCTCGAGGGTAGTCTTTACGGGACACGTAAGCCACTCTGAGATGATGTCCCGGTATTCCGAGGCTAACATCTTCATCAACGCCTCATTCTATGAATCGTTCGGAATGCCCGTTGCCGAGGCAATGGCCTGCGGGCTGCCCGTGATAGCCACAAGGGTCGGAGGCGTGCCGGAGATCGTCGAAGACGGAAGATCAGGCCTGCTCATATAGCCCGGTGACGCAAGATCCCTCGCCAAGTCTATCGAGCTGCTTCTAATGGACAGGAAGCTCTGCGAGAGCTTCTCTGAAGAGGGTCGCGAGCGTGTAAGGGACCATTTCAGCTGGGATGGAATATCGGAGACCCTGGCAAGCTATTACAGGGAGATAACCGTCCGCTGAGAGCGGGCGACTCCTGATGGCACAATCAGATCTCAAGAACAAGATCATAAGCGGCAGCTTCTGGACCGTCTTCTCCAACATAGCCTCGCAGCTTGTGACCTTTACGGTAACGATTGTACTCGCAAGGCTTCTTACCCCGGGGGACTTCGGCGTTGTCGCTATATCATCCGTCTTCGTGGGCGTCATCATCCTCTTCCAGGACCTGGGGATGGGCGCGGCGATCATACAGAGGCAGCATATCGATGACGACTACCTTTCGACCTCCTTCACCGTAAGCCTGCTCGCCGGCGTCCTGCTTGCCGCCCTGCTCGCCCTATCATCATCGTTCATAGCGGATTTCTACAATGAGCGGATACTGCGGGACATCTTGCTCGTATCGTCATTGGGATTTATATTAAGCCCGTTTACCTCAATCCATACGACGCTGCTTTCAAAGCGGCTTGAGTTCAAGAAGCTTTCTCTCATAAACTTCGGCAATCACGCCCTCTCCGGGCTCATCTCCGTCGTCCTCGCGTTCATGGGATACGGAGTCTGGAGCATGGTGCTCGGGAAGATACTCTCTCAGCCGGTAGTCATCCCGGTAGTCTGGTCCATAGTCAGATGGACGCCGAAGCCCAGGATAGTCAAAAGGTGCTTTTTCGACCTCTTCGGCTACAGCTCAAACCTGCTCGGCTTCAATCTCTTGAACTTTTTCGCAAGGAACCTCGACAATCTCATAATAGGCAAATACCTCGGCACGCAGCCGCTCGGCTATTATTCAGTTGCTTATAACCTGATGCTCAAACCGCTCCAGCTCATATCATGGTCCATGGGCAAGGTCCTCTTCCCTGTATTCTCGACGATTCAGAACGACCTGGAGAGGACACGGGCAGTCTACCTCAAGGTACTGAGGTCCATCTCCCTCGTAACCTTTCCCATGATGACAGGCCTGTTCATGGTTGCGGAAGAGTTCATCCTCTCGGTCTACGGTACAAGGTGGGAGCCGGCCATACTCCCCTTGAAGCTCCTCTGCATAGTAGGCGCAGTACAGTCCATAGGAACGGTCGGCGGCATAATCTTCAATTCACAGGGCAGGCCCGACCTAACGCTCAAGATAGGGATATTCTCGTCGTCGCTGATCGTTGTCGCCTTCATAACAGGGATCAACTGGGGGCTCCTCGGCCTCATATACGCCTACATAGCTGTCACGGTCCCAGTATTCCTCACAGGCCAATACTTTGCGAACAGGCTCATCGGAATAAGGATGCTCGCCATATTCAAGTCGCTCGCGCCCTCTGCCGCGTGCTCGGCGGTCATGGTCGCCGCTCTTGCGGGCTCGAAGTGGATGTGGACCTCGCTAAGCCTGGATATCGAATACGTCCTCATCGCCCTTATAATGACGGGCATTGCCACATACCTCGTATTCGCCTCAAGGGTCTTGAAGGTCCCCGAGATAAACGAAGCGCTAAAGCTCGTAAGAAGGAAGGTCTGATTGAAGATAAAGATATTGATGATAACCCATAACAGGCCGGCCTATACCAGGCTCTCTCTGGGAAGGCTCTGCGAGACAGCGCCGTCCAATGCCAAAATCACCGTATGGGACAATGGCTCAGCGGATGATACGCGCCGCGTCCTGAAGGAATTCGAGGGTCACCCTGCGGTCGAGGGCATTGTCTACAACCCTGCCAATGACAAGCTCCGGGGGCCTACGAACTGGTTTTGGAATAATTCCAAAGATGCCGACCTGCTGAGCAAGGTGGACGACGACTGCCTGATGCCTGCCAAATGGGTCGAGAAGCTGGAGAAGGCTCACAACGACATACCTGATGCCGGACTCCTCGGATGCTGGAGGTTTCCGCCGGAGGACTTCGATCTCCGGAACGCCAGCCGCAAGATACATTCCTTCGGACCCCATATGGTCCTGAGGAACTGCTGGGTCGAAGGCTCCGGCTATCTGATGAAACGCAAGGTCATTGACGATATCGGTCCTTTAAAGCGCGGTGAGACCTTCACCACCTGGTGCCTCCGTGCCGCCGCGAAGGGCTATATCCTTGGCTGGTATTATCCCTTCCTCTACCAGGAGCACATGGACGACCCGCGCGCAGAGCATACCGGCATAAGGACCGACGAAGACCTCAAGAGGCTCCTGCCGCTCTCAGCCGCCCAATACGGGACGACGACAAAGGAAGACTGGGTGAAGAGGATAAGGAGGACCGCCGGACGGCTTCAGGAGTATTCGCTCGACCCGTATGACTTCATCGGCATCAGGGCCAGGCTAAAGAGAAAACTTTACCAGGCCGTGGGCCGCGATTACTTCCCCAAGGCATGACAGGAAATACTCTCCACTGATGCGCTTCAGAAATGTAGCGGATATCGCCTCCTGGCGGCTGTGCCTTGGCTGCGGCGCATGCGCATGGGCCTGCACGGAAGGCAAGGTAAAGCTCGTTGATATCATCCACGACGGCATAAGGCCGCGCGTGAACGGCGATTGCTCCGGCTGCTCGGATTGCGTAAGCGTCTGCCCCGGTATTGAGACCTCGCACGGACCATTTCCCCCGGAAAGCATAAAACAGCTCCGCAAGGGCTGGGGGCCGGTGCTGGACGTATGGGAGGGCCACGCCGTCGACCCGGAACTCCGGTACAGAGGCTCGTCAGGAGGCGCTGCCACTGCCCTGGCCCTGTACTGCCTGCAAAGACTCGGCGCGTCCGGCGTGCTCCACAGCGGCGCGCGGGATGATGAGCCCTGGAGGAACAGGACATTGTTCAGCACGACAGCGGAAGAGGTCCTGGCCAGGTCCGGGTCGAGATACTCGCCTGCTTCGCCTTGCGAAGGCTTCGGCCTCCTGGAAAAAGCGCCCTCCCCCGGCGTATTCATTGGCAAGCCCTGCGACATCGCGGCCCTCAAAAAAGCGCAGGCTAAAAACAAGTCTCTAAAATCAAATACGGCTCTTTCGATATCGATCTTTTGCGCCGGCACGCCTTCTACGCTCGGCACGATCGAGCTCCTCAATAAATTCAACATATCCGCCGGTGATCTCAAATACCTTCGCTACCGGGGCATGGGCTGGCCGGGCATGTGGACAGCCGGGCTCAAGGACAGGGGCGAATTCAGGCTCACCTACAAGGAGGCCTGGGGCTTTCTGCAGAAGTACAGGCCGCTCAGGTGCCATCTCTGCCCGGACGGGACAGGAGAGTTCGCAGACGTATCATGCGGCGACCCCTGGTACAGGGAGATCTCGAAGGATGAACCTGGGCTCTCGCTCATCATAGCGAGAACGCCTGAGGGACAACGGGCAATAGAAGCTGCCGCAAGGGACGGCTATCTCAAGATCTGGAAGATAGACCCGGGGCTCCTGAAGGCGTCCCAGGAGAACCTGCTCAAAAAAAGGAGCGCGATCTGGGGCCGCCTGGCGGCCATGAGGCTTCTCGGCGCTCCCCTGCCGAAGCTTAGCGGCTTCAGCCTGCTGCGCAACTGGCTGGGGCTTTCAATGTCAGAGAAGGCAAAGTCGCTCGGAGGGACCGCCAGAAGGGTCATAACGCGCAAGTATTACAGCAGGATGCGGCGCATGATATCCATCGAAGGCGCAAACAGATGAAAATTCAATCGACTGAGAGGTATAAATGAAAACCGAGATATTATTCAAGACGCCGCTTACGCAGGAACAGCAGGCCAACAGCGACCTTAACCTGAGCGAATTCCATGAAGGCAGGCCTATCCTCAATTCCGCGCCGAGAAGGATCGTCTTCGAGCTCACCAACAGGTGCAACTTCAACTGCATCATGTGCGGGCGCGAGGCCGTCAACTTCAAAACGAACGACCTCTCCTTCGAAATGCTCAAGGCGTGCGAGCCGTTCTTTACGAAGACGGAGGAGATAACGCTTCACGGCTGGGGCGAAGGCACGCTCCACCCGAAGCTCGGGGCCATACTCGAATACCTGAACACCTTCCCGAAGCTCAGGAAGTACTTCGTGACCAACGGAAGCACTCTTCCGAAGATAATGGAGCATGTATTCGCCCACCATGTCGACCTGATAGCCGTCTCGCTCGACGGGGCTACGCCTGAGACGAACAACTACATCAGAAAAGGCGGTAACTTCGTCCGCGAGGTCGCGAATGTCAAAAGGCTCATGGCGGAAAAAGCGGCGCGCGGCCTCGATTACCCGTATGTAAACTTCGTATTCACTGCCATGGCGAGGAACATCCACGAACTGCCCGCGATGGTAGAGCTGACAAGAGAGACAGGCGTAGCCGAGCTCAAAGTCGTCTATCTCACGATTTTCGAGCACGCGCTGGCGCAGGAATCGATCCTGGACAAGCAGGACATTGTCAGAAGATATTTCCGGGAGGCGGCGGATCTCGCCCAAAAATACGGGATAAAGCTCAAGCTCCCGGAAATCCAGGGAGAAGGAGATGCGGGCGAAGCCAGGCACAAGCCGTGCGCCTTCCCGTGGAGGGACCTCTACATCGGAAGCGACTGCTTTGTCAGGCCGTGCCAGTCTTCGGCTGACAAGCTCTTCGACATCAGGAGCTATGCCTCGCCTGCCGAAGCTTGGAACTCACCCGAGATGCAGGCCATGCGCCAGAGCGTAAACTCCGACGGGCTTATGCCCGCCGGATGCTCGAACTGCTACCACAGCTCTTGCGCCAACTGGAACCTCGCGTCGAGCTTCGTGCAGCTCGGCAAAGAATTCGCCCCGCAGTGGAACCCGAGGGAATCGGTTGAGAAATCCGTCAAAGGAGCGTGAATATGAAAGTAGCGATTCTTGCAGGCGGGGTCGGCTCCAGGCTCGCTGAGGAGACCGAGCTCAAGCCAAAGCCGATGGTCGAGGTGGGTAATCATCCTATCCTCTGGCACATCATGATGTATTACGCGGTCTACGGCTTTACCGACTTCGCGATAGCCCTGGGCTACAAGGGCGAGTACATCAAGAGGTGGATGAAGGACTACTGCGCGCTCAACAGCAACATGACCGTGAAGACCGGCTCAGGAGAGATCATCTTGAAGGACGGCGACGTGCCGGACTGGACGGTAGACCTCATCGATACCGGTCAAAACACGCTGACCGGGGGCCGCATCAAGCGGCTCGCGCCGTGGATCGGCAGGAAGACCTTTATGCTGACATGGGGCG
>MGPL01000141.1:15041-20674 GCA_001797415.1 Deltaproteobacteria bacterium GWA2_55_10
CGCAGACCGCCGAGGGCTGGATAAACGGCGCGTTCTTCGTGCTCGAACCCGAGGTCTTCGACTACATCGAAGGTGACGACACTCAGTTCGAAAAAGAGCCGCTGGAAGCGCTTGCAAGGGACGGGCAGCTAATGGCTTACACCCATTCCTCGTTCTGGCAGTGCATGGACACGCTCAGGGACAAGCTCCTGCTTGAGAAGCTGTGGCAGAACGGCAAGGCGCCCTGGAAAAAATGGTGAAACACACAGGAGAGGAGATGACGATGGAAAAAAAGGACCTGAGATGCCGTTCCTGCGGATCGCTTAACCTTGAGACGGTACTCGACCTCGGGAGGATGCCCCTCGCGGACGCGCTCCTCACGGAAGATGAGCTTAACTCCCCGGAGGCCGCCTACCCGCTCGAAGCCGCCTTCTGCACAGACTGTTCGCTCCTTCAGATAACGGAGACCGTGCCGCCCGAGATGCTCTTCTGCAAAAAATATCCGTATTATTCATCCTTCTCCGACGAGCTTCTGAGGCATTCCAGGGAGAACGCCCTGGAGCTTATCGAGTCGAGGGGCCTCGATGAGAAAAGCCTGGCCGTTGAGATAGCATCCAATGACGGCTATCTGCTCAAGAACTTCGTGGAAAAGGACATCCCCTGCCTGGGGATCGACCCTGCGGAGGGGCCGGCCGAGTCCGCGGAGAAGATAGGCGTGCCGACGATATGCGCTTTTTTCAACGCCGAGCTTGCCAGCCAGCTCACCGGCATAGGCAAGCGCGCCGACGTAATAATAGCCAACAACGTCCTTGCCCATGTCGCGGACGTGCGCGGCTTTCTCGCGGGCGTAAGGACGCTTCTGAAAGAGGACGGCATCGCGTCGATAGAGGTGCCTTATGTACGCGACCTCATAGACAACTGCGAGTTCGACACCATCTACCACGAGCACCTCTGCTATTTCTCGGCGACCTCTGTTGACCGCCTGCTGCGCACTAACGGCCTCTATCTGAATTCTGTGAAGAGGATACCCATACACGGGGGTTCGTTAAGGCTCTATGTCGGAAGGAAAGACGAGCCGGACGCCGCCGTAAAGTCGCTTCTTGAAGAGGAGCGCGAAAGGGGGCTCGGCGACATATCATATTACAACGAGTTTGCGGCAAAGGTGAACAACGTCAAATCAGGACTGACCTACATACTGAGCATGCTCAGGGAACAGGGCGCCAGCATAGCGGCCTACGGCGCCGCCGCAAAGGGGGCGACCCTTATCAACTATGTCGGGCTTGGGAAGGAAACGATAGATTTCGTGGTAGACAGGAACATTCACAAGCAGGGCCGCTTCATGCCGGGCGTTCGCATACCCATATCCGGCCCGGAAAGGCTCCTCCATGAACAGCCTGATTACGTCCTCATACTCGCCTGGAACTTCGCAGAGGAGATAATGGCTCAGCAGGAGGAGTACAGGGCCAGGGGCGGAAAATTCATATTGCCTATACCCGAATGGAAGATAGCGTGAAAGGATTACCAAAATGAAAAGTCTGGGCATTGAAAGCACAATGGCCTGGCCTGAGCTCTCGCTCGGCTGCCCGGGCTGCGGCTTGCAGAAGATAAGGGCGATATATTCCTTTGAAGGCGCGCCTGTCCATTCGGTCCTCCTGATGCCGTCGCGGGAAGCGGCTGTCAACTATCCGAGGGGCGACGTAAAGCTCGGCTTCTGCGAAGGATGCGGCTTCATATGGAACCTCTCCTACGACCCGGCGCTGCAGGAGTACTCGAAGTCATGCGAAGAGACGCAGGCCTTTTCAGGCTATTACAACGCCTTCGCGCGCTCACTGGCTTCCAGCCTCATCGAGAGGCACGGCCTTAAGGGCAAGCACATCCTTGAAATAGGCTGCGGCAAGGGGGAGTTCCTCGCCCTGCTCTGCGAGATGGGCGGCAATACAGGGATCGGCTTCGACCCTGCCTTTTCAGAGGGCAGGTTCGAGAGGCGGGACGGCCTCACCTTCATTAGCGATTTTTATTCCGAGAAATACTCAGGTCTCAGGGCAGACTTCATCGTATGCAAGATGACCCTTGAACATATTGACATGACAGGCCGGTTCATAGCCGGAATAAGGAAATCGCTGGGGGACCAGAGCGCCACCGTATTCTTCCAGGTGCCTGACGTAACAAGGGTGATAAGAGAACTTGCCTTCTGGGACATCTACTACGAGCACTGCTCGTATTTCAGCCCGGGGTCGCTCTCAAGGCTCTTCAGGGCGCACGGATTCGATATCGTAGACCTCAGACGCGACTACGGCGGCCAGTATCTGCTGCTCGAGGCAAAGCCCATGCAGGGCGCTCCCTCCCCTTTCCTCGACATCGAAGAGACGCCCGCGGAGCTTGACGAGGCGGTCACCTTTTTCTCGGAGAGCGTCGTGCAAAAGATCTCCCTTTGGAGGCACAAGTTGAGGGAGTTCAGCAAATCCGGCTACAGGACCGTAGTCTGGGGATCCGGTTCAAAGGGCGTGGCCTTCCTTTCGACCCTGGGCATCACGGACGAGATACGGTACGTTGTCGACATAAACCCGTTCAGGAAAGGCACCTTCATGGCCGGGACCGGGCACGAGATAGTGGCACCGGATTTCGTCGCCGAGTACAGGCCTGACGCGGTCATACTGATGAACCCCGTATACAAGGGCGAGGTAGAGGAAAACCTCAAGAGGCTGCGCGTGCAGGCCCAGGTGCTTACAGTCTGATGGATAAGGCGGCACAAAAGAAAACATGCCCGGTATGCCGTTCGGAAGCCGTATCGGTCTTCGCGGATGTGGGCCGCGCGCCCGTACACTCCAATGTCCTCTGGCAGACGCGCGAGGAGGCATTAGGCGCCGTGCTGGGCGAGATCAGGCTCGGTTTCTGCGGCGTCTGCGGGCACATCTTCAACACTGCCTTTGACCCGGATTCCATAAAATACACGCAGGAGTATGAGAACTCCCTTCATTTCTCCCCATTTTTTCAGGATTACGCAAGGTCTCTCGCTCTCAAGCTCATCGAAAAATACGACCTGTACGGCAAGGACATCATCGAAATAGGCTGCGGCAAAGGCGATTTCCTGATGCTCATGAGCGAGCTTGGCAACAACAGGGGCGTGGGCTTCGACGCTACCTACGCCAGGGAGCGCACTGAACGCACGGAACGCGTCAAATTCATACAGGACCTGTACTCAGAGCAGTACGCGGGCTACAAAGGCGACATGGTATTGAGCAGACAGGTACTCGAGCATATCGATTCTCCGAAGAGGTTTCTGGAAACGCTCAGGCTGGGAATAGGCGGCAATTCAAAAGCCATCATATTCTGCGAAGTCCCAAACGTACTATATACGATAAGAGAACTCGCCATCTGGGACATTATTTACGAGCACTTCTCCTATTTCAGCTCCCACTCGATCGACAGGCTCTTCAGGTCCGCCGGGTACGCCGTATCCGCGCTGGAAGAATCTTTCGAGGGGCAGTTCCTCTGTCTGGAAGCGCGTCCGGCGCCCTCGCCGCTCTCCGATGAAAGTGACGAGAGCTGGCTGAACTGGTTCAAAAAAGAGGTCGCGGATTTTTCAAGAAAGCACTCGGGCAAGGTCCTCGCGTGGAAATGCGAGCTGGAGCGCATAGCCGCGACCGGGCATCGGGCGGTTATCTGGGGTGGCGGCTCAAAGGGCGTATCCTTCCTTAACGCGCTCGACATAAGCGGGCTCATACAATACGCCGTCGACATCAACCCCTACAAACAAGGCAAGTACATACCGGGCAGCGGGCAGGAGATAGTCTCTCCCTGCTTTCTCTCGGAGTACAGGCCAGACGTCATAATACTGATGAATCCGAACTACGCAGCTGAAGTCTGGAGCCTCGTAAGGGAGATGGGGCTCAAAAGCAGGATACTAATCGCGTGAAAGGGTGACGATGGAAAAGAGACCGCGAGTAAGCATAGGCCTTCCGGTATACAACGCAGAACGATACCTGAGGCATTCCGTCGAATCCATGCTGGGGCAGACCTTCGGGGATTTCGAGCTCGTCATATCGGACAACGCGTCAACCGACGCGACCTATGAAATATGCTCCGAATACGCCCGCATGGACGACAGGATACGCCTGTACAGGAACGAGAAGAACTTCGGGGCCGCCGAGAACTTCAACCGCGTCTTCAATCTCTCGCGCGCGGAATACTTCAAATGGATAGCTTACGACGATGTATGCGCCCCGGTGTTCCTCGAACGGTGCCTGGAGGTGCTCGAAAGCCGTCCTGACGTGGCGCTTTGCTACCCCAAGACCGTACTGATAGACGAGAACGGCAGCGAGATGATGAAATACGAGGACAGGCTGCACATGCCTTATGAGAGGCCTCACAGGCGCCTGAGGCACTTTTTGACGAAAGTCAACCTGGCGAACCCGGTCTTCGGCCTGATACGCTCGGACGTGCTCAAAGAAACGCAGCTCCTCGGCAAGTACTTCGGGGCGGATTATGTGCTTCTCATGGAGATATGCCTCAGGGGAAAATTCTTTGAGATACCGGAGCACCTCTTTCTCAGGAGGGACCACGCCAGGAATTCGCGCCGCCTGCCGAGGAACGAAATAGCCGTCTGGTGGGATTCTTCCCACAGGGGCGTCTACAAGTTCATCCAGAGCAGGCTTGTCTCAGAGCAGTTCCTTGCCATCTCCCGCACCGGGCTCGGCTGGTATGAGAAAGGGCTTTGCACCGCCCAGATAGCGCGCTGGATAGCGAGGCAGTGGCGGGCCAAGGGCGGAAGGTACAAGGCTACCCTGAAGAAGAGGATAATGCTCCCCGGGGCAGAGAAAAATACGGCGTTCAGAAGATGATAAACGAAGGAAGCATATCCCGGAGGGCCGCGACCCCGTTGAGGGCAAGGGGCCTGTACTTCATAATTGCGGCTTCCATCATAATAGCGGTATTCTCACCGGCTTTTATGACGCTCTACAGCCTCGCCCTGGACAGCGAGCTGCATTCGTACATAATGCTCATACCGCTTCTGTGCGCTTACTTTTTCTATGTAAGAAGAAAAGAGATAGCCTCAAATGCCTCATACGGCATAAAGGCCGGTCTGCCTGTACTGCTGACGGGAGCAGGCGTCTGCGCCTGGGCGTTATGGGCATGGGGAGACAGGCCGAACGTACTTCTTGCGGCAACGGTACTTTCGGCAGTGGTATTGCTCATGGGGACATTCGTAGTCATCTTCGGCGCAAGGTCGGCGCGTTCGGCGGCCTTTCCCCTGCTCTTTCTTCTTTTCATGGTGCCGATACCGGAAAAGGCGCTCGACCCTGCGATATATCTTCTTCAGAAGGGGTCCGCTGACACGGCATGGCTGCTGCTGAACCTCACCGGGGTACCGGTGCAGCGGGACGGGTTCTTCTTCCACCTGCCCGGGCTCTCAGTAGAGGTCGCAAAACAGTGCAGCGGCATCCGCTCGAGCACGGTGCTCGTCATCTCCGGAATAATGGCAGCCGAGATGTTCTTAAGGACCTGGGGCGGCAGGATGGCTCTTATGCTCGCCTTGATCCCGATTGCCGTCCTTAAGAACGGCGTTCGGATAACGGCGCTCACGCTCGGCGGCTACTACATCGATGAACGCGTGCTTTACGGCAGCCTCCATACGAGGGGCGGCATGCTCTTTT
>MGPL01000141.1:20687-24119 GCA_001797415.1 Deltaproteobacteria bacterium GWA2_55_10
CCTGCTCACAGGCGGAGTTCTCTGGGGTATACGTTCGCTTGAAAAGAGGGCTCAAAAAAGAAGGGCCGCAAGGCCGTGATGACGGTCCCTTGCGGCCCTCTCGTTTGCGGCGATCTATAACACCCGCCTCCTGTTTACGCGGGCCATCACGGCTATCCCGGCGATGAGGAATGCCAGGGATGCAGCCGGGGCAGGGTATTCGATGGCGTACACGATAGGCGTAAGCGCTATCCTTGCCGCCGTTCTGAGCGTCTCGTGCCTGGCTATGAAGTCGGCCATCGGCGGGGAGACCCTGTAGTAGAAGTCCACGAACGACCTGCCTATCGGGTTTTCCATGAGTACATTGTCCCTGAATCCGCGGAGCACCTGTACATGCGGGTCAAGGTAGCTGCCGTATGCGGCAGTTGCGATGAAGCAGCCGCCGGAGCCTCCCGAACTGCCGCTTCCGCTCGAGACCGAACCTGCGCCGGACGTCGCCGAGACGTCAGGCACATCCACCGACGTCGAGAGCGTGGCGGTTCCTCCCTGGTCGTCCGTTACTGTTACGACCGGGGTGTAGGTGCCCGAAGACTCGTAGGTGTAGAGCGCCGGGGCGCTGCTGGTGGTCGCGTCGATGGTGCCGTTGCCGTCAAAGTCCCAATCGAACTTGACAATGACGCCGTTGGGGTCCGAGGCCGATACGTCGAAGGTGATCGATACGCTGTTCCCGTTCTGCGCAACGGTCCCGAGAATAGATACCACGACCGGCGGCTTGTTCACGGCGGACTCTACGGATATGGTGACCGGCTCCGATACGACGGCCGCACCACCGTTGTCAGTCGCCCTGACCTTTGCCAGGTAAGTGCCAACGCTGTCGTAGGTGTGACTTACCGCGGCGGCCGCACCAGTGTCCTGGTCGTATACGCCGTCGCCGTCAAAATCCCATTCGTATTTCACGATCACGCCGTCCGGGTCTGCCACGGAGGCCGCGAACTCCACCAGCATAGGGGCCATGCCGGAAAGAGGCGTTGCGCTCACCGAATTGACTGCCGGCAGCTGGTTGGCGGTAGTGAAGGTCCCTGACACGGATACGGCGGTATTGCCGGCCGAATCAGACGAGATGGCCTTGAAGTTATAGGTCGAGTAGCTCTGGAGCCCGTCAAGAAGAGCCGAATGAACGGTCGTCAGCCCGGTCTTTAACGGTGTAGTTGCCGTGAATGAGCCGCCTGTCCCGAAATCGACCTGTGAAGTCGCCAGCTCGTCGGTTGTCCATGTGACCACTGCCGACGTGGAGGTTATGTCCGTGACCTGCACGTTGGATATGACCGGCGGGACAGTGTCAGCCGGCGCAGCCGTGGTGAATGTGAAGTTCGCGGATACGGCGATATTGCCGGCCTCGTCAATGCTCTTGACCCTGAAGTAATAGGTCGTAGACGGCGCAAGACCGCTGATCGGCTGGATATGGGTTGTCAGGTAGCTGGCGTCGGCAGTGGTGGAATAGCCCAACGACGCCGTCATGCCGTACTCGACCTGGCTTGTGGCAGGCTCGTTGGTCATCCAGTTGATCTTGACGCTGTCCGTCGCTATCGAACTTGCGTATACGCCGGAGACGACCGGGGCCGTGACATCCGCGACTATCGTCTTTGCGGCCTCAGTTGAATACGCGCTCTCCCGGCCAGCGCTGTTGTATGCCGTAACCGCGAAATAATAGCTCCCCGCGGAAAGGCTCTGTACCCTGTACGTAGTCGCGTTGCCCACGTCGAGGGTCTTCGAGTACGACCCGGATTGGGTACCGTAATAGAGCTTGTACCCCGATAAGTCGGTCAGCGCCGACCCGTTTGTGTTGGTGCCGGGCGCGGTCCATGACAGTGTTGCATCTCCTGCCCACCCTGCCCCTGGCACAAGCATAACGGCCGAGATTGCCAGCACAGCCGTAAAAGCCAGTAGTCTTACGAATTTAGGCATCTGCTTCCTCCTCCTTTTTCAGACGGAACTCCGCCAATTGAGGCTCCTTTGGCGGCTCGGCTGACATGGAAGCAGGCCTTTTCGAATGTGAGTGGAGTACGAGCGGTGAGCGGTGTTGCCAGGCTTCTTTAGTCCCGTTGCTCTGCGTCCCCGGGTTTCCCCGGGTTTGCCCTGAGCAAAGGATCCCAAAAGCATAAGTTTTTCGAAACACATTGTAATAAATACAGAATTCCGGGTATGTGACCTTCATCACTCAGGAGCTGGCCAATGGGCGTTTTTTATCCGGTCCCTCTCATAACCGGACTTTTATTACTCTCCATGCTTCTTCTGGCGTATCTCGTACCCTGCGGCATAAGGCGCTTGAGGAACTCTTCCGCGATGCGGGGAAGAAAGCACAACTATCACGACAAATGGGTGGAGGCGGTCGAGAGGATAAGCTCGCGCCTCGATTCGGGCGAGGTCAAGGCCGTGCTCACTGAGATGGCTGCCGCTGCCCTCTGCGCCAGGACCGTGAATATCTGGCTCTATGACCAGCACTCGAGGTGCTACCTTTCTACCTCGACCAGAATAGAGCCGCGCTTCAGGAAGGTCCCTACCTCCCACAAGCTCGTGGAGCGGATGCTCTCATCGGGCAATCCCTTCAACTTCGCCGACATCCCGGGCAGCGAGGAAGACGGCGAGATCGAGAACTTCGCGTTTTTTACCGGATCGATCGTCTGCGCGCCGCTAATAGCGAGCAGGGAGCTTATGGGGTTCATGACCGCCGGAGCTCAATTCAACGGCGCGGCCTATTCCGAAAGCGACCTTGAGCTCCTGAGCGCCATGGCGACCCAGGCCGCCGTGCAGATAAAGAACATAAGGCTCGGAGAGGACCTCCTCGACATGAAGGAGTCAGATGTGTTCAGCCGCGCCTGCTCGTTCATAATGCACGACCTCAAGAACTTCACTCATTCCCTGTCGCTCCTGAGTCATAACGCGAGAGCCAATATTACGAGCCCCGAGTTCCAGCGCGAGGCCATAAAGGCGATCGATCTTACTGTCGCGAGAATGAAGGCGCTTATCGAGAAGATCTCCGGCGGCGCAGGCCAAATCAAAACGGATATGCGCGCCGGCGACCTCATGGCTGCGCTGGAGAACGCCGCGAAAAGGCTCCCTTCCAGCGCCGCGCTTCAGCTCTCTATCGATAGTGGCGGGACCGAGTACCCGTGCCTTATGGACTCCGACGCGATAGAGACGGTCTTTTTCAACATATTGATGAACGCGCACGAGGCGACCGGCGGACGCGGCGAGATAAAGGCGGGCTTTCAGAATGACAGGGACTCCGTTGTGATCAGTATCTCTGACAAAGGCTCTGGCATACCGAGGCCGGTCCTTGAAAAGGGCATCTTCAGGCCCTTTGTGACGACCAAGAAAAACGGCTTCGGCGTAGGGCTTTATCAGTGCAAGACAGTCATGGAGTCCCACGGCGGGATGATAGACGTCGAGAGC
>MGPL01000141.1:24166-25131 GCA_001797415.1 Deltaproteobacteria bacterium GWA2_55_10
GGCGGAGTTCACCGTGTTCTCCGCCGGGGAACCAGTTGCCGCGATGCAGATATTAAGGGCCGAGCAGCCGCCCCTTATCACGCTCGACCTTGGCCTGCCACCCGACGAGAACGACATGAGCGAGGGTTTCAAACTCCTCGGCAGGATACTCCAGCAGAACCCTCTCGCCAAGGTCATCGTCATAACCGGCAACTCGGAGAGGGTCTCGGCCATGAGGGCGATCTCCCACGGGGCGCACGATTTTCTCACCAAGCCCGTCGATATCGAGGAGCTCAAGATAATCCTCAAAAGGTCCGTTTACATCCACTCGCTTGAATCGGAGCACATGAAGATGCAGAAGAGCGCCGGCAACATGGGCTTTGAAGAGGTCCTGGGCATGAGCCAGAAAATGCAGGAGGTCTTCGCGACGATCAGGAAGGTCGCCGCGTCGGATGTCCCGGTGCTCATAACCGGAGAGAGCGGCACGGGAAAAGAGCTTGTCGCAAGGGCTATTCATTCTCAGAGCCTCCGGCGCAGCCGCCAGATAATACCCATAAACTGCGGCGCCATACCGGACAACCTTCTCGAGAGCGAGCTCTTCGGCCATGAAAAAGGCGCGTTCACCGGCGCGCACGTGCAAAGGACAGGCAGGATAGAGCTTGCCCAGGGCGGCACTCTCATGCTCGACGAAATAGGAGAGCTCCCTCTCCTGCTGCAGGTCAAGGTGCTGCGCTTCCTGCAGGACCATCTGATAGAGCGCGTTGGCGGCAGAGACTCTATTAACATAGACGTGCGCGTCATCGCGGCGACGAACAAGTGCCTTAAAAAACAGACCTCCGAAGGCAGGTTCAGGGAGGACCTCTATTACAGGCTCGCCGTAGTTACCATAGAACTGCCGCCGTTGCGCGAGCGCGGTGAGGATATACTCCTGCTCGCAAAGTCTTTTCTCCTGAAATACACCCCCGACAGGGCCAAGCCGAAGGCGC
>MGPL01000141.1:25177-25627 GCA_001797415.1 Deltaproteobacteria bacterium GWA2_55_10
TGCGGCGATCGCGTGTCTGGTGCCATTCGGCATGCAGACGTTCGGTTTCCGGCGACCGAGGCCCCCGGCCTTTGGCATTTCCCCGGCTGTCGATGATCTCGTAGAGATAGTCCTTGCCGTTGACGGTCTTCCAATGCAGCGGATTGCCCAGTCGGCGCAATTCGATTTCGGCGTCTCTGAATGCGCTGTAGTACTGGTCGAGGTTGATCAGGGTTCGACGCTGTTCGTCGGTATAAGTATCGATTTTCAAATCGTTTATCCTGAAATTTTTAAAAAACAATATTCAGGATAAACCGTTATTTATCAGTCGTCTATTACATTCGCCCCAGCTTGCGATACAGCGTATTGCGGCTGATGCCGAGCTGGCGGGCGGCGGAGGAGATGTTGCCGCCGGCGGCGTCGAGGGCGCGCATGGCGGCCTGGCGGCTGATCGCATCCATGCTGTTGGCG
>MGPL01000142.1 GCA_001797415.1 Deltaproteobacteria bacterium GWA2_55_10
CATATTATAGGCAAGATGATTAAAAAACATGTTCGCGATGTTCAGCACGTCTTTTTTCAGGACTCCGGGGATAAGAAATGAGTACAGGGTTTTCTCGTTGGTAAAGAGCAGGCATTTGCGCCTGTCGAGTCTCAGGAGGTTGGCATACCAATCGCCGAGCCCTTCCGGGTTTCTCTCGGCCACACCAATGTCAGTAGGGAATTTTGACAATTCCTTGAGTAATTTCTGAGTACAGCGTATTAACTTCATCAGCCAACCTTTTTCAGTGCACCTTGAGTTCTTCTTCTATCTTCTCCGACAGAAATATCTTCAGGAGCGACTGGTAAGGAACATCCTTTTTATGGGCAATGAGCTTGAGCTCCTCGAGCATCGACTCCGGCAGCCTCAGGGATATGGTCTTTAGAGAAGGCTTCAGCTCAGGCATCACAACCCGCTTTGCCTTCTTCCAGTCAAAATAATCGGTTGAGTCGTGGGTGGCCCAGAACTCCCTCTCCTCGTCCTCGGTCTTGAATTTAGGTATCTTCTTATTCATGGGATTGATACACCTTCCTTTCCTTGCGGTTCATGTCCCTTGCCGATATCACCCGTATCTTGTCCCGGCGGACCGTAAATACGGCAAAGAGCATCCTGCCCCCGTCCGTATGCCCGAGGCTATAGAAACGATTTTCCTTCTCGGAATGCTTTATGTCGTCCGCAACCACCAAGGGGCGGTTGAAGAAAATCTGCTCGCATTCCGCTGGCGTGACGCGGTGCTTCTTCCAGTTCTTCTCAGCGTTGTTAGCGTCCCACTCAAATCCGGTGCATTTCTGAAGGAGGTCAATAATATCCATACCTTGTCAGTATATGACAGGCATATACATAAGTCAACCCGTATAGATAACGATCGCAGGGCGTCCCGGCCGTCACCTATCACAAGGGCAGGGCGGAGCAGCTATTTACCCAAATCTCTTCAAAATGGCCCTGCTTTTTCGTTCAGTAAGCGCGCCATGCAGACTTTTCAACAATGCCGGTGAGATCTTCAGAAGATTCATTATCTGGGTTACCCTGGCCCGTGAAATGCCGTGTTCCATTGCTATCACGGCCTTGGAAGCGTATCGCCCCTCTTCGAGCTCCTTCTGCCATAACATTGCGAGCTTCACAGGACTGGCATACGACAGCTTCTTTTTGGGTTTAACAGCTTGATTTTTAATAATATTTTTAACTGGAGAGATGACTTTAAGTTGTGTAGAAAAGACAAACTGATGGCTGAAAAAGTTTTGCTGAGCGTCCCGCCCGGGGAGCCAACAAAATCAAGGGGTTATGCGGTTTCGCATAACCCCTTTTTTAGTGCTCCGCTTACTGGTCTCCTTCCCGATCTGGTAATCGCCGTTGCTCCTTATGAAAAACCTCCTCAGGCGCTCCGGGCTTACGTCGGCCTCTATGTTCGGCTGGTACTTGCCGGAGCGCGCCTTCTCAAGCGCCTTTTCGTCTACGTCGGTCGCGAAGATCTGCACGGTCGTGCTCCCGGCCTTCTCTCCGAGAAACTCGAAGAGAGTCATGGCTATGGAATAGGCCTCCTCGCCCGTAGAGCAGGCGGGCACCCATATCCTCACGGGCGCATCAGGAGGCCGGTCCTTCATGATCTCCGGGAAGACCTTCTCTTTAAGCACAGCAAACGAATCAGGCTCCCTGAAAAAGCTCGTTACATTTATAAGGAGGTCCTGAAAAAGGGCCTCTATCTCTGCCGGATTGGATTGGAGGAACTTTATATAATCCTCGGTCCTTTCCACCCTGTGCAGGACCATCCGTCTTTTTATGCGCCTTTTTATGGTGGAGGGCTTGTAATAGGTGAAGTCCACGCCGGTCGCGTTCCTGAGCAGATGGAAGGCCTTTGACATGCCGTCCTCGCTGATCATCTCCTCGAGCATCGCCTGCCTGCCCTCTATCACATACGGGTGGCTGCCGATGCGGGCAAGCTCCCTGGCTATTGCCGGCGGCGGCAGCGCCATATCTACGGCGCCGGAGTTTATCGCGCTCCGCGGCATGCCGTCGAATTTGGCGCTGTCCGGGTCCTCGGCAAATGTGATGCCTCCCTCGCCCTTTATGGCGAGGAGTCCGGCGGTCCCGTCGGAACCGGTACCCGACAACACTATGCCGATAGCTCTTCCGCCGCAGTCCCGTGCCAGCGAGCGGAAAAAATAGTCGACCGGCATGCGCCGTTTTTCGTCTTTCACCGGAAAAAGGGCAAGTCTTCCGTGGAATATGCCCATGTCATAGCCCGGCGGGATCACATAAAAGTGGTCGGGCTCGGCCGTCATGCCGTCCCCTGCCGTAAGCACCGGTATTTCAGTGGCCCTTGATATTATCTCCTGAAGCATGCTCTCTCTTCCGGGGGCGAGGTGCTGGATGAAGACATAGGACATGCCTGTCCTGGCAGGCAGGTCCTTGAGAAACTGGGTAAGAGCCTCGACTCCTCCCGCGGACGCGCCTATGCCGATGACGGGAAACCCGCACTCGACGTCAGCTTTTCTCCCGTCGCCGGAGCCAGGAGCGGCCTTTTCAAGGGCCTGCCCCTTTGACGGCCGCTTTTGCGCGCTTTTTTTCTTTGCAGGGCTCATGTTTGAAACCAAAAGAGAGAGATTTTTTTGGATTTTATTATAAACGGAAGGACTTCTAAATAAAAAATTGATTTGGACAAATCTCCTATTTCAGGCTATCAGACCGCCTTTTCCATCTGGTACAGGGGGAGGTACACATGGAATGCCGCCCCCTTTCCCTCCTCCGACTCTGCCGTTATGTACCCGTCGTGGTTCTTGACGACAAAAAAGACGATAGCGAGGCCCAGGCCCATCCTGCCGGCCTTTGTGGTAAAAAACGGGTCGAATACCTTCCTGAGATCTTTCTCCGGGATGCCCGGCCCTGTGTCCTTTATCGTCGTCTTTACATACCTGCCCTCCTTAAGGGGAAGCCCGTCTCTGACGCCGATATCAGCCAGCTCAGCTATGACTTCAACGGACCCGCCTTCCGGCATTGCTTCCCTGGCGTTTAAAAGTATGTTGTAAAAGGCCTGCCGCATATGCTCCCCGTCCACATCTACAATACAGCACTTATCTCCGGCAAAGCGGGCAGCACACCTGATGTTCGAGCCCTTCAAGGCAAGGTCTATCGAATCATTGAGAATATCGTCGATATAAGCCAACTCTCTGGACGGCCTCACCCCGGCTACATAAGTCCTGAGCTGAGTCGAGAGTACTTTGGTCGAGTCTATGACCTTCTCCGCCTCAATGAGCCTCTCTCTCGCGCCCCTGCCCGGTGTCTCTTCCATCGCAAGCTCGATATTCCCTTTTATGGACGAAAGAAGGTCTGCGAACTCATGGGCGATACCGGCCGCAAGCGCTCCCAGGGATTCAAGCTTCCGGCTCTTGAGTATCTCCTCTTCAAACTTCTTGCGTATGGTTATGTCGCTGAAGACAATCACATCGCCTATCTTCCCGCCCGCCTTGTCGGTTATGGGAGAGACCTTGCCGGTTATGGGCCTCTGTTGCCCGGCCTTGTCAATGAGCGCCAGGTCGCCGTAAAATTCCCCTTTCTGAGCCCTCTCGAACGTAATGACAGGGTCTACGCTCTTTCCGGTATCCGGGGCCGCTACGTTAAGGACATCGCCGACCATCCTTCCCGCCGCTTCCTTCTGTTCCCAGCCGGTAAGCCCCTCTGCCTCTTTATTTATGAAAAAGACCGTCCCGTCGTTGTTTACGGTTATGACCCCTTCCGCGATGCTCCGTAAAGTGACGGCGAGCTTCTCCTCCTCTTCCGCCAGGGCCTTTTCAGCCTCTTTTCTCCCGGTTATGTCGACATTTATGCCGGCCCAGCGGATGACCCGGCCTTTCTCATCCCTTATGGGCACGCCCCTCAAGAGTATGTCATGCCACCTGTCGTCGGCGCCCTTGAGCCTGTATTCCATGTCGCAGAACCTGCCGTCGCGCACGCACTCCTCCCATTCCCGGCTCACCCTCTCGACATCGGGCGCAGGCAGGCAATCTATCCAGCCCATGCCCCTGCATCCTTCGAGGTCCCTGCCGACAAGATCGAGAAAGGACCTGCTCAGGTACTCCATGCCGCCATCGACCCCGGCTATCCAGACCCCGAAGGGTATGGTCTCTCCTATGGCCCTGTATGTCGCCTCCGATTCCTCGACCTCTTTGCGCGCCCTTTCAGATACGGCCCTGGTCGCCTTCTCGCCCGCGAGCGCGACCGAGAGGGCTTCGGCCTTTTTCCGTTCCGATATGTCGGTGAGCGAGGCCCTTACGACGATCCGCCCCGTCCTTGCATCAACGGCCGGCACGCAGACGGCCTGGGCATGGAGCATGGTCCCGTCCTTCAATAAGCCCACCTCGGCAATCTCCTGTTCGCCTTTTTCCCTGGCTTCCTTCAGGATGCGCATGAAAGGGGTTATGTCTTTCCGGTCCAGGTAGCTGAAAAAAGGGCGGCCAAGTATCCTCGAACGCTCTTTGCCGAGCATGGACGCCCCGGTGAGGTTTATCTCCGTTATCACGCCCTTTTCGTCAAGGATCATGTACCCGACGGGGGCGAAATCATAAAGTTCCGCATACCTGTCCCGCGCCTCCTCGATTTGCTCGCGGGCCTCCCTGAGCTCCCTGTTCTGCATCTCGAGCTCGATCTGATGGACCTGCAGCTCATGAAGGAGACGCCGGGGCTCGCTCTCGGCCTCCATGCCGCTGAGCCTTGCCTGCAAGTCCTGCAGGAGCTTTATAAGCTCCTCTTTTTTCATCTTCTTATATTCAGGCATCTCATTGCTCCCCGACAATAAGTATATATCAACAATCTCCCCCCTTAGGCGTCCGCATCTGTAGCGCTTTAAACCTCCTGTCTCGCCATTTCTGACAAACTAACCAGTAAAAGGACTTACAATCACAACTCCCTCCTTGCCATAACATTCTGATTTTAGTAGTATTAAGCGCTTCAAAAACCGGCAAACGGCTCCGGATTACGCAGAAGGGCGGGCGCGCCTCAAACCCTCGCCCGCATTGGTCTTATGCCTGCAAAAAACGACAGAATTCAAAACGTGTCGGTGTTCCAAGGGCGAGGAGCGAAGCGGAAGCGAGGCTTCGGGAGAACAAGGCCTTCATCGAAAACATAATCCACAACGTGCATGAGGTCATTCTCGCGGTCAAGGTGGAAGGCAGCGTAAAGAAGACGCTGGCCCCTTTGTCTGGCTCTGACTCCGTGCTTTTGCATTTCCTTTTCCATTGTTACGGGCGCAATGATCGGTCGGGCTCCTTTATTAAGGATATCAAGGGTCCATCGGACGATTTCCGAGCGAAAATTCTTTTGCAATGCCAGGCGACTGGTATATAATCACCATAATGGTCAAGCACCTTCTTTTTACTTCGATTCTCGTCTTCGGGTTCGTGCTCTCGTCCTTTACGGTTGCGGCAGGCGCCGAACACGCCAGGGTAACGCCGGAAGAGCTCAAGGCCATGCTCCAGAAAAAAGAGCGCGTCATCCTCATCGACGTGCGCACGCCCGAGGAGCACAACGAAGCCCACATACCCGGGAGCGTGCTCATGCCGCTTTCAACCCTCGAAGGCGTCACAAACCTGCCCAACGGCGGCAACATAGTACTCTACTGCCGCTCAGGCAAGAGGAGCCAGACGGCCCTCGATATAC
>MGPL01000143.1:0-14508 GCA_001797415.1 Deltaproteobacteria bacterium GWA2_55_10
TGGAGCGGGTGATGGGAATCGAACCCACGCATCCAGCTTGGAAGGCTGGAGTTCTACCATTGAACTACACCCGCGCGATTTCCTGTTATACTGGTGGAGAGGGGAGGATTCGAACCTCCGAAGGCTGAGCCAGCAGATTTACAGTCTGCCCCCTTTGGCCGCTCGGGAACCTCTCCATGCCGAACGCATATCTTAAAGCCTGCCGGCCCCTGATACAGGAAGACGGGTCAGTCCAAGGTCAAGAACGAAAAGCTCCGGGAGAATGGAACAGGCGAGTAGACCAGCCCTTGAAGACCCTCCGGACTCTTTTTGCCGGTAGAACGTTAAGCGATCTGGAGCTGGCGATGGGATTCGAACCCGCAACCTGCTGATTACAAATCAGCTGCTCTACCGTTGAGCTACGCCAGCATAAATACTGGAGAAAACGCGAAATTAGAAAAACGGCAGACTTCGCCACCCCAGACGGCGAAACTGAATTTAAATATATAAATCACAAGCTCTGCTTTGTCAAGGGCTTTTTTGCAGGCGGGCATAAGAAAAGAAGCCAGATCGCTTGGATCCGTCTCCCCCCCAATTCCAAAGACACAACCTTTTAATTCTAACACGCTTTTGACGCAGCGCAAAAATTATTTCGAGGCCGCCCCGGAACGCATCTGCAGGAACGACTCTATGAACGGGTCGAGGCTGCCGTCGAGCACAGGGTCTATGTTGCCGGTCTCAAAGCCTGTCCTGTGGTCTTTTATAAGCCTGTAGGGCTGCATGACATACGACCTTATCTGGTTTCCCCAGGCAATATCCCGCTTTTCCTTGGTGAACTCCTGCATCTTCTCTTCCTTCTCCTTGAGCTTCAACTCATAGAGGCGCGCCCTCAGGAGCTTCATGGCAACGGCCCTGTTCTTGTGCTGGCTGCGCTCGTTCTGGCACTGCACCACTATGCCGGTGGGCATGTGGGTTATACGGACGGCGGAGTCGGTCTTGTTGACGTGCTGGCCGCCAGCGCCGCTCGCGCGGAATGTGTCCACCTTAAGATCGGCCTCATTCATATCGACCTCCACGTCCTCCTCGATCTCCGGATAGACGAATACCGAGGCGAACGACGTATGCCTCCTCTTGTTGGCGTCATAGGGCGATATCCTCACCAGCCTGTGCACGCCGCCCTCTGCCTTGAGGTACCCGTAGGCGTACTCGCCTGATACCGTGAAGGTGACGCTCTTTATCCCGGCCTCTTCGCCGGGTTGAAAATCGAGGACCTCGGTCTTGTAGCCCCTTTGCTCCGCCCACCTCATGTACATTCGGAGCAATATGTCGGCCCAGTCCTGCGCCTCGGTGCCGCCCGCGCCCGGATGTATGGAGACTATCGCATTCGAGCCGTCGTGCTCGCCCGAGAGCATCCTCCTTATCTCTGCCTTCCTTATGGCGTCCCTTGCTTCTTTTATCTTTTCGCCGGACTCCTTCGCGACCGTGCCGTCATGCGCCTCGTCGGCCAGCTCGAGGAGCACCTCCGCGTCTTCGACAAGGGCGGCTATCCTTTGAAGGGCGTCCATCCCTGCCGTCAGCTCGGCCTTTCTCTTCGTGAGCTTCTGCGCCTCTTCGAGGTTTGTCCATACAGCGGGGTCCGAGAGCCTGGCGTCTATTTCCTGGAGTTCGTCTGTCCTGGCAGCCTGGTCAAAGAAAACTCCTTAGGTCGTCATACTTCTCCTTCACGCCCTGAAGGTCTTCTTTCAATTCCTCAAACATCTCTTTTCCTCCTGAACCTTGTCCCTATGAAAATACCCGTGATTATCGAGCAGCCCCATGCAAAGAGGTCGCCGTATAAGGTGTAAAAGGTAAGCGCTCCCTGCTTAAGGCGTATATCGTCGGTTATGATCGTCCTCTCGAAGAGGCCGGTCTTCTCCCTTATCCTTCCGTTCGGGTCTATGACGGCGCTTATGCCCGTGTTGGCGGAGCGCACGAGAAAAGTCCTGTTCTCGACTGCCCTGAAGACCGCCATCTGGAAGTGCTGGTAAGGGGCTGACGTGTAGCCGAACCACGCGTCATTGGTGAGATTGGCGAGCATGGTGGCGCCATTATTTACGTGCCCCCTCGCTATCTCCGGGAATATCGATTCGAAGCAGACCAGGGTGCCGATGCCGCCGCCCTCGAATGCTATGGGCACAGGCCCCGGGCCTTCGGTGAAATCCCCGATGCCTGCCGTAAGTTTTCCGAAAGGGAGTATGCCCCTTAACGGGACATATTCGCCGAAGGGAACCAAATGGAACTTTTCGTACTTGCCGACGGTCTCGCCCGCGGTGTTGATGAGAAAGGCGCTGTTGAAGTACCTGACCTCGTTGGTGGCTGGATTATAAGTATAAGACGGGCTACCCGTCAATATGAATGAGCTTGTCTTTTTGGCAAGCTCCCCTACCTGGCCTTCTTCTATGCGCTCCGGCTCGTAATAGAACGGTATGGCCGTCTCCGGCCAAATCACGAGCCTGGCGAACCTGCCGGAGGCCTTCTCGGTAAGGGCGCTGTAGATATCGAGCGTCTCCTGCTGGTACCTTCCATCCCATTTAAGTCCCTGGTCTATGGATCCCTGCGCGACCCCTATCCTGAAGCCGCTCCATCTGGCGGCCTCGCTGTCTACGGCCTTCATGCGAATAAACCCGTAAGACGTTATCGAAACCACGAGTGCGACCGCTATAGCCGCAGGCGCCAGAGGCGCCCTGCCACGCTCCTTACGGATGAGATGACCGGCTATAAATGAGAGCGCGGTGTTGGAGACGATAATGACGAAAGATATGCCCCATACGCCCGTGGTGTCCGCCACCTGTATGAGCGGCAGATAATCAGCCTGGGTGTACCCGGCAAGGACCCACGGGAAGCCCGTGAAAAGATTGCCCCTCAGGTATTCGAGCGCCACCCAGAAGGCCGGCAGCAGAAGGAGCCTGGCGGTATTATCGAGCCCCGCGGTCAATGTGGCGAAAAACCCGAATGCCCCCCAGTAGAGGCTCAAATAGAGAACAAGCAGGAGCATTACGCCGATGCTCGCCCAAACCGCCACGCCGCCGTAGTTGCTCATCGAGTGAACTACCCAATAGACGGAACCGAGGAAGAAGGCAAAGCCTGAGACAAGGCCGAGTAGAAATCCCTTTTTGCCGCTCTGCCCCTCAAGGCCCAGCAGGAGCGGCACAAGCGCGAACCACGCCAGGAACCCAAGCCCGAACGGCGGGAACGCGAGCACCATTGCAAGACCTGAGACTATCGCTGAAAGAAGGCGTCTTGTCATTTGAGCGTCATGAAGAATATGCGGAAGACCAGCAGGGTAAGACCGAAACCGAGGAGGCCGCCGAGGAATATCTCAAGCCTTGTATGTATGCCGCCCAGGAGCCTGGAATGGCTGACCATGGCCGCGAGAGCAAACGACAGAATAACAACGAGAGGATTGAGCGTAAGGAGGCTTATGCTCGTAAACAATGAGAACGCCACGGCAGAGTGGCCGCTCGGCATGCCTCCGTGGAGCGGCGTACCTTTGCCGTAGAGCGCCTTGAAGACCACGACCGCTATGAGGACAAGGAGAAGCGATATTATGGCGATATGGCCCGAGAGCATCCTCGCCTCGCGGAGCGCTATGGACATGGGGTCGAAGATATACTTCGTAAATATCATGTATACCATTATTGCCACCCCCACGGAAGCGATGAGCACCGCTCCGGCTGAGACGTCCTTCGCGTTCTTTGCCCTTACGTGGTACTTCTCCTCGAGGAGGTTTACGGCCTCTTCTACCGCCGTGTTCATCATCTCCGCGAACAGGAGGATGAGCACCGACATCACGAAGAGCACGAACTCGACCATGGGCAGCTCGAGGAAGAGGCTCAGGAAGAGCGCCGCCGCGGCGATTACATAGTGGTACCTTATGTGCCGCTGCGTCTTGAAGGCGTAGATAACGCCCTCGATGGCGTAGTTCAGGCTCTCGAACCAGTTCCTTGGCTTTCTAACCTCACCGTTGTCCATCTTATTATATTAGCCCAAGAGGCCGGAAAAATAAAGTAGGCTCATCGCGGCCGCCATCATGAGGCACACGACGGCAATGGCCTCGATGCGCCTCAACTTATGAACGCCCTCGAGCACGATGACGTTCACCGGCAGCGTCCAGACGCTCAAGACTGTGCCCACAACAGGCAGCACCTGTACCCAGCCTACTATGGAGGCCAGGGCAGCGGCCCTGTAGTATGCCTGGAACGAGGCCTTGCCGCCGAAGAGCCTGGCGATGGCGTGGAAGATGGATATGAAGAGCGAGAATATGAGGACGTTCAATATCGGCGCGAAGAATATGAAAAAGGCCGCCTCGACAGGCTCCTTGACTATGCCCTGGAGCATTGCGCCGATAGCGACCGCAAGGCCGCCGATGGCAAGTATGAGTATGCCGGGCAAAAAGGCCGCCTCGTCGTTGGCAGCCTCTTCGGCCGCTTCCTTCCTTAATTTTATTATCTGAAGAGCTTTTCTTAGATACTTCCCAAAATCGACCCGCCCCGCCATTCTGCTCAGATGATCCCCTTTTTCTTTATCAGCTTGAGTAACGCCTTCTCTTCCTCTTTCATCCTCTTGGCCTGGCGCCCGCCTTTAACATGGTCATGGCCCATGAGGTGCAGTATGCCGTGGACCAGGAGCCTCGCGAGTTCCTCGTCCTCGCTGACCTTGAACTCTACAGCCTGCTCTCTCGACCTCTCCATCGATATTACCACGTCGCCGAGCATGTAATCGTCTTCCATCGGGAAGCTCAGCACGTCTGTAGGCTTGTCCCTGCCCCTGTAATCCCTGTTGAGCTCCCTTATGCCTTCGTCGTCAGTAAGAAGAATCGAGAGCTCTACGTCCTTACACCCCAAGCCTTCTAAGGCGGCCTCTGCCATCTTTTTTATTTTCGCCCGCCCCTTTTTTCCCTGGACCAGAACCTTCAATACCCTTCTCCTTCAGGATATCCACCGGCTCCGGATAGTCTATCCTTTGATGATACATGCCGGCAAATACCCGGTTGAAGCTCCTCGTTATCGCGTGCAGGTCCTTGAGCGTGAGCTCGCACTCGTCGAGCTGGCCGTCCGAGAATATCCTGTTCACTATCTTCTGCGTAAGCCACTGTATCCTGTCAGGCGTGGGGTCAGGCAGCGTCTTGCTCGCCGCCTCTATCGCGTCCGCGAGCATCACTATCCCGGCCTCCTTTGTCTGGGGCTTGGGGCCGGGATAGCGGAAATCACCCTCCGCCACTTCTTCCCCGCCTTCTCCCGAAGCCTTCGCCTTCTGGTAAAAATATGTGATGAGGGCCGTGCCGTGGTGCTGGCTTATTATCTCGGTGATCTCGGCGCCAAGCTTGTACCTTGCGGCGAGCTCTATCCCCTCTTTCACATGGCTCGACAAGATGAGAGAGCTCATCGAAGGGGTGAGCCTATCGTGCCTGTTTTCGCCGGATGTATTCTCGATGAAGTACTGCGGCATCCTGGTCTTTCCGATGTCGTGGTAATAGGCCCCCACGCGCGCAAGGAGAGGGTTCGCGTTTATCGATTCGGATGCGGCCTCCGCGAGCGTGCCTATCATGAGCGAATGATGGTAGGTGCCCGGGGCCTTAATGGCAAGCTCCTTAAGAAGAGGATGCTCCATCCTTGATAGCTCAAGGAGCCTTATGTCCGTCGTATACTGAAAGAGAACTTCCAGTACCGGCGCGAAGCCTATTGCAAGGATGGACGCCAGCACGCCGTTAAGGAGGCCCGTAAATACAATCTGGAACGCGCTGTCAAAGGCGCCGCCCTTTATTATCGAGATGCAAAGGAGCACGGCGGCGTTGACCGCGCCGAGAAGAAGTCCCGCCCTTATTGCAATCGACCTGTGCGTACACTGCCTCACGCCGGACGCGCCCGCTATACCTCCCGCGAGCGCGAAGGCAGCCATCTCAACTCCGCCTATGAAATAACCGGCCAGGACCGAGCTTACGGCGGCAAAGACCAGGGCTGTCTCGGAATTCAAAAGGAGCCGCACGAGCATGGGCCCGACAGCGACAGGCACAACATACCTGTACACGGAAGAAGAGCCGGGGAATATCTCTGCCATGACAAGCGCGGCGGTATCGGACAGGTTCAGGAGGACGAGGACGCCCGAGAGGACCGCTCCCATAAGCAGGAGGTCCTTTGGCATTGATGCGAACTTCCGGATATTCCTTTTAGCGAAATAACCGCTTACGAAGAGGAGGGCGGCTACAAGAGAGAAAAAGCCCAATGCCGGAAGGCCGGCGTCCTCGCGGCTTATTGAAGATTCGATCAGGTCGAGCTTGGCAATCTCTGCCTCTGTCACGACCTGCCCCTCGCGCACTACCACCTCGCCCTTGCGGACGGTCGCGCCCCGGGAGGCCGCCTCGACCGGGGATTTTACGTCGGTCCGCGCAACCTCGCCGGGGACAAGGTCGTAGCCCCTGAATGTGAGGTTCGGGAAATAGAGCACTGTCGCAAGGAGGCTGATAAGGAGCAGCAGTCCGAGCTTCCTTGACAATTCACCGAACCGGCCGCCAGAGTGCGCGCCAGACGCGCCATGTTCCTGCTTCTGCGGCATCAGGGCTCCTCCACGGCCGCGCTCTTCCTCTTGCTCTCCATGCGCTCGAACGCCTTTACTACCTTCTGCACAAGCGGGTGCCTTACCACGTCCGTCTCTGTGAAGGCGACGAACTCAATGCCTTCCACGTCCTCTAAAATCTTTCGAGCCTCCACAAGACCCGACGGCTTTGCCAGCGGCAGGTCTATCTGCGTGATGTCGCCTGTGATTACCGCCTTTGATCCGAAGCCAAGCCTCGTGAGGAACATCTTCATCTGCTCTAAGGTGGTGTTCTGCGCCTCATCGAGGATGATGAAGGAATCGTTCAGGGTACGACCCCTCATGAATGCGAGCGGAGCGACCTCTATCGCGCCCCTCTCTAAAAACTTCTGCGCCCGCTCGTAATCTATCATGTCGTGGAGAGCGTCATAGAGAGGCCTCAGGTACGGGTCTACCTTTGCGGCAAGGTCGCCGGGAAGGAAGCCGAGCTTCTCGCCTGCCTCGACAGCGGGCCTGGTGAGTATTATTCTGTCGACTTCCTTGCTCATGAGGGCGGCAACGGCCATCGCCATCGCGAGATATGTTTTTCCCGTGCCGGCCGGACCGATTCCAAAGACGATATCGTGGCTCCGCATGGCGTCAACGTACCTTTTCTGAGCCACGCTCTTCGGAGCTATGACCTTCTTGCGGTACGAGATATAGACCGTATCCATGAAAACATCGGCGATCGCTACCCCCTTATCGCCGAGCACCATCCTTACGGCATAGTCCAGGTCGTGCGGATAGAGCGAATATCCCTTTTCAAGGAGCTTGTAGAGCTCGATTATGAGCCTCTCGGCAAGCTCGGCCTTCTCAGGCTCTCCGCAGATGGTGACAAGGGCTCCGCGCGTCGTTATCCTCACGCCGAGCTTCTTCTCGAAGCGGCGGATGTTCTCGCCAGCCTCGCCAAAGAGCCTCATGGCAAGGTTGTTGTCATCGAGCGTTATCTGCTTTTGTATTGTCCCGTTCTTTTCGGTCGCCACTTTGTTCCTGCTCGTAATTCAAAAACCCCTCCGGAGAGGGGTCTTTTTTCCGATTGTTTAAAAAATTGTAACATTAATCAGCTACTTTTGCAATTCCATGCTTTAGCGGTGACTTCACGGCCAGGAGCTAAAAAAAAAGCCCCTGAAAAGGGGCTTTTACATTTTATTTCCAAAAGGCTAAACCGTTGCCATCTTATCCATGTCAAGGAGAATGGGGCTGCGGGCAATGAGCCTCTCCTCGCTGGAAACCGAATCGCTGAACTCCCAGCTGCCGGGCTTTCTCCATATCTCCTGGCTGAGCTTATGGTTCAAGGCGTGCCCTGACCTGTAGGCGATGATCTTGCCCTTGATGGGTGCGCCGACGAGGGCTATGTCCCCCATGAGGTCGAGGACCTTGTGCCTTACGAACTCGTCGGGGTACCTCAGGCCGCCCTCGTTAAGTATCTCGGTATCGCTTATTACTATCGCGTTCTCAAGGGAGCCGCCCTTTGCGAGCCCGTTGGCTCTCAACATCTCGACATCCTTGAGGAAGCCGAAGGTACGCGCGCTCCCCAGCTCTTTTCTGAAGACATCTTTTGTAAAGAGCCTTGAGAAGGACTGCTTTGAGAGGAACGGGTGCGAGAAGTCTATCGAGTAATTTATCGAAAGCTCTGCCTCATCAGTAGGAAGGAGGAAGATGTACTTGTCGTCCTCTATTACCTTGATGGGCTTCTTTATAACAATATAGCGCCTCGGGGCCGAAAGCGTTGCGAGCCCGGCGGACTCTATCATTGAAACGAACTCGACCGAGCTGCCGTCAAGTATGGGAACTTCCGGGCCGTCAAGCTCGACTATTGCGTTATCTACGCCCATGCCGTAGAAGGCGGCCATGAGGTGCTCTATGGTCGATACAGTAGCGCCCCTGGAGCCAAGCGTGGTGGCATAGCTCGTGGAAATGACATTTGAGGATGTTGCCCTTATGGCAGGAGCGCCGCCCAGGTCGCGCCTGAAAAAGGTAATGCCGGTATCAGCGCAGGAGGGCATTATCCTGCCCCTTACCTCTCGCCCGGTATGTAGGCCTACTCCGGAGAACTCTATTATTTTTTTAAGCGTCTGCTGCATCATCATTGACAAAGTATAGAGCAATAAGCATGCCATAAAAAAATCCTTCGATATTTCAGGAGGTTTATTTCACGCAAGGGGGCAACAGTGTAGTTTTATTACCACAAAAAAGATGTTTTTCTCTTTTTTGCAACACTAACGCCTTGTGAAAAGGTATAAAACAAGGGAAAGGATTATGCTGATAATGATAGAGGTGGCCAGAGGGAAATAGAAGACAAAATTATCCTTTTTCACATGGATATCGCCGGGCAGCTTCCCTAAATATGGGATTTTCGGCCCATAGGCGACCAGAAGACCTATGACAAGCACGACTATCCCTATTATTATGAGCGCTTTACCAAGTCCCGGCATCTAAGAATACCTTAAACTCAGTATAGGCCCATGGGCGGGGAGTGTCAACAGGATGGGACCACAACGAAACAGATGGACTTCAGCCTCTATCAGGATGTTGAAAAAGTCCGTCCTGGACTTTTTAGGCGAAACTTTATTGTCTATGTAAGAACTTTTTTGTTTCCCCATAATATCAATGAAGACGGCTGCCGAAAGGCCGTCAACTGTACTTTAGTGCAGAGCGCTCACACGTTGAACCTGAAGTGCATGAGGTCGCCGTCCTTTACCACGTAATCCTTTCCCTCGAGCCTCAATACGCCCTTGTCCCTACAGGCCGCCTCTGACCCGTACTTTATGAAATCATCGTAAGCGATGACCTCGGCCCTGATGAATCCGCGCTCGAAATCCGTGTGTATGACTCCGGCCGCGCCCGGGGCCTTTGTGCCTGCCTCGATTGTCCACGCCCTTACCTCTTTTTTCCCGGCGGTGAAGTAAGTGTAGAGGCCCAAAAGTGCGTAAGCCGCGTGCGCGAGCCTGTCGAGACCAGATTCCTTGAGGCCCAATCCGGAAAGAAATTCAACCCTCTCCTCTTCGGAAAGCTCGGCTATTTCAGACTCGATCTTCCCGCAGATCACGCAGAATCCCGCGCCCTCTTTTTCCGCGATAGACTTCACAGACTGAGCCGCGCCCGATGTCCCAGCGAGATCGTCCTCGCTCACGTTAGCGACATATATGACCGGCTTGGCCGTAAGGAGATTGAGGTCCTTGACGAGTTGCGCGGTCTCGCGGTTCAGGACGCTCCTTGCCGGCCGGCCCTCCTCAAAGGCCTTCTTGAGCTCAAGGTAGACAGGCATGGCCTCGGCAATAGCCTTGTCGCCGGACTTGGCGAGCTTGGCAGACCTTTCAATGCGCTTATCGAGAGAATCGAGGTCAGCGAGAATGAGCTCCGTATTTATGACCTCGATATCGCCCTTCGGGTCCACCCTGCCGTCGACGTGCACGACCTGCTCGTCCTCGAAGCAGCGGACCACGTGGGCTATCATGTCCACGCTCCTGATGTTTCCGAGGAACTGGTTACCCAGCCCCTCGCCCTTGCTCGCGCCTTTGACTATGCCAGCTATGTCCACGAACTCCACTGCCGTCGGCACCGTCCTTTCAGGCTTCACCAGCGCAGCTAACCTTGAGAGTCGCTCGTCCCTTAAAGGCACCATTCCTATGTTCGGGTCTATGGTGCAGAAAGGATAGTTTGACGCTTCGGCCCCGGCAGCCGTCATCGCGTTGAATATGGTCGACTTGCCGACGTTCGGAAGTCCTACAATACCGCAGTTGAATCCCATCTTGTGCTGCTCTCCTTGACTGTATTTTTCTGAAATTTAAAAACAGGGCAAACTGCGCCCTGTTTTAAAAGGCATAAGATTACTCTATAAAAAATTCTGGATCTAACAGGCTGCTCAAAAAGCTCCATATGCGAGGCCCCGGTTAAATCGGGGAGCGAGGAATGAGGCGTACTCTTTGCCGTACGCCGCAGTGATGAGCGACGATGACAACAAAGCAGATGGGCTTTTTCAGCAGCCTGTCAAGCTATAAGCGGCGCGATGATAAGGGAGATGATACTTATAAGCTTTATGAGTATGTTCATGGCCGGCCCGGATGTGTCCTTGAACGGGTCTCCGACCGTGTCCCCTACTACTGCCGCCTTATGGGCATCGGAGCCCTTTCCTCCGAACTGCCCCTTTTCGATAAACTTCTTTGCATTATCCCATGCGCCGCCGGCGTTTGCCATGAAAATCGCAAGCATGATGCCTGTTACGGTCGCTCCTGCCAGCATGCCCCCGAGCGCCTTTGCCCCGAATACGAACCCGACGAAAACAGGGGCCGCCACGGCGAGCACGCCGGGGAGTATCATCTCGCGGAGCGCGGCCTTCGTGCATATGTCAACGCACCTTTCGACATCGGGGCGCACGCCCTCCCTGCCTTCGAGCAGGCCGGGTATCTCCCTGAACTGTCTCCTTATCTCCTCGACCATCTTCATCGCAGCCTTGCCCACGCTCGTCATCGTAAGCGAACCTATAAAAACGGGTATTATCGCCCCGATGAGCATGCCTATCATGACGGACGGGTCTGAAAGGGACATCTCGAGCGGCTCGCCGGAGGCAGCGCTGACCGCCTGTCCATAGGCCGCAAAGAGGGCGATCGCCGTAAGCGCGGCAGAGCCGATGGCAAAGCCTTTGCCGATTGCCGCCGTGGTGTTTCCGAGCGCGTCGAGGTTGTCGGTTATCTCTCTCACCTCTTTGCCGAGGCCGCTCATCTCGGAGATGCCGCCCGCGTTGTCGGCTATGGGGCCGTACGCGTCGACGCTCATTATTATGCCGGTCGTCGCCAGCATGCCTACGGCAGCTATGCCTATGCCGTATATGCCAGCCGCGTAATTCGCGATATATATCGCAAGGCTTATGGCAATCAGCGGCAGTGCGCAGCTCTCGAGCCCCACCGCTATGCCTGTGATTATATTTGTGCCTGCCCCTGTAAGAGATGACCTCGCTATCCGTTCCACCGGGCTTCCTCCGGTATAGTACTCGCTCATGAGTCCTATGAGGCTTCCGCCCAGGCACCCGGCCGCAACGGCAAGATAGCAGCCCATGCCGCACTTCACAAAGATTGTCACAAGGAAGGCGAGGCCGAGGAATGCCGCCGCTGAAATCAGGGAAGAGTATCTGAGCGCGGAGGCAGGGCCGAACCTGTCGAGTATGCGCATCGACGCAATACCCGCAAGGGAGGACAGGAGCCCGGCCATCACGAGGAGCACCGGATAAGACATGAGCGCTTCCCTCTCGCCCAGGAAGGCAAGGTCGCTTGCCGCTATAGTAGCGCCGAGCGCTATCGACGCGACGACAGCGCCGACATAAGATTCAAATATGTCAGCCCCGAGGCCAGCGACGTCGCCGACGTTGTCGCCCACGTTATCAGCGATGACGCCGGGGTTTCTCGGGTCGTCCTCCGGGATTCCTGCCTCTACCTTGCCGACAAGGTCAGCGCCTACGTCGGCTGTTTTTGTATATATCCCGCCCCCGACCCTTGCGAAGAGCGCGATAGAGGATGCGCCCATGGCAAATCCGTTTATGACAGCAGCCTCTTCAGGCCTGCCGTAAAGTATGAAGAATACGCCGACTCCGATCAGTCCCAGGCTCGCGACCGACAGGCCCATGACAGAGCCGCCGAAGAAGGCCGTCAAAAGGGCCTTTGATGGGTCAGGCTTGTACCTGTTGGCAGCCTCGGCAGTCCTGACGTTGGCCTTGGTCGCGCCCTTCATGCCGAAGTAGCCGGCGAGCATGGACGAGGCGCCACCTGAAATGTACGCAATGGCAGTAGGTATGCCGAGCAGATACGCCAGCCCGACCGCGACGACTGCAAGAAAGAGGACGAGTATAAGGTACTGCCTCTTCAGATAGGCCATTGCGCCGGAGTGGATGAGCTCGGAGATCTCCCTCATCCTCCCGCTGCCCGCAGGAAGCCGCCTGACATACAGATATAGAAATAATGTGATTAGAAGTCCGGCTGCGCCGAAGACCGGCGCGTAAAGCGTCATTTTTGACATGGCGGACACCTTCCGGGGTCAGCAGGCTCGCTCGCGCATGGATGGTTGGAATTCGTGTGAGCTGGATGGAGGATCAGGCGTTGAACCTGTTCATGGCCTGCTCTATACCGCTTGTTATGATTGAATCGAAAGCCTCTTTGGCACGTATCAGCATCTCTTCTACGGCGGGCACCTCATCCGGAGCAAAAGGGCTCAGGACATAGTCTACGATATCACCGCTGGAAGGCCTTCCTACACCAAGCCTTATCCTGGGGAACTCTCTCGTACCTATCGTATTTATGAGCGAGGCGAGGCCCCTGTGGCCGCCGCTTCCGCCGCCCTTCCTGATCCTTACCTTGCCCAACGGCAGGTCGCAGTCGTCAAAGGCAGCGATGATTGACTCCGGCGGGAGCGGGTGTTTCTGAAGGACCTCAGCTATAGCCAGGCCGCTCAGGTTCATGTAGGTCATGGGCTTCAAGAGGATTACCTCCTCGCCCGCTATGCGGCCCTCACCCCAGAGACCCTTGCCGCCCTTCTTGAGTTTAACGGAATAATCCCTGCTCAGGCGGTCTACGAGCATGAAGCCGGCGTTGTGCCTGGTATCCTCGTACTCGCCGCCGGGATTCCCCAATCCTACGATGAGAAGCAACAGGCAGCCCCCAAAGCCGTTCTGACGGTCAGGGAAGAAAGAGGATTACTCCTCCTTCTTCGCCCCTTCCTTCTCTTCGAAGCTCTTGGCAAGCTCTGCCTGGACCTCTTCAGCGGTCTTCGGCGCGACCTCTGCCGTCGGCGCGACTACCGATACTACGGTCAGATCCGCCTCGTCAAGCGCCTGCAGGCCTTCCCTGAGGCTTATGTCCCTTACATGGAAGGAGTGTCCTACGGCAAGAAGCGTGATGTCGACCTCTATCGAATCCGGGATGTCTGACGGCAGGCACTCGATCCTCAACTTCCTTGTCTCGTGCTGCACTATGCCGCCAAAGGCAATACCCGCTGCCTTGCCCACGATGTGCACAGGCACATCGACGGCTATCTTGTGGTCCATCTGGACCTCAAGGAGGTCTATGTGCTGCACAGTGCCCCTGAGCGGGTGGCGGAGCACCTCTTTGAACATCACGGTGCGCTTCTTGTCGCCGGTCACGTCCAGGTTCACGAGGACGTTGCCGCCGGCGTGCGTATGGAGAGCCCTGTCCAGCTCCTTACCGTCGACTGTCACTGACAGTGCGCCTTCGACCCCCGGGCCATAGAGTATGCCGGGGACCTTGCCGGCTGCGCGGAGCCTCCTCGCTTCGTTCTTGCCCCTTTCCTGTCTCTGCTGGGCTGAGAGATTTATCTGTTCCATTGTGCTTCCTCCGGTTAATATTCCAAAGCTGCCAGGCAATTCCCTAAACGAACAGGGAGCTTACCGACTCTCCGTAATGTATCCTCTTTAGCGCCTCGCCCAGGAGCGGCCCTACCGACACCCTTTTGACCTTCGGGGAAGTCGCGCTCTCCCTTCTCGGTATGGTATTGGTCACGACAAGTTCCTTTATCGGGGACGCGTCTATCCTCTCGATAGCCGGGCCTGAGAGCACGGCGTGAGTGGCACAGGCATAGACCTGCTTTGCGCCGCCCTTCTCCTTGAGCGCGGCAGCGGCCTGAGTTATTGTCCCTGCCGTGTCTATCATGTCGTCGAGGATGACAGCCGTCTTGCCCTCGACGTCTCCGATTATGCTCATGACTTCAGAGACATTGGGCCTCGGACGCCTCTTGTCGACGATGGCAAGCGTCGTACCGAGCCTCTTGGCAAATGCCCTCGCCCTCTCGACGCCTCCGGCGTCCGGCGAGACCATGACTACGTCGTCCTGGAAGTTCTGCCTGATATAGTCGAGAAGCACCGGCGTTGCATAGAGGTGGTCGACCGGGATGTTGAAGAAGCCCTGTATCTGGCCC
>MGPL01000143.1:14517-27959 GCA_001797415.1 Deltaproteobacteria bacterium GWA2_55_10
CTTGCATACCCGTAATAGGGGATGACCGCGGTGACGGAACAGGCCGACGCCCTCTTGAATGCATCAAGCATTATGAGGAGCTCCATCAGGTTGTCGTTGCACGGCATGCAGGTCGACTGCACGACATAGACCTCGACGCCCCTGACGCTCTCCTGTATGTCTACGTATACCTCGCCGTCGCTGAAGCTCCGTACATCGGATTTACCCAACTCTATACCGAGATGGTCGCAAATCTCCACTGCGAGCGGCTTGTTCGAATTCCCGGCGAATACCTTGATCTTCTCCAACATTACTCCATACCCGGTTTTTCTTAAAATAAGCACTGGTTGGGGCGGGAGGATTCGAACCTCCGGGTGCGGGGATCAAAACCCCGTGCCTTACCGCTTGGCGACGCCCCAGAATCCGATGACCCGAGGGACCCGAGGACCCCCGACCCTTACAAACCCTTTACAGCAAAAGCTGAAACCGTTTCATCAAGGCACGCCTTTACGGCAGCATAAGCCTTTTGGGCCGATTCCCCGTCCGTATAGACCCCGAACACCGTCGGGCCGCTCCCTGACATGAGAGCGCCCAAGGCGCCGTTTTTCACGAGGATTTTTTTATATTCAGCCAGGTCAGGATGCTCTTTCAGAGTGACTGACTCGAGGTCGTTATAAAGATCGCCGACCTCAAAGCCTTCCCGGAAAGACGCCACAGAATACGTTAACTTATTATTTTCAGGCTTTTTTGTCAAGTCCAAATTGCCGTAGACCCAGGCAGTAGAGACATGGTAGCCGGGGTTTATGAGAATATACCCGAATTCCGGGACCTTGACCCTCTTGAGCTCAGTGCCCCTGCCGGCTGCCAGCGCGCCGGACTTCAATATGAAGAAGGGCACATCCGAGCCCAGCCTTGAGCCAATATCCATAAGAACAGCCTCATCGAAACCGGCTCCAGTGAGCTCGTTAAGGCCCATTAAGACCGAAGCCGCGTTCGAGCTGCCGCCGCCAAGCCCTGCCCCAACAGGTATCCTCTTTTTTATATGGATGCTTACAGACTTTGTTTTGCCCAGCTTTTTCAGGAAGGCCGATGCAGCCCTGTGCGCAAGGTTTTCGGCGCCGACAGGCAGGGCCGGGTTATCGGAGCTTACCGATATGCCTTCCCCCTCTCCGGCTTCTATCTCTATATCGTCGTAGAGAGAGACCGGCTGCATGAGCGAGAGGATGTCATGATAGCCGTCAGGCCTCTTACCCGAAACGCGCAGGAAGAGGTTTACCTTCGCAGGTGAAAGGACTTTAAGGGCCATAACCCTTAAGCGAGGAATAGTATGATGTTTACGAGGAAAAGAAGGCCCAGCAGTATCGTGACCGCGTATTGCTGGAGCCTCCCGGTCTGAAGGCGGCGTGCGTCTCCCGCGACATAGACGACCAGGGCGGCAACGCCGTTTACCATGCCGTCGACCCACTTGAAATCAAAGGCCCAGCAGAGCGCCGAGAACTTCTTAACCCCGTTCAGGATGGGCTTGTAGAGGTTGCTTACGATGTCGTCAACAGCCGCGAACAGGCCGTAATCGAGCTTCATGAACATGGCCGCGCCCCTGCGGTAGAACCAGTCGGTATCGAGGCTGATCGTCCTCTCCCCCGCCAGATACTTCTTGAAGACCATGAAGGCGAACCCGGCAAAGAGGAGTATCTCTGCCGTCCAGACAACATGCTCGGCCGTGTACGGGTGGTATTCGATCGCGTACGGCAGCAGGCTGTAGAGGGCCTGCGGGAATACGCCTATGAATATGCACATGAATGCAGCGAGCGCCATGCCGACTATCATGTTCTTCGGCGGGTCCTGCGCCTGGAGTCCCGCGTCCTTTGAAAGGAAGGTGTAATACGGGAGCTTCAAGCCTGTATGGATGAAGGTGCCGACCGACGCGAGCGTAAGGAGGACCCACGCTATCATGAGGTGCTCTTCGCCTGCCGCAGAGAGTATTATCGATTTGCTGACAAAGCCGCTTGTGAGCGGTACCGCGGATATGGCAAGGCCGCCCACGATGTAGAGGATAAAGGTCCACGGCATGGACTTGTAGAGGCCGCCGAGATCCGTGAGCTTGGAGCGGCCTGTCACATAGAGGACCGAGCCGGCGCCCATGAAGAGTAATCCCTTGTAGAGTATGTGAGCGAACGCGTGAGCCGCGACTCCGTTTATGGCAAGCTCGGTTCCTATGCCGACTGCGGTTACCATGTAGCCGACCTGGCTGATGGTCGAATAGGCCGGAAGCCTCCTGATGTCGTTCTCGAGTAGCGCGTAGATGGTGCCGTAGACGGCCATTATGACGCCGAGCACGATGAGTATATCGGTCCCCGCAAATCCCCTCGCGAGCGTATAGACCGCGCTCTTCGTGGTGAACGAAGACATGAAGACCGCGCCAGGGATGGTCGCAAGCGGATAGGCGTCAGTAAGCCAGGCGCTGAACGGCGGCACGGCCGCGTTCGTCAAGAAGCCTATCAATAGGAGGACGGCTGCAAGGCCGCCTGCCGTTACGGCATCGAATGCAAAGCTGCCGGTCTGCTGGTACTGGAGCATCGCGCCGCCCAGGACGCAGATGCCGCTGAACACGTGCACGAGTATATAGCGGTATGCCGCCCTGGTCGATTCGTCGGTCTTCCTGAAGAGGACGAGGCACATGGAGCCGAAGGCCATGAACTCGGCGAAGAGGAACAGGGTCAGGAAATCCCCGGCAAAGGCAAGGCCCGTCGCGCTTCCGGCGTAGACGTAGGCTGCCACATGATGCCAGCTCTCCTTCTGGTTCAAGCTGTATACGCCGCTTATGAAGGCCATGAGCGTAAAGATGAAGGCGAAGACGTATGAGAGCCTGTCGACCCTGCCGAACGTCATCTCGAGGCCGAGGACATTGTAGACGCCGTAGGTCCCGTAATCCATCGTGGCCACGCTCAGGAAGGCGAGTATGGGCAGAAGGAGTATATAGGCCTGCCGTACCCTGCCCTTGAAGAGCGGTATCAGGAAGGAGCCAAGAACTAATATTGCTGCCGGATGTATCCAGTTAGGCATGTCAGTCATTCCTCTTCAGACTGCTGAAAAAGTCCATTTGCTTGTCAAGTCGCCTTGCATGTAAAACTTTTTGAGCAGCCTGAAAAATCAGAGTTATTCAATAATTGATTGGGCTACTTTTTGTAATAGTCCTCGTCTTTTTGCAAAAACAGTTTTCCAAGTACCTTTGCCGCGACCACCACTGCCGCGAAGGCCGCTATGCCGAAGGCCGCGCTGAAGCCGGGTATCTCGTCCCAGAAGAACTCGACATGGTGCCTCGGCATGAAGATGTCGATGACCACGAAGACCGCCATAGCGACATAGAGCACAACCTTCAGGGTGCGCATGGTCTGCTGATTCTCTATGATATTTTCCAGTTTCATCTCAGCACCTTTTCAGCAAGAGAGAGGAAAAAGTCGGGGTATACGCCTATGCCGACGGTTATTATCGCCGTAATTATAAGGGGCACGAGCACGAACTTCGGCGCTTCCTCCACATGCTCGATGTGGTGATTGCCCACCGGGCTCTCGAAATACGCCTTGAATACGATGGGGAGGAAGTAGGCCGCGTTAAGGACCGTACTTGTCAGCAGTACGATAAGAGGGAATATTTCCTTGGCTTCCATCGCGCCTATGCCCATGTACCATTTGCTCGTGAAGCCGGCCACAGCCGGCATGCCTATCATGCTCAATGATCCTATCGTAAACGCGGCCATGGTGATCGGCATCTTGTAGCCTATGCCGCTCATGTGGCTTATCTTTTTCACATGCGAAGCCACATATATGGATCCTGCGCAGAAGAAGAGGGTTATCTTCGAGAACGCGTGGTTGCCGATGTGGAGTATGCCGCCGGTTATGCCGGAAGGCGTAAGAAGGGCTACGCCCAGGATGACATAGGAGAGCTGGCTTACGGTTGAATACGCCAGCCTTGCCTTGAGGTCGTCCTTCGTAAGCGCGATTATCGACGCGCCGAGAATTGTGATAGAGACGAAGTAGACCGTCGGCATGCCAAGATTGAACGCGGACATTACGTCGAGTCCGAATACGTCCAGCATTACCCTCACGACCGAGAAGACGCCGACCTTGACGACCGCGACCGCATGGAGAAGGGCGCTGACGGGCGTCGGAGCGACCATGGCGGAAGGCAGCCAGTTATGCAGAGGCATTATGCCGGCCTTCGCGAAACCCGCAAGGAAGCATATATACGCGATTACGACGAGCACACCGGGCATGTCGGCGGTGAATATGCCGCCCTGCTTGAAATCCAGCGTGCCGGTGAGCATATAGGTGATTACAATCGCGGCAAGCAGGAATACCTTGGACGTGCCCATAAGGTACGTGATGTACTTCTTGCCGCCTTCCCACGCTGCGTCGTCCTCGTGGTGCGCGACGAGCGGGTAGGTCATTATGCTCAATATTTCATAGAAGAGGTAGAGCGTAAAGAGGTTGGCCGAGAAGGCCACGCCTATAGCCGAAGAGAGCGATATCGCGAAGCAGGCGAAAAAGCGCGTCTGCGCGTGCTCGCTCAAAGAGCGCATGTAGCCGATGGAATACGTGGTCGCGATTATCCAGAGGAACGAAGCGGTCAGCGCGAAGAACAGGCCCAGGGGGTCGACCCTGAACTTGAGCTCGATGCCCGGCAGAACGGTAAGCACCGTGTACTCTATTATCTTGCCGGAGAATATGTCCGGCGCCATGGATATGATCACGCCGAACTTGATGAAGGCCGCGATGTAGGACCACGACTCCCTCAGGTTCGGCTTGTTCCTTGAGAGCACGATCAGGGCGACGGCTACTGCCGATGCCAGGACCGCTATGAAGGGTTTTATTGAGACTATCGTTTCCATTCTATGCTATCCCTTCCCTACAGCGAAAACGCGGCGCGGTTCGCGAGGCTCACGAAGTAATCGGGGTATATGCCGAGGACCACTACGGCGGCGAGCGCTACGGCCAGCACGCAGTAGATGCCCCAGGAGCGTACCAGCGAGAACTCCTTTTCAGGCTCCCTCATGTACATGAGCATTACGACCCTTATATAGAAGTAGGCCGCGACCGCGCTCATGAGCGCCGCCACTACCGCGAGGCCTATCATCCCCTTGTGGATAAGGGCCATGAAGACGTAGAACTTGGCCATGAACCCGGCTGTGGGCGGTATGCCCGCAAGCGAGAAGAGGAAGACGAGCATCACGAGGGCCGCTACCTTGTTGGACTTCGCGAAGCCCGCCCAGTGGCTTATCTGGTCGCCGTTGGCGCCGTCCCGCCTCATCATTATTATCATGGCGAATATGCCGAGGTTCATGAACGTGTATACCAACATGTAGAACATGACTCCGGCGATGCCTTCCTCTGTGCCTGCGACGACGCCAAGGAGGGCATAACCGGCGTGTCCTATGCTGGAGTAGGCGAGCATACGCTTGAGGCTCGTCTGCATTATGGCCGTGATATTGCCGACCACCATGCTGCCGACCGCGACCGCGGCTATGGCCAACTCCCATGAGCCATAAGCAGGATAGAGCGCCTCGAGGAAGACCCTCATTATGGCCGCGAAGGCCGCAGCCTTGGGGCCCGCGGACATGAACGCGGTAATGGGCGTGGGCGCGCCCTCGTAGGCGTCAGGCGCCCACATGTGGAACGGGAAGCCTGCGATCTTGAAGCCGAAGCCCGCGACGAGCATTATTATGCCGACGACGAAGAGCGTGCCGCCCGCCTTGCCTGACCTTATGGCCTCCGCTATCGCGGCAAGGTCGGTGGTGCCCGCGGTGCCGTATATGAGGGAGATGCCGTAAAGGAGTATCGCGGACGAGAATGCGCCGAGGATGACGTACTTCATCGCGGCCTCGTTTGACTTCCTGTCATGCTGCAGGAAGCCGACGAGGGCGTATATCGGGAGGGCCGTAAGCTCAAGGCCCAGGTAGATCGTAAGGAGGTCTCCGCCAGAGGCCATGACCATCATGCCGCTGAGCGAAAAGAGCATGAGCACATAGTACTCACCCATATTTATCTCCTCGGTCTTGAGATACCTGAGGGAGATGAATATGGTGAAGACCGTAACTATGTAGAATATGAGCTTGAAGAAGGCCGAGTAGTCGTCGAGGACAAAGGTCCCTGAGAAGGCCTTCGTGTCGACACCCGTCAGGCTGAAGGTCAGGAACGCGGCTGCGAGTACGGATATTACCGAGAGCAGGGCCACGAGGCCCTTTTTCCGCTGCGGGACTGCGAGGTCCACGAGCAGCAGGAGGCAGGCCATGCCTGATATCACCATTTCCGGTAGAACTGCGAATATGTCGGCTGCTGAAAAGAACATTGATTCTCCTAAATTACAACCCTGAAGCCGAGATCTTTATGACATTAGCCTGCTCGATAAAGCGGCTTACCGATACGTGCATATAGTTGAGGAAGTCCTCGGGATGGAACCCGACCCAGAAAACGAATACCAGCAGGGCGAAGAGCGCTATTGCCTCGCGCAGGTCGATATCCCAGACCTTATGCTCGTGGTCGTCATGGCCGTGTCCGCCGCCGTGCCCGCCTTGGCCCCCATGCCCATGGCTGTCCGCGCCGTAGGCCATCCTCTTGAACATGAAGAGCATGTAGGCCGCCCCGAAGACGATGCCTATGAGCAGGAATATGAGATACGGCTGATAGGCCTCGAACGCGCCAAAGGCTATGAGTAGCTCTCCGATAAAGCCGTTAGTGCCGGGGAAACCCAGTGAAGCAAGCGAGAATATGAAGAGGAAGGTCGTGTAGTACGGAACGCGGCTGGCGCCCCAGCCGTACGCGCTTATCTCCCTGGTGTGCGTCCTCTCGTATATAAGACCGACGCAGAAGAAGAGCGCGCTGGTCGTGATGCCGTGGTTGAACATCTGAAGTATCGCGCCCTCGACTCCGTTCTTGTTGAAGAGGAATATGCCGAGCGTCACGAAGCCCATGTGGCTTATGGATGAATAGGCGATGAGCTTCTTAAGATCCTTTTGCGCAAGGGCCAGGAACGCGCCGTATATGATGGCCACGAGCGAGATGATTATTATCGGAGTGGCCAGGTACCGCGCGGCGTCCGGGAACATGGGCACCGAGAACCTCAGGAATCCGTATGTGCCGAGCTTAAGGAGCACGCCCGCCAGTATGATGGAGCCCGCTGTAGGCGCCTCGACGTGGGCGTCGGGCAGCCAGGTATGGAACGGGACCATCGGGACCTTCACCGCGAATGCCACGAAGAAGGCCAGGAAGACCCATATCTGGAATACGAAGGAGTACTTGTGCTCCATCAGTGTCGGTATGTCGAAGGTGCCGCCGGCCGCGTAGTACATGGCGATGATGCCGACGAGCATCAGTATGCTGCCCGCGAGGGTGTAGAGGAAGAACTTAACGGCCGAGTATATGCGGTTCTTGCCGCCCCACACGCCTATTATAAGGTACATGGGGATGAGCATGGCCTCCCAGAAGAGATAGAAGAGGAGGAGGTCCAGCGCGGCGAAGACGCCCAGCATGGCGGTCTGCATGGCCAGGAGCGATATCATGAACTCCTTGACCCTGTGCTTTATGCCGGTCCACGATGCCAGCACGCAGATGACGCCGAGGAAGGCCGTCAGGAATATGAAGAGCACGCTTATGCCGTCGACGCCGAGATAGTAGAATATGTTGAAGGACGGTATCCATTCATACCTCTCCACGAACTGCATCTTGTGCGTGGAGGAATCAAAGCCCGTGAGGAGCGGGATCGAGACGGCGAAGTCCGCGACCGCGACGGCCAGCGCTATCCACCTTATGGCGCGCTCGTCCCGGATGAAAAGAAGGAGCGCCGCGCCCAGGAGCGGCAGGAAGATTACAAGACTAAGGAGGTGTTCGGACATCTCTATCCCTTCAAGGTGTCGATCTCATCGACATTGAACGTTTTTCTGTTCCTGACGAGCGCTATCAGGATGCCGAGGGCGACTGCCACCTCGGCTGCCGTTACGGTAATGGTGAATATCGAGAATATCTGCCCGGTCATGTCACCCAGCATGTACGAGAACGCCACGAAGTTGATATTGACCGAATTGAGCATGAGCTCTATTGACATGAGGACGACTATTATGTTCCTTCTCATGAGGACGCCGGAGACGCCTATGAGGAAGAGAACGGCCGCGACGGCTATGTACCAGGAGATCGGGACCATCTATCTCTGACGCTCCTTTGCCATGATTACGGCCGCCACAAGCGCGGCCAGAAGTATTATGGAGACGACCTCGAACGGGAAGAGGTACTTTGTAAAGAGGAGCTTGCCTATGGATTCCGTCGTGGTCTCCGCGGCGTCTGCCGGGGCCGTCCCGAACGGGCTCGCGAATATGAACGCGAGGAGCTCTATGCCCAGCACTGCTATTACTCCTCCGACGAACCTTCTCTTTACCGGCGGGAAGGTCTCGATAGCCGCCTTCTTGATATCCAGGATAAGGACGACGAAGAGGAAGAGTACCATTACCGCGCCGACATAGATGAAGACCTGCGCCACGGCGACAAAGGGCGACCTCAGGAGCACGAAGAGCGCGGCTACCTGAACGAGGCAGAGCATGAGGGAGACGGCGCTGTGAACCGGGTTCCTCAGGGTCACTACTGCGAGCCCGGAGCATAGGGCCGTTATCGCGAACATCAGAAAAAAGAATTTTTCCATCTGGATTCCTTTATGGCTGAGCCTGACCCGGTTCAGAATCGTTCCGCCGGGCTTGCGTTACTTTTCTTACAGAAGCCTCTTCTTCGACATCCTCAGGTCCGGGACCACCTTTATGCCTTCCGGCGACCTCACGAACTTGGCCTTCACGACAAACCCGCCATTGATGGTCTCGGGTATGGACTGCGGCTGCAGGAGCTCTTCCTTGTTCTTTGTCGCGCAGGAGAGGTCAAAGCACGCGAGCTCATAGTCCCTGCCGAGCCTTACCGCCCTCGTGGGGCAGGCGTCCTCGCAGTAGCCGCAGAACAGGCACCTGGTGAGCTCTACCTTCCAGACCTTCGCGACCCTGTCGGCAATGCCCCTGCCGGAATCGTCCTCCATCGGGATGACGGTTATGCACTTTGTCGGGCAGGCCTTTGCGCAGAGCTCGCAGGCTACGCAGAGCTCCCTGCCGTTCGCGTCCATATTAAGCGTGTGCTGGCCGCGGAAGCGCCTGTACGGGACCCACTTCTCCTGGTCAGGGTACCTGAGCGTTATGCTCCTGGATACGTTGTACCTGAGAGTTATCGCGAGGCCCTTTATGAAATCGACGAACAGGGCCTTCTTTATGAAATCTGTTATCCTGCTTGACCCGTTGCTCATATCTTCATCAATCCTGTTATGAGGACGCTGACCAGCGAAAGCGGTATCAGTATCTTCCAGCCTATGGTCATGAGCTGGTCGTACCTGTATCTCGGCAGCGTGAACCTGAGCCACATGAAGAAGTAGATGAACGCGACCACCTTGGCCATGAACCAGAAGATGCCGGGCACGAAGTTGAAGAGCGCGCCGTCAAGGGGCGGGTGCCAGCCGCCGAAGAACATTATTACGGTAAGTACCGACACGCTCACCATCGCCACGTACTCTGCGAGCATGAAGTAAGAGAACCTCATGCCGCTGTACTCGGTATGGAAGCCAGAGGCCAGGGTGCCTTCGTCCTCTGGAAGGTCGAAGGGTATGCGGTTCATCTCCGCCAATGCCGCGATGATGAATATTACGAACCATACCGGCCCTATCGGGAGGTATAGTACGTTCCAGTGGTGAATGCCGCCTGCCTGGGCCCTTACCATCTCAAGCAGGCTCAATGTGTCGGTCATCATGACGACGCCTATGCAGGCGAAGCTCAACGCTATCTCGTAGCTTATCATCTGCGCTGCGGAGCGCAGTCCGCCGAGGAGCGCGTACTTGGAGTTAGACGCCCAGCCGCCGAAGATAATGCCGTATATGCCAAGACCGCCTATCGCGAGGACGTAGAGTATGCCGACGTTTAGGTCCGACAGGTAGAGCGAGACTTCCCTGTTGACGAATGGGATGGTCACGTTCTCGCCGAACGGTATGGCGACGAAAACCAGGAACGCCGGGATCATCGCTATAAGCGGCGCCAGCTTGAAAAGGAACCTGTCGGCCCTGTCCGGGACGATGTCCTCCTTCAAGATAAGCTTCAGGGTATCGGCCAGGGGCTGCAGTATGCCGTGCGGGCCTACCCTCATGGGGCCGAGCCTCACATGGATGTGTCCGGCGACCTTCCTCTCAAGCCAGGTAAGGGGCATCGGGAGGCTGAAGATGATCGCGGTCAGGAGCCACGCCTTGACGATTATTATGATTACTTCTATAAGGGTTGCGGTATCCAGCATCTGTTGTCCGATAGGCAGCTAAAAGCTACCCTCTTTTTCTGCCCCACATGTAATTTATCATCTCGATGTACCTCGAGTTCATGCCGCGCACTATCGAATGGATCGTGAATACTATGTTACGGAGGAGCTTGTATATTATCCTCGGGTTTGCGTCTACGAGGGTCTCGAAGTCGTTCTTGTCTATTATGTAGGTGTCGAGGTCGGATACCGCCACTATGGTCGCCGACCTGGGCCTGCCGTCGAGGAAGCTCATCTCGCCGAAGATGTCGCCGTCCTTCATTATGGTGAGCGTGAAGAGCTCGCCGTCCGGGGCGGTCTTGCAGGCCTTTACCTCGCCCTTCCTTATGATGAAAAGCGACTGGCCGTCCTCGGATTCCTTGAATACCGTCTCCCCGGTCTTGAAACTCTTCTTGTTCACTATCGGGGCGATAGCGGCAACCTCAGTGTCAGTAAGGTCTGCAAAAAACTGGACTTCCCTCAGCAATTTCGCGTCAATCATCTACCTGCCTCCTTAAGAGGACATCACGTTCCGGATTTCAGACCTAAAACGACTTCTCTATCGCGACCCTTTGCAGGCCCTCGCCCCTTTTGAAAAACCTGTTCACAGGGGCGGCCTCAAAGTTCTCGGGGATAAACGCCACTCCGCTCTTTGTGCCCTTGCGCGTCCGGAGCGACAGTGTGGCTTCGCAGTTCTTGCCCCTTACCCTGACCTTCTGGCCGCTTATGAGCCCGAGCTTCGCGGCATCCTCTTCGCTTATCTCGACTATCGCTTCCTTCAGAAGGCTCGTGAGGCTCTCCGACCTCCTCGATACCCTACCGGAATGGAAGAGCGTGTTCCCGGTCACGAGCACGAACGGGTAGTTCGCGGGGCCGGTTATTGCCTCTGCCTTGAACTCCGTCTTTGCCGAGAGCCTCTCGGCGGCAGCCGCCACAAGGGCTTCCCTGTTATCGAGCGAGTTGTCCCTGTTCTTCCTGTTGTTGAAGGAGAGGCTTACGCCAGCGTACATCGGGGTCGCCTTCCTTATCTCTTCAAAGATCCCGGTACCGCAGGCCTTTGCCGGAATGGCGCCGTTTATCGCATTGCCGAAAGCGGCTATGATCGCGAGGTCGGTCTTTGCCTGTCCGGGGGCCTTTGCTATCCTCTTAACTGCCTGGACCCTGCCCTCCTGGTTGGTGAGCGTGCCGTTCTTCTCAGAGAGCGCCGCTGCGGGCAGCACCACATGGGCGAGCTTGGCGGTCTCGGTAAGGAACATGTCCTGCACGACGAGGAGCTTGAGCCTGGAGAGCGCTTCCCTTGCGAACGCTTCGTCGCCGTACATCGCGAGCAGGTCAGCGCCCACGAGGTATAGCATCTCAAGGGAGCCGCCTCTCGCGGTCTCCATCATGCGGTCCGTGCCGAGGGCCTCTTCCGCTACCCGCTTGTAACCGGGGCCGAAGCCGGGGTGAACGCCCATCTCCCACGCGCCCCTCTGGTTGCTCCTGTCGAGCAGCGGGAGCTTCGCGACCTTCTTGCCGGCTGCCTCAAGCGACTTTATGAGCTGAGCAAGCTCGCCTATGCCCTGCGGATGGCGGAGGAAATCCGTACCCGCCATTATGCCTATCTTCTCAGAACCCTTGAGCTTCGCTGCAACTGCCTTTGCCTCTTCCGTTGTTACGCCTGCAGCTTCGAGCGCCTTTGCGTCAGGCTCTGCTCCGCCTATTATCGCAGATAGAGCCCCAAGGAGCGCGCCCTCTGTTGCGGGCAGGTGCCTTACTTTCAGGTTTGCCGAGCTGTCGAGCTTCATGCCCCTTGAGGAGGCTATTATGAGGTTCATGTTCCGGGTGCCGGATATGCGCCTCAGGATGTAATCTGTTATCGGGTTCTCCTCTGAGACGGCAGAGCCTACCACGAGGACCGTGTCAGAAGCCATGCAGTCGAATACCGAGGCGCCGCCCGCGTCCATACCGAGCGCCGAGACAAAGCCCTCGACAGCCTCTGACGACCACCTTGAGGTCGAATCTATGTTTCCTGTTCCGAGCGTGGCCCTCATGAAACCCTGGAAGAGGAATAGCTCTTCGTTGGTGAGCCTGGGCGATGCTATGCCGCCGATCGCACCGGGGGCGATGGAGCTCATCCTGTCCTTTATGTACTCAAACGCCTCTTCCCAGCTGACAGAGACGAGGTTCCCTGATTTCCTGACGAGCGGGGTTTTAAGCCTCTCGGCATTGGACATGTAGTCGAATCCGAACCTACCCCTGGCGCAGAGCGTCTCGCTGTTGACGCCTACTCCGAGCTGGGCCCTTGACCTCAATACCTCGCCGTCCCTCGCTTCGAGGACCATCCTGCAGCCCGTTCCGCAGTACGAGCAGACGGTATCTGCGCCCTTCAGGTCCCAGGGCCTTGCCTTGTACCTGTAGGGGAGCCTCATGAAGCAGCCGACAGGGCATACCTCTATGCAGTTGCCGCAGTGGTCGCAGTCGAGGAGCCCCCTGAAGAAGCTCGTGGGCTCCTGGTGGTCTCCCCTTCCGAGCGCGCCGAGGACATTCTGCCCGACGACCTCGCGGCAGACCCTGACGCACTTCATGCACTGCACGCACCTGTTCGAGTTCTTGACTATTACAGGGCTTAATATGTAGTCCTTCTCGTGGAACTTGAACTTGGGCTCCGCGTGCCTGCCCTTGTGCGGGCCGTGCCTGTGGACGGCGTCCTGCAGCTCGCATTCTCCGGCCTTGTCGCAGACCGGGCAGTCCATGGCGTGGTTTGCCAGGAGGAACTCGAGTACCCCGGCCCTCGCGGTCTGCACGGTGGAGTTCTCGGTAAGGATCGACATGCCGTTCAGTACGGGCGTCACGCATGAGGGCTGGAGCTTCTTCTGCCCCTCGATCTCAACGAGGCACATCCTGCAGGAGCCAACGCCCATGAGGTCGGCCTGGTAGCAGAAGGTCGGGATATCGAAACCAGCCGCTCTCGCCGCATCCAGTATGAGGGTGTTATCCTCTACCGTTACCTCTATTCCGTTTATCTTTACGGTTACCATTTAGCCTGTCCGGTCCCCTATCAGGATGCTGAAAAAGTCCGTCCTGGACTTTTTCAGCCGCGACTTGCCCGAAGTAAATTCGGGGCAAGTC
>MGPL01000144.1:0-3597 GCA_001797415.1 Deltaproteobacteria bacterium GWA2_55_10
AGGGGGAATGAGGGGGATTATCTTTCGGTGCGCAGAACGCACCCGGTCAAGAGCGAGGAGCTTTAGCGACGAAGCAATCTCACGAAATTGCCAAAAGGCCTGAGATTGCCGCGCTTCGCTCGCAATGGCAAACTAATCTCCCCCCTGCCCCTCTTTAGAAAAGAGTGGTGACATAAAGAAGTGATTCGATTGGGGAACAATATGACTGATAAACCGTTGAAAGGCATACTCCTTCTCGCCTTCGGGGGCGCCGACTCTCTTGAGAGCGTCGAGCCCTTCGTAAAGAATGTCCTGAAGGGCAGGCCCGTTACCCCTGAGCTTGTGGCCAAGTCGGTAGAGAGATACAAGCTCATCGGCGGCAAGTCCCCGCTCCTGGACATAACGCTTGCGCAGGCAAAGGGAATAGAGGATGTGCTCAATAGCGACCCCGCCGCGCATTACCGCTACAAGGCATACGTCGGCATGCGCTACTGGCATCCTTTCATAGCGGATACGGTTAAAAAGATGAATGAGGACGGCGTCACCGAGGCGGTCGCCGTCATAATGTCCCCTTTCACATCGCGCGTGGCAACTGGCGCGTACGAGACCGACGTGGAGGGCGCGCTGAGAAATCTCGGCAATGTTCCGGAAGTTGAGTTCATCGGCTGCTGGAACATCGATAAAAACTTTGTCGAGACAATCGCGGGATACATCAATAAAGAGCTATCCGGCCTCGACATGAAGGATACGCTCGTAATCTTCAGCTCGCACAGCCTTCCCATCGTAGCGCTCCAGGGCGACTCGTACGAGATGCTCGTAAACCAGGCGGCTGATTTCATAATGGAGAAGGTCGGCAAGGTAGATTACAAGGTGGCCTACCAGAGCAAGGGCTCCGGGCCCAGGGAATGGCTCGGCCCCCAGACAGAGGACGTTATAGCCCAGGCCGCCAGGAGCGGCAAGAAGGCCGTAATCATCGTGCCAGCCGGTTTCGCCGCAGACCACGTCGAGACCCTCTACGACATAGACATGCTCTTCAAGGAAGCGGCGAAGGCGAACGGAGTCGAGTTCAGGCGTACGCCGTCCTTGAACACTGACCCGGCCTTCATACGCATGCTGGCGGGAAAGATAGGTCTGCTGGCGGAAAAGCGGAAATGAAAAGGGTCGTCATAATAGGCGGCGGCATAGCCGGCCTCTCAACCGCATGGAACCTTAGAGAGCACTGCCCCGCCAAAGAATTCGAAATAGTCCTGTTTGAGAAAAACCCCCGCTTCGGCGGCAACATAAGGACCGAGCGCACGGACGGCTTCCTCATAGAGGGCGGCCCCGACTGCTTCCTTTCCGAGAAGCCCTGGGCAATGGAGCTTTGTAAAAGGCTTGGCATAGACGGCAAGTTCCTCAACACCAACGACAAGAACAAAAAGACCTTTGTCCTCTCCGGCGGCTCTCTGCATATCCTGCCGGAGGGCGTCATCTTGATGATCCCGACAAAGATATTGCCCCTTGCCTACTCGAGCCTCATCTCGTGGCCGGGCAAGTTCAGGATGGCTCTCGACCTTTTCGTCCCGAAGAAAAAGGACAGGGCCGACGAGAGCCTCGGCGATTTCGTGAGGAGAAGGCTTGGAAGAGAGGCGCTCGATAAGATAGCAGAGCCGCTTGTCGCCGGCGTCCACGCAGGCGACCCTGAGACCATGTCGGTGAGAGCGAGCTTCCCGAAGTTCGTCCAGCTCGAAGAGGAGAGCGGGAGCCTCATACGGGGCATGGTCAGGAAGATGGCCCAGGCCGCCGCGCACAGGAAGGTAGCGCAGCAGCCGCCGGCAGGGGCAACCGGAGATCCCAAAAGAAAACTGACCATGTTCATGACATTGAGGGACGGCCTCTCCGAGCTAATAGATACGCTCTCTTCCCGCCTTGAGAAGATGGAGAACACGGTACTCAGGAAGGGTGTTGGCGCGTCCTCGATAGAGAAGCTCGGCGAGAAGTACAGGGTAAACCTCGAAGACGGCGGCTCAATAGATGCTGACGCGCTTGTGATAGCGGCCCCGGCATGGGCAGCCGCGAACCTGATTGGCGGGAAGGACGCGGAGCTTGCCGAGGCGCTCCGGACGATACCTTATGTGTCCACCGCGACCGTCTCCATTGCATTCAAGAAGAAGGATATAAAGCATCCGCTCGACGGCTTCGGCTTCGTTGTCCCAAAGATAGAGAAGAGAAGGATAATGGCCGCCACATGGACATCCGTGAAGTTCGCTCACAGGGCCCCGGATGATTCCGTCCTTATACGCTGCTTTGTGGGAGGCTCCAAGAACACCGAGCTGGTGGCAATGGACGATGCTGCCATGCTCAAGATGGTCAGGGAGGAGCTCCGCGACATAATGGGCATAGATGCGGAGCCTGTGCTCTCCCGCGTCTTCAGGTGGAAGAACTCGATGCCCCAGTACACCATCGGACACGAGGAGCGCATAGCCTGGATAGAGGAGCGGCTCCTCATGCACCCCGGACTTCATCTTACGGGCAGCGCATACCACGGCATAGGCATAAGCGACGCCATCCGTTTCGGCGAGGTCGTTGCCAAACGGGTCATCCACGAGATATCCGGCAAGGGAACCGCCCAATAAACCTATCTTTAAAATCATTCCAAACAAACCGTTAACCCATTAGATCCATTCAAGTTTTGCCCGGTCCTTCCGATATGGGACAAAGAGGGGCTTAGCTATGTCCCCTCATATTCCCCGCAGAGGTTGGATTCGTGCCGAAAAAGTTCAGGGTCGTCTGGTCCGATTGGAGGTTCACTCTTCCCATCGGTGTCAAAACGCTAATCGCCTTCGTCCTCATCACGGCCGTCCTTACGGGCGGCTTCTATTACTTCATCTCAGTAAAGTTCTCATCGCACATAAAAAGGGACGCGCTGGCTGAATTGAAGTCGCACCTGCAGGGCGCCTGGAGCCTCTATCAGTCAAGGCCGGAGCAGATGAAGTTCGGCATGCTCCAGGCTGCGAGCGAGGACGCGGTAAGGGCTGCACTTGAAAGGCGCGACCAGGCCTTTTTCCGAAAGATGCTGACAGAGTATTCAGGGGTAAGACCTTACGTGGACCTGTGGGCGATCGTGGACGCCGAAGGCAAGGTCGTCTCCAGAAGGAACGGGAATGCCGGAGACCACCTTGAGATAAACGGGATAATCGAAAAGGCCGTCTCAAGCGGCCGTCCGGTTACATCGACCGAGACGGTCTCGAGGGACGTGCTCCTCAGGGAGGGCCAGGCGCTCGCCTCAATGGTCGAATCTGACGGGCTCATGCAGCTCGCGGTAGTGCCGGTTATTGACCGCGGCAGGATAACCGGGGCCTTTGTCACCGGCATACTCCTGAACGGCAGAGACTGGCTCCCGGACACGATACATAAATACTTCGACGTGAACGCGTCTGTTTTCGGCATCGACCCTGATAAAAAGGCGGCGGTCATTGCAGCGGCTTCCATCCCGGAACCCATCTTCATCAGTGGCTCCAGGCTTGACGAAACGATAAGCAGCATTATCGCCGGCGGGTCTTTTTTCGTAGGGGAGACGGAACTGGTCCCTGCAGGCGCCCTTCTCGCCATAGAGCCTATTCTGGACATAAACGGGCA
>MGPL01000144.1:3642-4878 GCA_001797415.1 Deltaproteobacteria bacterium GWA2_55_10
GGAGACTGCCTCAGGCAACCTCGACGTCGAGCTTGAGATAAGGACAAAGGACGAGTTCGAGAGCATAGGCCAGGGCTTCAACGCCATGGTCAGGTCCATAAAGATAAGAGAGGCAAAGCTCGAGAGCTTCAACCAGCTCTCAAAGGTGCTCCTTGAGTTCAGCGACCCGGAGACCCTGCTCGAAAATGCGCTCATGAAGATGATGGAGTTCACAGGCTCGCAGATGGGAGCCGCGTATGTATATAACGAAAATACAAAGGCGCTGACTTCCAGCGCATGCTCAGGCGTAAGCGAGACCGACCTGGCGATATTGATGAGGGGCGAGGGGCTCGCGGGCAGGTGCATCTCGGAGCAGAGGACGATAACTCTGAACCTGGCTGAAAACGAGGTCTCATTGGACGCCAGCTTCGTGAAGATAAGGCCCGCGGGCCTGGCGGCCTTCTGCATGGCCTTCAAGGACAAGCCCAGGGGCGTCGTGCTGCTCGGGTCGACCGCGCCTTATACGGAGGCCGACCTCAGGCATACTGAGCAGCTCGTAAACCAGGTAGCAATTGCGCTTGATAACGCCCTGGTGCATAAGGAAATAGAAAAGCTCTCGGTTACAGACCACCTCACGGGCGTCTTCAACAGGAGGCGCTTCTCCGAGGTGCTCGCCGACGAGTTCAGCCGGGCGGCGCGGTACAAGTACGAGCTTGGCATACTCATGATAGACGTCGATGACTTCAAGGCCGTAAACGATACATACGGACATCAGCAGGGCGATATAGTGCTGGCTGAGCTGAGTTGGCTCCTTAAGGAGCACACCAGGTCGACCGACATCTGGGCCAGGTACGGGGGCGAGGAGTTCGTCGGCCTTGTCACGCACGCCGGGGCTGACGGCGTCTCCATCCTTGCAGAGAAGCTCCGCAAGGTGGTCGAGAACCATGAGTTCACCGGCCTCAAGGGGCAGAAGGTCACGGTAAGCATCGGAGTAGGCATGTTCCCGCACGAGGGCGCGAAAACAGCCGAGGACGTCATCAAGGTCGCGGACGAGAACCTCTATGAGGCCAAGAGGAACGGCAAGAACCAGGTCGTTATCACAAGGACCGAGGCAGAGCGCGTGAAGCTGGTAAAGGCGTAAGACCCTTCTGGCAGCCCGCGTTCAAAAGCTTACGGGAATTGTATGACTGTGAACGGTATTAAATAAGGGTCTTAGGAAGCAAACTACATTGAGAAATGTGGTAAGCTTCCGAAATG
>MGPL01000145.1:0-1103 GCA_001797415.1 Deltaproteobacteria bacterium GWA2_55_10
GGCCTCCTTCGGTCAGCATGCTTATTGCCGCCTACAATGAAGAGCGGGTGATAGCCGGGAAGCTGGAGAACTGCCTTGCAATCGATTATCCGGGCCTTGCGGTCTGGGTGGTATCTGACGGGTCGACCGATAAAACAAACAGCATCGTCTCGGGCTACGCCGGAAAAAATGCCGCCGTTCATCTCATCGAGCTTGCCCGGTCCGGCAAGTCGGCTGCCATAAACAGCGCGATGCCTCTTGTGGATAGCGATATTGTCGTCTTCTCCGACGCGAACACCTTCTTTGACAGGGACGCCCTGGTGCGCCTGCTGGGCGGATTCAAGGACCCCAGGGTGGGATTCGTATGCGGAAGGCTCATCTACAATAACCCCAATGACGTCGCGAGCGGCCATGGCGAGGGACTCTACTGGAGATACGAGACGGCGCTCAAGAGGATGGAGAGCGCTTTAGGGTATGTTGCCGGGGCGAACGGCGCGATTTACGCAATAAGAAGGGATCTCTTCGAGCCGCTTCCAAAAGGCACTGTAAACGACGACTTCACCATATCGATGAGGATAATCGAAAGAGGCTGGTACGGTCTCTATGCGCCTGAGGCAATCGCCCGTGAGGACGTCGCCTTATCAATGGCCTCGGAATTCAGAAGGCATGTCCGCGACTCGGCAGGCCACTACAAGGTGCTGCTCGCGTTATACGGACTTCTGAACCCGCTGCTGGGCATGAGGTCCTTCATCTTCATCTCGCACCGGGTCTTCAGATGGACTGCCCCTCCGTTCATACTGACGCTCTTACTCTCGAACATCCTCATGCTTGGCGATCCCTTCTACAACGCGGCTTTCATTCTCCAGGGGGCATTCTATTCGGCGGCCCTGCTGGGCCTTGCATGTAAGAATGCCGAAGGGCCGGGGCGGATCGTACTTGTGCCATTTTATTTCTGCAACCTGAACGCCGCGCTCGTGGCAGGTTTTTTGAAAGCGGTCTCAGGCAGGCAGGGCATGACCTGGGAGAGGACCGAGAGGATTTGAAAATGGAAGCGCTTGCCATATCGCTATCGGCCTTTTTGCTGGGCGCCATCGGCGCGTATCTTGTATCGAGATACGGCATAA
>MGPL01000145.1:1242-5787 GCA_001797415.1 Deltaproteobacteria bacterium GWA2_55_10
CTCGGGGAAATAGTGTTCTGGGCCCTGTTCATGACGGCTGCCGCGAACTTCTACAACTTCATGGACGGCGTTGACGGGATGGCGGGTCTTTCCGGCCTTGTCTGTTTCTCCTTGATGGCCTTCTTTGCGCTTTTAAAAGGCAATACGCCGGTCTTCATGCTCTGCATTTCCGCTGCCGCCGCTTCAGCCGGTTTTCTCCCGTTCAACTGGCCGAAGGCGAGGGTCTTCATGGGCGACGGCGGGAGTCTTGCGCTGGGCTTTGCCTTTGGATTGACCGTTCATGAGCTTTCATCCGGCCTGACGGATTTCCTCCTCCTGCTCCTTTTCCTGCCGATGCATTCGGATGCGCTCATAACCCTTTTTGCAAGATGGAGGGAAGGCGAGCAGCTGATGAAGGCTCACAGAAAACATCTGTATCAGTACCTTGCGAACGAGCTCAGGCTGGACCACTGGGAAGTATCGCTCTTATATGCGCTTTCGCAGGCCGCGGTAGGGACGGCCGCATTGCTGCTGTACCGGGGCGGTCCCTTTGCGATCACCATGCTCGCGGCCTCCTTCTCTCTCGTGTTCATAGCGGCATACAGGGCCATAAAATCATCTGTTGGTCTCAAAGAAAAATCAGAACGGAGTGTCTTATGCTAAGGCGTACGCTTGATATGACGTTTTCGGCGGCAGGGCTTCTCTTCCTCTTTCCTCTGCTGGCTGCGGCGGCTGTCCTCGTCAAGATAGACGGAAGCGGCTCGGTATTCACCATAGAGGAGAGGGCGGGAAGGGGGCTCAAACCCTTCAGGCTGATAAGGTTCAGGACCCCTGAAGAGGATGCCGGCTGGGCAGGCCGCCTGCTGAGAAAGACCAGGCTGCTGGCGCCGCTGCCGCAGCTCCTCAATGTGCTTAAGGGGGATATGAGCCTCCTCGGGCCTGAGCCGCCTACGAGAGAACAGGTGGACCGTTACAGCGATGATTACGAGCGTATCCTTCAGGTAAGGCCGGGGCTCCTGGGCCTCTTTTCAATGGGCCTCTCCGGCGAGTACGGCATGAAGATGGAGATCGCCCCGGATGAGGAGACGATAAACGAGAGGATACGCCTGTACAGGGAATACGCCGAAAACCCCTCGATCTCAGGCGACCTCAAGGCCGTGCTTATTGCCCTTTTCAGGCTGTTCTATCCACGGCGGCATATTTCGGCCCTGATTGGAGTACTCCTTCCTTATAGAAGGGCGACGATAATCACAGTTCATGTTGCCTCTTTCGCCGCGGCATGCGCTCTTTCATTTGTCCTCAAGTACGACACGGGTCTCACCGGGAAAGAGCTCGAGCTGCTTTACAGGAACCTGCCCGTCGTTGTCGCCGTGAGGACGGCGATGCTCTTTCTCTTCTCGCTCGACAAGGGGCTGTGGCGATACGTCAGCGCAAGGGACCTCTTCACCATAGCCGCGTCCACGACTGCTGGGACTGCGCTCATCGCCGCGGCAGGCGCGCCGTGGACCGCGGGCGGCGCATCCATACTGGCAATGGATTGGCTGCTGAACCTTTTTTTCCTGGGCGGGGTCAGGCTCCTTCGCAGGGTGCACGACAGGGCTGATGTGAGGAGGCCCGGGAAAAAGATAGTTATTGTCGGCGCGGGAGACGCGGCTGACAACTTCCTCAGGTATCTCGAGACGAGCAGGGCGTATCACTATGAAGTAAAGGGGCTTATCGATGACGACCCGTTGAAGAAGGGGCTCAAGGTCAGGAGCCATCCCGTGCTCGGCAGCCGCAGGGAGCTGCCGGGCATAGTCGAGTCTGCCAGGCCTGATGAGTTCCTCATAGCGATCCCGTCGGCCACCGCGGAGCGGATGGGGGAAATAATAAAGGACCTGAGGCAGTACGCCATACCATTAAAGACCCTCCCGAGCCTCTGGTGCGTACTGAACGGCAGGGCGCACGCATTCGGGGAGATAAAGGCCATAGAGCCTGAGGACATCCTCTTCAGGCCGCCGGTCTACGGGCCTGATAAAGGCGTAGAGTCTTTTTTCAAGGGAAAGAGCGTGCTTGTGACAGGCGCCGGCGGTTCCATCGGCTCAGACCTTTCAAGACAGATAGCCTGCGCCGGACCGGACCGTCTCGTGCTCCTTGAGAAGCACGAAGAGAGCCTCTATAAGATAGACCTCGAGCTCAGGCGGCTTCAAAAAGACGGTACAAGGATAATCCCGGTCATCGGGGACATCCTCGATCGGGAAAACCTTGAACGGGTCATCGACAGGCACAGGCCGGAGGCCGTATTCCACGCGGCGGCTTACAAGCATGTGCCATTGATGGAGAGCCACCCGTACCAGGCCTTCAGGACCAATGTCATCGGCACGCGCAACATGGCGGAGATGGCGGACAGGTACGGCGCTGAAAGGTTCGTGCTCATCTCGACTGACAAGGCTGTCGAGCCCGTAAACGTGATGGGCATGACCAAGAGGCTCGCCGAAGAGCTAATAAAGCAGTACGCCGAGAGCTCGAAGGGGACCCGGTTCATCTCCGTGAGGTTCGGCAACGTCCTCGGCAGCAGCGGCAGCGTCGTGCCGCTTTTCAAGGAGCAGATCCTGAGGGGAGGGCCGGTCACCGTCACGCACCCGGAGATGACGAGGTTTCTCATGACCATACCGGAGGCAGTGCACCTGGTGCTCCAGGCCGCGGTCATCGGCAAGGCCGGAGAGGTGCTTGTGCTGGACATGGGAGCGCCCGTCAAGATACTCGACCTCGCGAAGAGGATGATAAGCCTCTACGGATACAGGCCGGGAGTCGATATCAAGGTGGTCTTTACGGGCCTGAGGCCCGGTGAAAAACTCGATGAGAAGCTGTTCAATACGAACGAGGTGATAATGAGCACTGCTCATCCGAGGGTAAAGGTCGCAAGGTCCAGGGCAAGGTCCTGCAACGTAACGGGCATCATCGACAGGATATCGGGCAAGGATTACGTGAACGAGCGCGACATCAGGGACGTGCTCAACATAGTGGCATAGGACAGGAGGTTTGGATGAACGGGTATTCAAGGCTTCTTCGGAAGATAAACGGCAGGAGCGCGCGCGTCGGGGTCATAGGGCTCGGCTATGTCGGGCTTCCCCTCATAATCAGGTTTTCGGAAGAGGGCTTCCGGGTTACCGGCTTCGACATAGACAGCAGGAAGGTCGACTCTCTTAACAGAGGCAGGTCGTATATAAAGCACATAAGCTCAGCGAGTATTTCGCAAATAAGAGAAAAGGCCGGCTTTGAGGCAAGCCATGACATGGCGGGCCTCCGGAAGATGGACGCCGTAATAATTTGCGTTCCAACGCCGCTTTCAGCCAACAGGGAGCCTGATATCTCACATGTCAGGAACACGGCAATGGAAGTTGCAAGGCGCCTCAGGCCGGGACAGCTTGTCTGCCTCGAATCTACGACCTATCCGGGCACGACGGATGAGCTGATGAAACCGATACTGGAGGGCTCAGGTCTCAAGGCGGGCCGCGACTTTTTCCTTGTATTCTCGCCTGAAAGAGAAGACCCGGGAAGATCGGATTTCACTACAAGGACGATACCCAAGGTGGTGGGCGGCGACACGGCAAGGTGCCTGGCTCTCGGCAAGGCGCTCTATTCGAGCATAGTTGACAAGGCGGTCCCGGTTTCGTCTACGAGGACGGCGGAGATGACGAAGCTCCTGGAGAACATCTACAGGGCCGTGAACATAGCGCTCGTGAACGAGCTCAAGATGCTCTGCGACAGGATGGGAATGGACATATGGGAGGTGATCAAGGCCTCCAGCACCAAGCCGTTTGGATTTCAGCCCTTTTATCCGGGGCCCGGCCTCGGAGGGCACTGCATACCGATAGACCCGTTCTATCTTACATGGAAGGCGCGGGAGTTCGGCTTCTCAACCCGTTTTATCGAGCTTGCCGGCGAGATAAACAGCTCTCTTCCGAGGTTCGTCGTGGACAAGGCCGCTGACGCGCTCAACAAAAGGGGCAAGGCGCTCAAGGGTTCCAGGGTGCTCGTGCTCGGCATGGCGTACAAGAAAGACACCGATGACCTGAGGGAGTCGCCTTCCATCGAGCTTGTCAGGCTTTTTGAAGAAAAGGGCGCGGCAGTCGATTACAACGACCCGTTCATCCCCATTGCCCGAAGCGGCAGAAAGGGCTTCCTGAAGCATTCGATCAAGCTCACGGACAGGAGCCTCAAGGCATACGACTGCGTCCTCATCGCGACTGACCACAGCCAGTACGATTACAGGCGCATAGTGGAGAAGAGCTCGCTTGTCGTGGACACGAGGAACGCGACATCGGGCATCAGGAGCCGGAAGATAGTAAAGGCTTAATAAAGGCTTAACAGGCTGCTGAAAAAGTCCATCTGCTTTGTTGTCATCGTCGCGGCAGAAGCGGCGTACGAGAAGAGTACGCCTCATTCCTCGCTCCTCGACGCCTCGCATATGGAGCTTTTTGAGCAGCCTGTTTAAAAGAAATTTTTCAGCGATTTGCTGAAAAGAATGGAAGAAAGGCGGAAGAAGATGTACAGGATTCTGGTCACAGGCGGGGCCGGGTTCAT
>MGPL01000145.1:5819-14474 GCA_001797415.1 Deltaproteobacteria bacterium GWA2_55_10
AGGGTTGCAGGGTAAGGGTGCTCGACAATCTCAGTACGGGAAAGATCGAGAACCTCGAAGGCGTAATCGGGTCGATAGAGTTCTTCAGGGGGGATGTGAGGGACATCAGGGCCGTCGAGATGGCAGTCAAGGGCGTCGATTATATAATCCATCTGGCGGCTCTGGGATCGGTGGCAAGGTCCATAGAGGACCCGTTCACTACAAACGACGTCAACGTGAACGGGACTCTCAATGTGCTGCTCGCGGCCAAAGATACATTCGTAAGAAGGGTGGTCTTCGCGTCCTCCTCTTCGGTATACGGAGATACGCCCGTCCTTCCCAAGAAAGAGGATATGCCGCCTTGCCCGAGGTCGCCTTATGCTGTCTCGAAGCTCGCGGGAGAGGCCTATTGCCAGGTCTTCAACGGAGTATACGGGCTTGAGACAGTCGCTCTCAGGTACTTCAATGTATACGGCAGAAGGCAGCGCCCCGATTCCATGTACGCGGCCGTGATACCCAGGTTCATGGCTGCGCTTTTGAACGGAGGGAGGCCGGTGATATACGGCGACGGCGAACAGAGAAGGGACTTTACGTTTGTAGACGACTGCAACCAGGCGAACATGAAGGCCTGTTTCGCGCCCGGCGTCCAGGGCAGACGCTTCAACGTGGCCCGCGGCAGCATGATTTCCGTAAACGAGCTCTTCCGAAAGCTCGCCAGGCTCTCGGGCAGCGGCATTGAGCCTGAATACGCTTTTGCCAGAAAGGGAGACGTCAGGGATTCTCTTGCCGACATCTCCGCGGCGAGGGAGGCGCTCTCATACGAACCTGCTTTCGATATGGACGCCGGGCTTGCAAGGACATTTGACTGGTATTCAGATATAATAGGCAAGGTCGCTTGACAGCAATGGAGTTGAGGTTATCCTGCTTTTAGCGGCCGAACAGGGTGCCTCTAATGAATGCCGCCAATTTTTTTAAAATCTTTTTCATATGGGCCTTCGCCTTTTGTTCTTCCGTCGTAGAGTGCTACGGCGCCCCTCCCGTCAATATGCCGGTAGGCAGCCGGTTTTACGAGGATTTTGAGCTCCTCGAGGTAAAGGGGCTCATACACAGCGGCCTTCTTTCAACGAGGCCGTTTGGCAGGCCCGAGGGCGCGAGGCTTACTCTGGAGGCCCTTGAAGCGGAAAAAGAACGGCCTGTACGAGGCGGCGCAAGCCGCATTTTAAGAAGGCTCGAAGACGAGATCACGCGCGAGCTTTACGACGAACCCGCCACTGAGATAAAGCCCCTTACAAGCGCGTACCTGCAATATCTCTATTCGGCCAGAGATCCCCGCTTCCCGGAAATAAATTCCAATGGCGACGAGCTTGAGAACGGCTCCAACCTGAGGGCCGGGATAGCCTCAAGCGCGACTTTCAGGGGCCGTCTTTCCGTTTACCTCAACCCGGAGTACAGGCTTGACGGCAGTTCAAGGGGCTCTCTTGAGCAGGGCTATCTTATGCTGAGGCGCTCGGGCGCCGAGGTCCTCATCGGAAGGGATTCCATGTGGTGGGGCTCCGGCTTCCACGGCAATCTCCTCATGACTAACAACGCAAGCGCCCTTGACATGATAAAGGTGACCTCGGGCCATCCATTCCTGCTGCCGTGGGTCTTCTCTAAGGCCGGGCCGTTCAGGCCGACTCTCTTTCTGGCGAGGCTTGAGAGTGAAAGGGATGTTTCTAACGCGAACCTCCTCGGCATGCGCCTCGATTTCAAGCCCACCGGCTCTTTCCAGGTCGGCTTAAGCAGGGTCTTCATGTTCGGAGGCGAGGGCAGGAAGAGCCTGTCCTTTGACGACTGGGTTGACGCGTTTTTCGCCGGCGACAGCGCCGAGCATTCGGACTCCCCGACAAACGGCAACCAGATAGTCTCGATAGACGCGTCCTATGTCTTCATAAACGACAGATGGAGCTTCCTGCCCTTCTCAGGGATAAAGCTCTATACCGAATGGGGGGCCGAGGACTCTTCAGGCGCGACAAAGACGCCGACCGGCAGGGCTAACATGTACGGCTTCCTGGCGGACAGGGCGTTCTGGATAGACGACCTTGATGTAAGGCTCGAATGGGCGAATACGGCGAGAAACGCCCGCTACGGCCCGCTCTGGTACAGGCACTCCGTCTTTACGAGCGGATACACCTTTCACGGCCGGGTAATCGGCCACCATATGGGGACAGATTCAAGGGACCTGTTCCTGAAGGCGCGGTATCATCTCGCAAACGGCATGGTGGCGGCGGCTGAGGCGGACTTCGAAAGGTCCGGCATCCATTCGAGCGGGGAAACGAGCAGAGTCTGGTATGCGGCAGACATTTCCATCCCGGCATTCGAGGACATGACAGTCGCGTTCGGCGCGGGCCTTGAGAGAGACGACGGGGAGGACGGAGGCGTATTCTGGTCTCGTGTGGATTACAGGTTTTAGACTAAATCTAAATCCTTTGTTGTATTGTCCTGGCTGTTGAGAAACTTTTAGTGATATCAGGCGCAGTCTCTTTTTTCAGCAGATGTCTTGAATAATATTTTGTTTGCAGTTGAGAGCCTGATTAGAGTAAACTTAGGCACGCTTAGGAATGTCTTGGTCTGGACTCAGGTTGTGGAATTTCCTTGTTTTCCTTTCTGATTCCGAATTCCCCTGAAATAATAGCCAGCCGCACTTCCAGCTCGAATCCATTTTCTACTCAAAGGTGTACAGATGCCGGAAGGTCCTGCAAGTAATTTCGTTTTTACCAGTCGTAAGCAAGCTGAATCAGATTTACCGATAATCATACAGGGAGGCATGGGGGCAGGCGTATCTTCCTGGGCCCTTGCAAAGGCCGTCTCGGTGTGCGGACATCTTGGCGTGGTCTCAGGGACCGCGCTCGATGTCATCATCGCGAGAAGGCTTCAGGCAGGAGACCCTGAGGGCCATGTCCGCCGCGCGCTCGACTCTTTCCCGTTCCCGGAGATGTCCGCTCGCATAGTCGAGAAGTACTTTATCGAGGGCGGCAAGAAGGAAGACGAGCCCTTCAGGACCGTCCCGATGTGCACCATGAACCTCTCTCAGCCGCACCTCGAGCTTATAGTGGCCGCGAACTTCGTCGAGGTCTTCCTGTCCAAGGAAGGCCACAACGGCGCAGTCGGCATCAATTACCTTGAGAAGATACAGGTCCCGCAGCTCGCATCCATTTACGGGGCAATGCTGGCCGGGGTCGATTACGTCCTCGTCGGAGCGGGCATACCTCGCGAGATACCGGGCATACTGGACAACTTCGCGGAAAACAAAGAGGCCTCCATGAGGCTCAACGTGCTCGGCGCTGACAAGGAGGACATCTTCAAGATGACCTTCGACCCGGTGAACTTCTCCTGCGGCGCGAACCTTCCGAAGCTCAATCGTCCGCGCTTTCTTGCCATAATCGCATCCGCGGTGCTTGCCCAGACTCTCGTGAAAAAAGGCTCCGGCAAGGTCGACGGCCTGGTCGTCGAAGGGCCTTCAGCCGGAGGCCACAATGCAATGCCGAGAGGCGTCCTCAAGCTCGACGCCTCAGGCGAGCCCATATACGGGCCAAAGGACGACGTTGACCTGGAGAGCATAAAGGCCCTGGGCGTGCCGTTCTGGCTCGCGGGCGCTTACGGCACTTCAGAGAGGCTTAAAGAGGCTCTCTCGATGGGGGCAAGCGGCATACAGGCAGGGACCCCGTTCGCGTTCTGCGAGGAATCGGGGCTCACAAAGGAGATCAGGGAGAGCATCATAAGGAAGGTCCTGGACGGCTCGGCGTCGGTCTTTACCGACCCCAAAGCCTCGCCCACCGGCTTTCCGTTCAAGCTCTTGAGGCTCGAGGGTTCAAATTCAGAGGACGATGTCTTTGCCGCGAGAAAGAGGGTCTGCGACCTCGGCTATCTGAGGCATCTATACAGGAAGGAAGACAATATGGCAGGCTACCGCTGCCCGGCCGAGCCGGTTGACGAGTATGTCAAAAAAGGCGGCATTGCTGAGGAGACCGCAGGGTGCAAGTGCCTCTGCAACGGGCTCATGGCGAACATAGGTCTTGCACAGAGGAGAAGCGACGGGTATCTTGAGCTGCCGCTGCTGACCGCAGGCAAGGAGCTTTCGATAGTAAAGGATATCCTGAAGGAGAAAGGCGCCAGCCGCTCTTATTCCGCAAAGGACGTCCTCGGCCATATACTTAAGGACAATCGGCTGCTACAATAAACGCGAATATACGTTAAAAGCCCTGGAGCCGGTTGGCTTCAGGGCTTTTTTATGCCTTTACCCGGAATCGCCTCCCCCTTGACAGGCGGAGGGCAGGGTGGGGGTGGATTATGCAGCTCCGCAGTTCAATTCGTCAATTCCTGCCGCATAAGGAACTCCCGGGCCTCTTTAAGGCCAAGCCCGCTCGCCGTTGAGATCTGTTTCATCCCCTCAGCCTTGTCTCCCATCAGGATAAATGCGTAGCCGAGGTTATAATACAGATAAGCGTTCCGCGGCTCTATCCGTATCGCTCTCCTGAAGTCCTCTATGGCGAGGTCATATCTGCCGATCGCCGTGAATGAGTTGCCCCTGTTGTTCAAGGCCGCGGCATTTGCCGGGTTTATCGAAAGCGATCTCGTGAGGTCCGATATCGCTGCCGCGTGGCCGTTGATTTTTCGGTGGGCCTGCCCCCGTTTTGAATAAAACTCCGAGAGTTCCTTTTCGTTTATCGCGTTCTTTATTACGATCGAATAATCTTCAATAGCCTCCTCGTATCTTCCGGCATTGTGCAGCCACGCGGCCCTGTTCTTGTACGCGAATACTATGGGGTAGCGCCTTATCTCATGGCTCCAGAGCGCGTGAGAGTCCTTCCATATATCGGCCTGTCTGAGGGTGAGCGCTCCAAGCGCGGCTGAAACGGCCAAAAAGATTCCTATCATAATCGCAGCCCATGCCTTTGACCAAAGTGCAGCTCTGGTTAATCCAAATCCAGCCAACATGAACAAAGGCATTGAAGGTATATAGGTGTACCTGTCGGCAGCTGCCTGCCCGCCCAATTGTATTATGCCGATGACGGGCAGGAGGGTCACGAGATAGAATGCCCCCGCGTAAAGCGGCGCTCTCATTTTTTTGAAGTACGCCAGCGCGCATAAGGCAGTGACAGCAAGAAGGGCAAGCAAACTGATCAATGCCCCGGTCATCGGAAAATCGGGGAACAGGGGGTAATAGGGTACAAGCCCCGTGGGGATGATCATCTTGTAAAGATAGAAGCCGTACGCCCTGACCGAGTTGAGGATGCGCAGCGGGAGGCTTAAGAGGGCGCTGTCCGGGAACGCGCCTTCGCTGCCCTGAGCAGACAACGCGAGCAAGGCAGCGAGCGCCGCGATGGCGAAGAAAGGCATCTTTTCAATGAGGATCTTTCCTGGTCCCGTCCTTTTCATCCACAGGTCTATCAGGATGAGTACGAAAGGAATGAAACGGCCATGGGCTTGCTCATGAGCGCCAACGCGAAGAGCGCGAGCGACCAGATGTATGCCGGCCTGGAGCCCTTGCTCAAATATCCGGTGTATGCGATTACGCTCAGAAGGTAGAAAAAAGCGCAGAGCACGTCCTTGCGCTCGGAAATCCATGCGACCGATTCCACCCTCTGCGGATGCAGGCCCCAGAGCAGGGCAGCCGCGAACGCGGCAGCCAATACATATTTTTCATTCCGGGATTCCGCGGCGAAGAGCCTGATAGAGAGAAAGCACAGGAGGAGAGCATTGAGAGCATGCAGCACTGAATTGGCGAGATGATAGCCGAAGGGGTCGAGACCCCAGATCTGAAAGTCTATCGCGAGTGAGATCAGCGCAAGAGGGTGCCAGTTGCCCGCGATGTGCGCCTCAAAGAAGGCCCATTTCAAGAATCCGAAGTCAAAACGCTCTATCCATTTGTTCTCATAAACGTAGAAGGGGTCGTCCCAGTTTACAAAGGCTGAATCGAGGGAAGGCAGGTAGAATAAAAAGACCAGCACGCCGGCGCAAATCGACGCCAGCCAGATCTTCCATCCGGCTATCTTCAAGCAGGCCTCATCCGTTTATCGCCAGCTCTATCCTTTTAAGGGCCTCTGCCGCCACACTCTTCGGGCAGGCCAGGTTCATCCTGTAGAAGCCTTCTCCTCCGGGGCCGAATATGCTTCCAGGCGTCATTGCGACCCTTGCCTTTGCAAGGAGCAGCTCGTCGAGCTTTGGTTCACTCAGCCCCAGTCCGTTGAAATCGAGCCAGCCCAGGTATGTGCCTTCCATCTGAGCCGCATTGATCCTGGGCAGCCGTTCCCTTACGAAATCCCGCATCAATTGATAATTGGCGTGCAGGTACGGGATAAGCTCGTCGAGCCATGCTTCTCCTTTGCTGTACGCGGCCTCAAGGGCCACCATGCCGAGGACATTTGGTTTGTTTATGCCTGTCCTTGTCAGGGCAAGGTCAAAGCGGCTGAAGAGCTCCTGGTTCGGGATGATGATATTCGCGACATGCAGCTCGGCGAGGTTGAAGGTCTTGCTCGGTGAAGTGCAGGTTATGGTCATGGAAGCCGCCTCATCCGAGAGGCTTGCCGTAGGGGTATGCCTGAAGCCGGGCATGACGAGGTCAGCGTGTATCTCGTCGGATATGATGAGGATATTGTTCTCAAGACAGATATCGATAAGCGCCTTGAGCTCATCTCTATTCCAGACCCTGCCCACAGGGTTGTGCGGGCTCGAGAGGATTATCATCCTGGTCTTCTTGTCTATCGACTTTTTGAGCCCCTCAATATCCATCCTGTAATCGCCGTTCTCACGGATAAGGGGGTTGTTGAGCACGACCCTGCCGTTATTCGCGATGACGGCCCTGAAGGGGTGGTACACCGGGGGCTGGATAATGACCTTGTCGCCCGGCTCGGTGAACGCCTGCACTGAAAAGGCCAGCGCAGGTATCACGCCAGGAGAGAACCTTATCCGTTCGCGCTCTACCGTCCAGCCGAACCTTCTGCCAAGCCAGCCTGATACAGCGGAATAATAGCTCTGCGGCACGACCGTATAGCCGAAGACGCCGTGACGCGCCCTCTCGATGATAGCCTCTTTTATAAAGGCAGGGGCCTCGAAGTCCATGTCGGCTATGGACATGGGTATCATGCCTTCGACCTCGCCCTTCATCTCGTGGTGGTCCCACTTGACGCAGTGCGTGCCGGTCCTCGTTATCAGCCTGTCAAAATCGTATTTCACTTTTTTCTCCTCACGCCTCTTGTCGGCTCGGCCTGCATGGGGTCTTCGGGCCAGTAATGCTTTGGGTAGCGGCCCTTCATCTCTTTTCTGACAAGCTCGTAGCTCGATGCCCAGAAACCGGCGAGGTCAACGGTCACCTGCACGGGGCGTCCCGCAGGCGAAAGCAGGTGCACAACCAGAGGCACCCTGTTGTCCGCCACTGCCGGGGTCTTTGCCAGGCCGAACATCTCCTGCAGCCGGACGCTGAGTGTCGGGCGAGGGCCAGTGTAATCTATGGCGATGCGCGATCTACTCGGAACTTCGATATGTGTCGGCGCGAGTTTGTCGATTTTTTTTCTATCTCCCCAGGTCAGCATTCCAAGCAGCGCCTCGTTCATATCGAGCTTTTTGAGATGCTCAAGTCTCGTCATGCCGTCGAGCCAAGGGCCGAGCCACTCATTTAGATTCTCGACGAGCTTCTCATCCGTCATCTCCGGGAAACTCACGCCTGTCTGCGAACTTAACCGGTTCAAGAACTCTATTCTTGCCCTCAGGGCATCTGACTTCTTATCCCACGGAAGGACATTAAGCCCGTTTGTCTTTATACCATAAAGAAGGGCGTCAATCACTCTGGCCTTTGGAGGGTCCTTGAGCGGCGCGCCCGATAATACAAGCTCCCAGAGCCTTTTGCGCCTCTCGGCCCTGACAGCGCACTGCTGCTGGTCCCATTCGACGATGTCGACTGTTTCGATCCGGTCGCTGAAGTATTCCTGAAGGTGAGCCTCTGTTATGGGAGCGGCAAGAAAGATGCGGGATTCCTTCTCGCCCTGATCAAGGCTCGCGGCAACGATGTACTCATCATTAATAGCCGCATTGGCAAGAGACGCGCCTCTGCCGTTCGAGAGCAGATACCGGCCGCTTTCGCCTGACGGACGCCTCTTTCCTATCCTGTCGGGATATGCAAAGGCAAGGAGCACCCCCGCCATTTCAGTTTCGTCCCTGCCTGGGGCGGCCTTGAGGTCCTTTATAATCTTTTTCGCGGCTGCCCTGACCCTTTCAAATACTGCCCTGTCTATCTCCGCTCTTTCAAAGGGCGCGTACCCCATAAGGTAATCGAGCCTGTGCCTCAAATCCGGGTCTTTTCTGCCGGCATCAGGTTTGAGGAAATCGCGCTCTGTGAGGAACGCGGCGAGATGGCAGGCAAGGCTGCCCAGACCTATTGAATCGGCCTTCAATACCATGTGGCCGAGGCGCGGATGCAGCGGCAGCCTTGCAAGTTCTTTTCCGTGCGCCGTCATCTTCCCGTCAGTGTCTAATGCGCCAAGATAGATGAGCAGGTCTTTTGCCTGAGAGTACGCGGCATCAGGCGGGGCGTCGAGCCACTTGAGCTCGCGAGGGTTGGAGGCGCCCCATAGGGCGAGCTCAAGGGCAAGGGGAGCAAGGTCAGCCTCAAGTATCTCAGGGGAAGCCTTGTCCCTCAAT
>MGPL01000146.1:0-212 GCA_001797415.1 Deltaproteobacteria bacterium GWA2_55_10
CTTGTCGAGCACCAGTTCGAGGTACTTGGCGTTATAAAGGTTCGTGAGGCTGTCTATGAAGGCCATCTCCTTGGCCTCGGCGTACTTCTCGGCGTTCTCGAACGCGGCTGACGCGTGCTCTGAGATGAACGCCGCGTTCTTTATCTCGCGCGGCGCGTAGTCGTCTTTTGCCGAGTTCGAGAGGAGAATAAAATAGCCCATCGTCGCGTGCC
>MGPL01000146.1:235-343 GCA_001797415.1 Deltaproteobacteria bacterium GWA2_55_10
AAGCTGCTGTAATCGTTGAGCAGGTCCTTTTCAATGCCGTGCAGTTCCGGCTTCGCGAGCACCGTTATGTTGGAGAAGCCCTTCAAGTCCTTTTCGAAGCGTGACTTG
>MGPL01000146.1:369-3105 GCA_001797415.1 Deltaproteobacteria bacterium GWA2_55_10
GCTCGTGTTGAGGTGCCTCGCGGTCTTGAGAGAGAGCGTCTTCTGGTCCGGTTCGTAGAATGCCGCTATGCCTGCCTGGCTGGCGACGGTCTGGAGGAGCGCATCAATGGCCTGGTTATAGAGCTTTATGATATCGAGGGTGGAGGTTATTGCCCTGCTCACCTCGAAGAGGCGGAGCGACTGGCGCATCTCCTGGTTCTCTTCGAGGAGCTTCCTCTTCTCAAGGCAGCTCTCGACGGTGTGCAGGAGCTCGTCCTCGTTCAAGGGCTTCATTATGTAATCGAAGGCGCCGTTCTTGAGGGCGGTTATGGCCGACTCGATGGAGCCGTGGCCTGTGATGACGATGACATCGACAAGGGCGTTGTACTGCTTTACACGCCCGAGCACCTCGATGCCGTTCATGTCAGGCATGACGAGGTCTGTTATGACCATGTCAAAACCCTCGGCCTCGACAAGGGCGACGGCCTCCTTGCCGGTCGAGGCTGTTCTCACAAAAAATCCCCCGCCCGTCAATATGTCGGAACAGAGGACCCTGAAGAACGCGTCGTCGTCTACTACGAGAATTCTTCCTTTGCTCATGAATTCCCCATGATGGACATCATGTTTAAAATAACAGAAAACAACATAAAGTGTCAATAACGCAACCTTCTTTGCCTTGACAACCGCTTTTTTGAGGGAATACTCAATGGGAACGCTCTTTGGACGGCTTTCGCGTTTTTCCCTTCCTGAAGGGCTAGTGGCATATCTGTTTGTTTTTTTCAGAAATGACTGATTTTCTCCTTCTCCCCTCCGGGGAGAAGGTTGGGATGAGGGGGACGGTATTGAAAGCCCCCCTCCCTTACTCCTCTCCCCATGGGGAGAGGACAAAAAGATTCACGCTGCAAGCCGCTCGGTCTTTGACCTTAAGAAAGAATAATGAGACACGGAATCATTTAGAATGGCACAGCTACTCATCTTATTCTCAGTACTCATCACGTTCCTTTTGGGCTGCGGGGGCGGCGGCGGGGACGACAGCGGCGCGCGCTCGGCAGCCCTGCAGGCGGCCCAGGTCTCGGCAGGGGACTTCCATACCTGCGCCCGCGTGGACGGGACAGTCCAGTGCTGGGGCGATAATTCAAGCGGCCAGCTCGGCGACGGCACAGGCGCAAGCAGGCTCACCCCCGTTACGGTCTCAGGGATCTCGACAGCGGCGCAGATATCATCCGGCGGGCTGCACACCTGCGCCCTTCTCTCGAACGGCACGGTCGTATGCTGGGGATCCAGCACGAGCGGTCAGCTCGGAAATGGCTCGAATACCGGTTCGCTTACGCCGGTCGCTGTCTCAGGCCTTACAAATGCAAGCGCCATTTCCGCCGGAAGCTCTCATACCTGCGCCCTTATTACCGACGGCACCATACAGTGCTGGGGCAGGAACTTATTCGGCCAGCTCGGCAACGGCTCAAACCAGAACTCAAGTACGCCTGTCGCCGTCTCCGGCATCACGACTGCCACAGCCGTTGCAGCGGGCGGCGGCCATACCTGCGCGAGGCTATCTGACGGAAGCGCGCGCTGCTGGGGCTCTCATGCGCTTGATCAGCTCGGCAATACCGGCCTCATCACAGGGTCAAGCTCAAGCACGCCGGTGACAGTGTCCGGGCTTGCGAACGCCGTCTCTATCGAGGCAGGCACAAACCACACCTGCGCCGTGATAAATACCGGGACCGTGAGCTGCTGGGGAGACAATATCGCTGGCCAGCTCGGCGGCTTCTGGACGCTCCTTGCTACAATTCCCCTCTCGAACCGTACGACATCGGATACGCCCATTTCCGTCTCCGGCATATCTGGCGCAACCGGCGCGGCAGCGGGTTTTGTGCACTCCTGCGCAACGCTCTCCACAGGAAGGGTATTCTGCTGGGGTGATAACTCGAACGGCCAGCTCGGTTCCGCGTCAAATGTGGGCTTCGTTCCTCCGGGCGCAGGCGCTTCGAGCACGACCAGCATCGTGCCTGTCCAGGCTGGCAGCATCACAACGGCAGTAGAGGTCACCACCGGCCTATTCCACTCATGCGCGAGGCTCTCCAGTAACCGCGTCCTGTGCTGGGGGCTCAATACCTCTGGCCAGCTCGGCATCGGCGCTGTCGAAGCAACTCCCTTCCCAACCGAGGTGGCGGGTTGAAATGAGGCTATCTATCAGATATCCTCTTCCACATGAAGCACTACACCCTTGAGTCAGCGCCGGAGCGCCCGGTTACCCACAACCCCGAGCTTAAAAAGAAGGTGGTTTTCCCTGAAGGTGTCTCCTGCCTCAGGCACATAAGCCATATTATCCTTAACCAGGGCGCGACGGCCTTCGCGCACACGCACCCGGAGACAACGGAGATATTTTACTGCGTACGGGGCGCGATTACATTCAGTGTCAATGGCGAGCCCGCGAAACTTTTACCAGGCCACCTGCTTGTAGTAGAGCCGGGAGAAGAGCACGCTATAATAGAGGTTGGCATGGAATCCGAGATGGTGTACATGATGGTCGGGTGAATTTTTAAATTAAAGGAGTCTCTACATGATATCAGAGGGTTCCAAGGCGCCTGATTTCAACCTGCCGGGCATTGACGAGGACGGCGCCGAGAAGAAGTTCTCGCTAAAGGATCTGAAGGGGAAAAAGGTCGTCCTCTATTTTTACCCCAGGGACAATACGCCCGGCTGCACGCAGGAGGCCTGCGACTTCAGGGACAATATGGCCAAGCTCAAGAAAGACGC
>MGPL01000146.1:3194-3903 GCA_001797415.1 Deltaproteobacteria bacterium GWA2_55_10
CGGACAAGGCAGCGGCGAACGCCTACGGCGCGTGGGGCGAGAAGACGATGTACGGCAAGAACAGCATGGGTATAATACGCTCGACCTTTCTCATAGACGAAAAAGGAGTCCTGGTAAAGGCATGGCGGAAGGTAAAGGTGGCGGGCCATGTGGACGAGGTGCTTGGGGCGATAAAGGGGTAGGGAAACCTCATAGGGTTCAATTTTATAAATTGAACCCGAAAATTCGTATTAGCACTCACGAACCTTCGGGTTCAGGGTGGAACCCTGAACCTACAAAAGTTTTACTTCCCCTCCCTTGACGGGAGGGTGAATGTCAAACCCGCCTGAATCCCTCTTTCACCCTTATCCCCTTTCTATCCGCCACGCCGGCTGGCATGAAGTCCGTCGTATGGCAGATCGCTGCTTTGCCTTTTCTATCGAGAGCCAACAGTCCTGCCTGGCCTCCAATTCCCTTGAGCCGCCGGAGCGCGCTCAATGCAGCCCTCTGCGCATCCATCTCCTCCATTCGCATGCAGACCTCTTTGGCAAGGCACAGCCTCAGTATGTCCTCGCCCTGTCCAGTGCATGAGACAGCCCCAAACCTGTTTTCAGCATAGATGCCTGAGCCTATGAGGGGCGTGTCCCCTACCCTTCCGGGCAGCATTGCAAGGACGCCGCCGGTGGATGAGCCTGCCGCGAGGTTACCCATGCTGTCGACGGCGACCGCG
>MGPL01000146.1:3955-5198 GCA_001797415.1 Deltaproteobacteria bacterium GWA2_55_10
TTGCCTTTTTTAAGCGGGTCAGGGCCCTCCCTGAGGGCGGGCCAAGCCTCTTAAGGCCGGTTTTTCGCGCCAGCCTTGAGGCCCCGATATTGGTAAATACCTTGTTCGGCAGCCCCATCGTAACCCGCGCGGCCAGTATCGGGTTCCTGTACCCCTCAAGCCCGATTATCGCCCCTGCCTGCAGCCCCCTGCCTTCCATTATTGACGCATCGAGCCTCATCCTGCCGTCAAGCTGCAGGTTACCGCCCGCACCCGCGTTGAAAAGACCCGAGTCCTCCATCAGGACTATTGCCTTGATAACCGCCTCAAGACTATCCCCGCCGTCCGCAAGCGCCGTAAAACCAGCTTCGAGGGCCTCGCCAAGGCCTTTTAGCGCCTTTTTAAGGGGCCTTTTGGAGCCTGCGCCGCCGTGAACAAGTATTATCATTGGCTCTCCGGGGAACATGCAATTTTTCCTTAAAGCATGCCATTGTTTTGCTTTTTGCGCCAATTCATCCATGATAGAATAGGCGGGATGCTAAAGCACACCTTCTGCCATATCCCCGGCGTGGGGACAAAGACCGAGAAGAGGCTCTGGAACTCGGGCATCCTTGACTGGAATTCCCCGCTCGGCTCGTTCAAGTTGAGAAAAAAGGCCGAGGGGACCTTCCAATCGACAATTGAGGAATCGCGCCGATCATTCGAGTTGCGCGACCCGGGCTATTTCGGCAGCACGCTTCCCCCGAAGGAATCGTGGCGGCTGTTCTCTGATTTCCGGGACGATGTCGCCTATATCGATATTGAGACAAACGGCTACGTAGGCCCGCACGGATACATAACCGCCATCTCGCTCTATGACGGCAAAAGGGTCCGCTATTACATAAAGGGCGAGAACCTCGATGATTTCAAGGAGGATATATTCGACTACAAGCTCCTCGTAACCTATAACGGCAAGTGCTTTGACATACCCTTCATAGAGAGCCACATGGGTATAAAGCTCCCTCATGCCCATATTGACCTCCGGTATACGCTCCGCGACCTGGGCTTCAAGGGCGGCCTTAAAGGCTGCGAGAAGCTCATAGGCATTGATCGGGGCGAGCTGAAGGGTGTTGACGGCTATTTCGCCGTGCTCCTGTGGAGGGACTACAGGCGGAACAAGAACCCAAAGGCTCTTGAGACCCTGCTCGCCTATAACATTCAGGACGTCGTCAACCTTGAACCCCTGATGATAAAGGCGCATAACCTCAAATTGATGCTGACGCCA
>MGPL01000147.1:0-840 GCA_001797415.1 Deltaproteobacteria bacterium GWA2_55_10
CGCCTTATTTCTGAGCTCCCCGGCCTCCATCGAGGCGAACCACTGCTCTGTCGCCCTGAATATAATGGGAGACTTGCACCTCCAGCAGTGCGGGTATGAGTGCTTTATATCCTCTTTGAGGAGCAGCGAGCCGTTCGATTTCAGAAGCTCCACAATGGCGTCGTTTGCCTTGAAGACATGCTGTCCGGCGAATTCAGGTACGACCTGCATGAACTTTCCGGCGTTGTCCACGGGGTTGTAGATCTCGAGGCCGAACTTGAGCCCGAGCTCGTAGTCCTCCTGGCCGTGGCCAGGGGCTATGTGGACGACACCGGTGCCCGCCTCCAGCGTGACATGCTCGCCCGGAAGCAGGGGCGAGGGCCTGTCGATAAACGGATGGAGCGCCTTGAGCCCCTTGAGCCCATCCTGGCGGAATTTTTTAAGTACGGTCGGGCCTTCCCAGCCGAGCTTCTTCGAGACATCCTCAAGAAGGCCTTCTGCAAGGATGTAAGCCGAGCCGTTTACGGATACGAGAACATAATCGAGCTCCGGGTGAAGCGCGACCGCAAGGTTTGCCGGTATTGTCCAGGGGGTCGTTGTCCAGATGACGATATAGGCCTTTTGGTCGGGGATGCTGACTCCGAGCCTGTTTTCAAGCTCTGCCTTGTCCATCTCGAACCTGACATATATCGAAGGCGAGGTCTTGTCATAGTACTCGACCTCTGCCTCGGCGAGCGCGGTCCGGCACGAAGAGCACCAGTGCACCGGCTTCTTGCCCTTGTAGACGAGTCCGGCTGACGCGAATTTGCCAAGCTCGCGCAGTATGGACGCCTGGTAACCGAAGTCCATTGTGAGGTACGG
>MGPL01000147.1:878-3425 GCA_001797415.1 Deltaproteobacteria bacterium GWA2_55_10
CAGCCAGGCACATAGTCTGTCGAGAAGCCTGACATGAAGCGGCTCTTTACGATGATGTCCTTCAGGATCTTATTGAGCGCGTGGCCGATATGTATGTTGCCGTTGGCGTAAGGGGGGCCGTCATGCAGGGTGTATTTGGGCCTGGCCTTGCCGGTCTCCATTATCTTCCCGTAAAGCCCGGAGTCCTCCCATGCCTTTAGCGTCTCAGGCTCTTTTTTGGGGAGCTCTGCCCGCATCTGAAAATCGGTCTTGGGAAGGTTAAGGGTCTCCTTGTAATCCATCAACTATGGCTCCTTGGCGCCGGTTTGGCGCAAGGCTGGCTCTAAAAATTGTTATTTTTCCTGATCTCTGTGTCAGGGCGAAAATAAAAATGCTCACATATACTACTACATATGCTGCGCTTTTTATTTCCGTCCTTCCTTGACCTCAGAAAAAATTCCTAATTTTTAGAGGCAGCCATAAACATTAAAAATAGCACAAGGCCGCGGGAATTTGAATTATTTTCTAATAAAACAGCTTTCAGGCCGTATATTTACAGTACCCCCGTTTCGTGCTATCTTCTAAGGTACTGCGTTTAAGGAATTATGCAGTAATAACAAGGGATTATATGGATAAGAGAAGCGCGCCGTTCAAGATAAACACGGAAATGTCGCCCAAGGGCGATCAGCCGGCTGCCATAGAGCGCCTTATCAAAGGGGCGAGAAATGGCGAGAAGCACCAGGTGCTCCTGGGCGTTACAGGCTCCGGCAAGACCTTTACCGCGGCAAAGGTCATAGAGGAACTCGGCAGGCCTGCCCTGGTCATCGCGCCGAACAAGACCCTCGCTGCCCAGCTCTTCGCCGAGTTCAGGGACCTCTTCCCCGAGAACGCTGTAGAGTATTTCGTATCGTACTACGATTATTACCAGCCAGAGGCATACGTACCTACGACAGACACTTTCATAGAGAAGGACGCGGCCATAAACGACGAGATAGACAAGCTCAGGCACTCGGCCACCCATTCTCTCCTTACGCGGACAGACGTCATCATCGTGGCCTCTGTCTCGTGCATCTATGGAATCGGCTCGCCCGATGACTACGGGTCGATGCATGTCTATGCCGAGCGAGGCATGGAGACGGACAGGGCGGTCATACTGAAAAAGCTCGTCGAGATGCAGTACGCAAGGAACGATATCGACTTCCACCGCGGCACATTCAGGGTGAGGGGCGACGTCGTCGATGTCTTCCCGGTCTACGAGGCTGAGACCGCCTTGAGGTTCGAGTTCTTCGGCGACATCATCGAATCGATCTCGGAGATAGACCCGCTCCGCGGCAAGCCTCTGAGAAAGGTGGAGAAGGCGCTAATACACCCTGCCAGCCATTATGTTACGACAAGGGACAATCTTACAAGGGCCATAGAGACCATAAGGGTCGAGCTTCGGGAGAGATTGCAGGAGCTCAAGGGCCAGAACAGGCTCCTTGAGGCCCAGAGGATCGAGCAGAGGACGCTCTTCGATATAGAGATGCTCCAGGAGATGGGGTACTGCCCTGGAATAGAGAACTATTCAAGGCACATCTCAGGCAGGCTGCCGGGCGAGCCGCCCTATACGCTCATAGATTATTTTCCAAAAGATTACCTCCTCCTTCTCGATGAGAGCCACATAACCGTGCCCCAGTTGAACGGCATGTACCACGGCGACATGTCCAGGAAGAAGACCCTCGTCGAGTACGGCTTCAGGCTGCCCTCTGCGGTAGACAACAGGCCATTGAAGTTCGATGAGTTCTCAAGGAGGATAAACCAGGTCGTCTATGTCTCGGCCACGCCGGGCGAGTACGAGTACAGGATGGCGGACGGCAATATAGCGGAGCAGATAATCAGGCCGACCGGACTCATGGACCCGGAAATAGAGGTAAGGCCTGCCACAAGCCAGGTGGACGACCTGCTTGGAGAGATAAGAAAGAGGCTCAAGTGCGGCGAGAGGGTGCTTGTAACGACCCTGACAAAGAGGATGTCAGAGGACCTGACGCAGTACTACGCCGAGCTTGGAATAAAGGTCAAGTACCTGCACTCTGACATAGAGACTTTGGAGAGGGTGGAGATAATAAGGGATCTCCGCATGGGCGGCTTCGACGTGCTCATAGGCATAAACCTCCTGAGGGAAGGGCTTGACATACCAGAGGTGTCGCTCGTAGCCATATTGGACGCTGACAAGGAAGGCTTTCTGCGCTCGGAACGCTCCCTCATCCAGACCTGCGGAAGGGCCGCGAGGAACGTGAACGGCAGGGTGATACTCTATGCAGATAAGATAACGCGGTCCATGCAGGCTGCCATGAACGAGACCACGAGAAGGCGCGAGAAGCAATCAGCCTACAACAAGGCCAACAACATCACGCCCGAGACGATAAAGAGCAGGATAAAGGACGTCCTTGGCTCCATTTACGAGGGAGATTATTATACGGTGCCCATAGCGGCTGATAGGACAGAGGAGTACATACCGCCGCACGAGCTGCCGCAGCTCATTAAGTCGATGAAGAGGGAGATGGAGAGGGCGGCCAGGAAGCTGGACTT
>MGPL01000147.1:3556-5292 GCA_001797415.1 Deltaproteobacteria bacterium GWA2_55_10
TGTACGGGTGCATGACCTTCTCCCATACGCGGCACATACGCAGAGCCTTGGGTTTGCTCAACCCCAGCGAGCGCAGCCTGCAAAAAAGGTGCAGGCTGTTAAAATAGTGCTGCAGCAGGCGCATGACGGTTACCTCTTACCTGGCCTACATATGATTTCGTGATTTCGGATGGGAACTTCGGACTTGAGGTCTTCCTGAGGCGCGCTTCAATGCAGGAGTCGCTTCGGCGGTAGATGCGGTAATAAGATAGAACTAAAAGTCCGGACAACCTGTGCCTGAGAAGCAGATTCTTTTTGTCCCTCGTTGTTCCTGATCCTGCCGCTTCCGGCGGCCCTGGGGCTATGACTCTATAATCCATGCCCAGCTAAGTAGATGTCCGGATTATATCACTTTTTGGCCCGTTTCAAACAGAATTATCTTCTGTGGCAGGTACCGCACGGTATCTGGGTGAGGGTCTCACGGCGCACCACCTCGCCGGTGCTTTTGTCTGTAACCTTGTACCTGGCGCTCTCTATCGGGCACTGGGCGAAAAGAGGGGTCCTGAATATATCCTCGCCCGGCCTTATGTACCTGAACTCGGCCTCGTAGCTGTACCACTTGTCCTCGTATTCGAGATTTCTGGAGTAGGGATCCTTATGTTGAAGCACCCACCAGAGGGGCTTCTCCTCTTTTACCTCCTCGCCGGGGCGCTCAAAGAGGTACTGCCTGTCGCATGCCTGCAAGAGCAGGGGGAATGAAAGAAAGATTATCCTCAGGATATGAGAGCGCATTTTTAATCATAAACTGCTTTTGGTAAAGCGCAAGATGTGTCAATGCACTTGCGGGCGGAAAGATAAATGGTTACAATTGCTTATTGTTTATTTCACTCGGGAGATAATTAATGCGCGACTTTCTGTCAGCCATGTCCTCAAGGCCGCTCGTCTTTGACGGCGCAACAGGGACCATGCTCCAGAAGCTGGGATTGAAGCCCGGCGGGTGCCCTGACGAGCTATGCCTCAAGGACCCCGGCCTTGTGAAAAAGGTGCATACGGCCTACATAGAGGCCGGTTCGGACGTAGTCACGACCAACACCTTCGGGGCGAACAGGGCAAAGCTCAATGAGTATGATCTCGGTTCGAAGCTCAGGGAGATAAACATGGCGGCCGCAAGGTGCGCCCGCGAGGCAGCCGGAGACAGATTCGTCGCGGGCGGGCTTGGTCCTACAGGCAGGTTCGTCGAGCCTGTGGGCGATATGCCATTTGACGATGCACTGGCCATTTTCACCGAGCAGGCCGCGGCCTTGAAAGAGGGCGGGGCAGACCTCATCATCATCGAGACCATGATGGACATCCGCGAGATGAAGGCGGCCATCATGGGCGCGAGGGCGTCAGGGTTGCCGGTCGTTGCCACCATGACCTTTGACGAGACCATGAGGACTGTCCTGGGCACTCCTCCGGAATCCTTCGCGATCATGGCAGAGGCCCTCGGGGCCGCCTGCATAGGCGCGAACTGCTCACTTGGCATAGAGGGCATCTACAAGGCCCTGCTCGCGATGTCAAAGGTATGTTCAATCCCCTTGATAGCGCAGCCGAACGCAGGCATACCTGTCCTGAAAGGAACAGAGACGGTCTTCCCGGCCTCCCCTGATGAGATGGCGGCGTATGTGCCGAAGCTCGTTGATTCAGGAGTAAAGATACTTGGCGGCTGCTGCGGAACGACGCCAGAGCATATACATAAGATGGGCTCTGCCTTCAGG
>MGPL01000147.1:5302-5429 GCA_001797415.1 Deltaproteobacteria bacterium GWA2_55_10
CGGTTGCGCCGGGAAAGACCGGTTTTACGGCCCTTTCATCGAGGACATCGTTTACGCTCTACGGCGGCATATACGCGCCGATAATAATCGGCGAGAGGATAAACCCCACTGGCAGGAAGGCGCTTGC
>MGPL01000147.1:5570-5696 GCA_001797415.1 Deltaproteobacteria bacterium GWA2_55_10
CGTGAACGGCAACTCGAAGCTGCCGATTGTGATCGACTCGTCAAACCCCGATGCGGTGCTCGCTGGCCTGAAGGCTTGCGACGGCAAGCCCCTTATCAACTCCATAAGCGGGGAGGAGAAGAAGCT
>MGPL01000148.1:0-2787 GCA_001797415.1 Deltaproteobacteria bacterium GWA2_55_10
TGTGCTTGCTATTTAGTTTTCAAAGAGCAGATACATCTGACAATTTTAGAATATCATTTCGCCTATTCCCATGCAAGGGATACTGCGAGTTGCTTTTGCCGTAGCGAATCCGTCTATTATATCTACCTGAAAAACCCTGTCAATACTTTTTTGGCCCGCACTGCATTTTTTTACTCTTTGTTTCAGGGCCTGATTTCCCAGCAGGGTCTATGAATATAACTTATACCTAAGACCCTGTCAACAGGAAAAACTACTTTTTTGAAACTTTTTTCAGGGCGGCTTATTTGCTGGCCAGGGCACCTGTTCAGGGAGAGTTCTTATATCACGGGAGTGCATGCGATTGCAAGCCCTGCTTTTACGAAAACGAGATCCGCCTGAAAAACCTCTTGCCCACCTGCACCAGGACCTGCTTTCCTGCGGGCAGTTTCATCTTCCAGTCAATCACCTTTTCATTGTCCACCTTGACTCCGCCCTGCTCGATGAGCCTCTTCGCCTCTGACGTGGATCCCGCGAGTTTAGCGGCTACCATCGCCTTTGCAATGCCACGCCCCTCTGCCGCGGCCAGAGTCACTTCCTCGACCTCATCGGGCACCTCGCGCTTCTTGAATACGGCCTTGAATTCCTCTTTCGCGCTCTCTGCTTGGGCCTCGCCCCAGTACCTTGCCGTAAGCTCGACCGCGAGCGCTTCCTTCGCGTCTCTCGGGTGCGCCAAGCCTCTTCTTATCTCCTCCAGGCGCTCCGCGCCGGCGCTTGAGAGGAGCTCGTAGTAGCGCATCATGAGCTCGTCAGAGATGCTCATCACCTTGCCGAATATCTGTCCGGGCGGCTCCGTTATACCGATGTAGTTGCCGAGCGACTTGCTCATCTTCTGCACGCCGTCTGTTCCCTCGAGGAGAGGCATCGTGATGACAGCCTGGGGCTCCTGCCCCATCTCGCGCTGAAGTTCCCTGCCTACAAGCAGGTTGAAGAGCTGGTCAGTGCCTCCGAGCTCGACATCTGATTTGAGCACCACGGAGTCGTAGCCCTGTATGAGCGGGTAGATGAATTCGTGTATCGCGATGGGCCTGCCCTCGGAATACCTCTTCTGAAAATCATCTCTCTCGAGCATCCTTGCGACCGTGTACCTCGAAGCAAGGCTTATCATGTCGACTGACGTAAGGCGCTCCATCCATTCGCTGTTGAAGACGACCTCTGTTTTTTTCTCGTCGAGTATCTTGAAGGCCTGTGATGTATATGTCTTCGCGTTAGCCTTTACATCTTCCCTTGTGAGCGGCTTTCTCGTCTCGCTCTTTCCGGTAGGGTCGCCTATCATGCCCGTGAAGTCGCCTATGAGGAGTAGCACATGATGGCCGAGCTCCTGAAATTGCCTGAGCTTCTGGATGAGGACCGTGTGCCCGAGGTGCAGGTCAGGCGCGGTCGGGTCAAAGCCCGCCTTTATACGCAGAGGCCTGCCCTTTGCCTCTGAGGTCTGGAGTTTTTTCAATAGCTCGCCCTCGGTTATTATCCCCGAGGCGCCTCTCTTGATTATCTCAAGCTGTTTTTTCGGATCCATTTTTTTAAATAGGCCTGCGATTTTTATTTATTCTGATTGATTGTAAACAGTACAGATTTATTCAGGCTGCTCAAAAAGCTCCATATGCGAGGCGTCGAGGAGCGAGTCGTACTCTTCATGTACGTCGCAGCGACTCGCTTTGAGGCCAACGCAGCAGATAGACTTATTTCATGCCTGTAAAGGCATCTTTATGCGTTCGATCTTGGTTGCCCGGCCGTCCTCGCGGCCTATTGTCACTACCGCGCCCTGCAATTCAACGCCCTTTGTGGCCACGTCGAACCTCACCGGCATCTGCCCGAGGAACCTCTCCAGTACCAGCTCCTTTTTCACGCCTATTACGGAATCCGTGGGCCCTGTCATGCCCGCGTCAGTGATAAAGGCGGTGCCGCCGGGCAGCACCCTCTCATCGGATGTCTGCACATGCGTGTGCGTGCCAATAATGGCGCTCGCGAGCCCGTCGAGATGCCACCCGAGCGCCATCTTCTCTGAGGTGGCCTCAGCGTGGATGTCCACGATGACTATCGGCGTCTGTTCCTTTATCTTCCTTACAAGCTCCGCGCCTGTCCTGAACGGGCACTCGAGACAGTCCATGAAGACCCTGCCCATGAGGTTTACAACGCCTATCTTCGCGCCAGATGCGCACTCGTATACGCCCCAGCCAACTCCAGGCGTGCCCTGCGGGTAGTTCGCCGGACGAAGAAGCCGCCTCTCGGTGCGTATGTAGTCGTATATGTCTTTCTTGTCCCAGATGTGATTTCCGGAGGTGATGACGTCGATATGGAGCTTCTTTAAATCCTCTGCCGTCTCTGCCGTTATGCCAAAGCCGCCAGATGAGTTCTCCCCGTTCGCGATGACAAGGTCAGGGGCGTGCTGGCCCACAAGCCTGGGCAGGAGCTCCCGCACGGCGAGCCTGCCGGGACGCCCGACGATATCGCCTATGAAAAGTACTTTGAGATCTTCCATTTGATTCGGCATCACCGTTCTATTCTGCAATGGTATAAAAAGAGTTCCCCCTTTGGTTCAAAGGGGGAACTCTTAACCTTCGTTGCGTCAGGCTTCAAATAAGCGCCATATGCGAGGCCCCGGTTAAATCGGGGAGCGAGGAATGAGGCGTACTCTTTTGCGACGCCGCTTCTGCCGCGACTCGACAAGCAGATGGACTTATTTCATGCCTGTCTACTTCGCGAAGTCTACTGCCCTGGACTCCCTTATGACCGTGACCTTTATCTGTCCCG
>MGPL01000148.1:2916-9096 GCA_001797415.1 Deltaproteobacteria bacterium GWA2_55_10
CCACGCCGGTGAAGCCCTTGGCTATCTTCTCGAGGTCCTCGAGCCTCTTTATGTAGCTCTCGAGCATCTCCTTCCTCGCTCCCGGCCTTGCGGCTGAGAGCGTGTCAGCGGCCTGGACGAGGATGCCGAAGACCGAGTCCGGCGTGTCGTCGTGGTGCTGGCCTATCGCCGAGACTATCTTCGCGGACTCGCCGTACTTCTTGGCGAGGTCAGCGCCTATGGCCGCGTGCGGGCCCTCTATCTCGTGGTCAACAGCCTTGCCTATATCATGCAGAAGCCCGGCCCTCCTCGCTATCTTGGTGGGCAGGCCCAGCTCTGAAGCCATGACGCCGCAGATGAACGCGACCTCCATCGAATGCGAGTAGACGTTCTGCGCGTAGCTCGTCCTGAACTTGAGCCTTCCTATGAGCTTCTGTATCTCCTTATGGATGCCGTGGAGGCCTGTGTCGAATATCGCCCTCTCTCCGGCTTCCATTATGGCCTGGTTTACCTCCGACTCGACTTTGGAGACTATCTCTTCTATACGGGAAGGGTGTATCCTGCCGTCGGTTATGAGCCTCTCAAGCGAGAGCTTGGCTATCTCCCTTCTCACCGGGTTGTGGCCGGAGAGTATGACGGCCTCAGGAGTGTCGTCTATTATGATGTCTATGCCGGTCGCGGCTTCGATTGCCCTGATGTTGCGGCCCTCCCTGCCTATGATGCGCCCCTTCATCTCGTCGCTGGGCAAATTAACGACCGAAACGGTCCTCTCGGCGACATACTCGCCGGAGTACCTCTGTATGGCAAGCGCTATTATCTCCTTGGCCTTCTTGTCTGCCTCGGCCTTTGTCTCTTCCTCTATCCTCTTTATGAGCTTTCCGGCCTCGTGCTTGGCCTCGTTCTCCATATTCTCGAGGAGCATCCTCTTGGCCTCTTCGGCAGAGATGCCGGCTAACTCTTCCAGCCTGGACTTCTGATCCGCTATCACGCCCTGGAGCTCTACATCCATGTCGGCGAGCTTCTTCTCCTGGCCGGCGACCGTCTTCTCCCTCTTCTGGAACTCGGCCTCTTTCCTATCAATGGACTCGAACTTCTTGTCGAGGTTCTCTTCTTTCTGCTGGACCCTTCTCTCAAGGGCCTGCAGTTCCTTCCTTCTCTCCCTGGTCTCCTTCTCGAACTCGGTCTTGCCCTGGAAGATCAGGTCCTTGGCCTCAAGCTCGGCCGACTTCCTTATGTTATCAGCCTCTTTTTTCGCGTCAGCGACAACGGATCCGGCGGTCTTCCTGCCGGTCTCGATGCTGCTTTCCTCCAACTTCTTCTTTATGATGAAACCGATTCCGACCCCTATGATAATCGCAAAAGCCGCAACTGCCGCAATGATAACGATGGTCGAAAATTCCATATCGGGCTACCCCTTTCTGCCGTGTATTTGATAGGGGCCGGAGAAGCGCCGTTTCAGGCATCATGCTCCTCCCCTTTGCGTCCCCTGAGAGCCCCCGTCACTACTGTCCGCTCCTCGGTGATTATCGCCGAGACGTATACGTCATGAGGCTCAATGGGGATCTTTGTTTTCAGAACCTGGAACTCGTAAGCCAGAGCCACTATGGGGCATGTTGCGCCCTTGAGCGCCATGTCATAATGGCCTTTGCCGAACCCTATCCTGCCGCCGGACTCATCGAAGGCGACCCCTGGTATGACTATGAGGTCGAAACTCTCCGGCCCCGCGGCCTCAAAGCCTTCTGTCGGCTCTCTAAGGTCGTACGCTCCGGGGGTGAGCTCATCGAGCTCTTTTACCCTCAGGAACCTTATCCCTTCCAGAGAGACCCTCGGATAGAAAACCTCTTTCCCGGCCTCTACGGCGTGCTTGAAGACCTCGTCGGTGAGGACCTCGTTTGCGAAGCTCGAATAGAGCGCGAGCCTTCCGGAGTCCCTGAAAAAGCGCGTGCCCAGGAGCCTCCTTTGCGCCTTTTTACTGAGCGAGAAGACATCCTCGAACGGCAGCGACCTTCTGGCCTCGAGAAGACGGCTTCTCAAGAGCTTTTTTTCGGCATACTTCGTCATTGACCTTTGAAAGGAAGGGTCGGAGAAGAGAGCTTTGAAGACAGGAAAAAAAGGGTTTTGCGTCCGGCTGGCGCGGACTATGATGCCTGGTGCTCTATGTTCCTCACATCTACCGGTTTTTTCTTCTTTGAAAAAACGTTTTTGAATCGATGTTATCTTAATCGGCCTCGGGCTCAACTGAGCCCCCGTTTGAATTTGCGTCCCCCCCGCACCAGCCGTGTCGAAAGTTATTTTGAACCTGCCTTAAACAGGTGGGCGCCCTGTGGCAGCTTTCGGTTTTCCCGCAAGGGGACATGCCGGCCGCATGCCAGTGAAGGCTCCCTCTTTCAGAGTATTGGTTCTAAATACACTGACCGATCACAAACCTGGCAGGGGGGAAGGCTTCAGACCAGCCTTCTATCTATCTTTTGAGCAAGCTCTTCGGATTTCCTTCCCAGCCTTTCGAGTATCTCCTTTGACTTGATGACCTCGCCGGTGATGTTGAGGGCGGCTAAAAGCGCCAGATCCAAAGTCGATACTGCCTTTGTGTTCTCCTTTACCTCCTCTATCTTAGTGTTAAGGTAATCTTCAACGGCTCGCAAATATTCTTCGCCTTCTTCGCTTTTGACCGTAAGTCTGTGGCCGTAGATCCTGAGTTCGCTGACCTTCTTCAAATCCGCCTCACGCGCCCTGTATAAGGCTCTCGAGCTTCTCGAGAAGGCCGTCCACCTTTTCCCGGACCTCGTCCCTCTCGCCCTCGAGCTTATTGAGCTTTGACTTCAGTTCGGCAATTTCAAGGTCCTTTGCAGCCAGGACCTCTTTGAAACCCTCTTTTTCAGCTGCAAGCGTCTCGTAGGCGGCCAGAAGGCGGGTCAGACCCTCTTCCAGCCTTTCGAATCTATCCAGCGCCATCCAAAAACCCTCCGGTTCATTAATATATTACTTTTTTTATGCCCTGTAAGTCAAGGGATAATAGGTTTGTGTTCTTTGGGGTCTTTCTGTGACCAAAGCCCCTGCCCAGCCCTGAAAAAGTCAAAAAAAAGCCCTCGAAAGAGGGCTTTTTCGGGTATTTAATCGATTTTTCAATCTAAAATGCTTGTTAAAAACTCATCCAGGCTGCTCAAAAAGGTCCAGATGCGAGGCCCCGGTTAAATCGGGGAGCGAGGAATGAGGCGTACTCTTTGCCGTACGCCGCAGTGACTCGCTTTGAGGCCAACAAAGCAGATGGGCCTTTTTCATCTGCCTGGTTAGTAAGCGTATAAATTTCCGTACGGCCTCGCCGAGACCGGGACCAGCTTTTTAAAGCCCTTTGACATGATATCTTCGAGCTTTAGCCCGAGGTCAGAGCAGTAATCGGTAAGGACCTCTTTCAATACCTTCTTGTCCTCATCATCGAGCTCGAGCACTCCGACCTCTGCGCCGCAGTTCTTCTTCTCGACCTCTCCCCTTATGTATATGGCGCCGCCGTGCATGCCGGTGCCGAGGTAGTCGCCTACCAGCGGCTCTCCGTCATTGGAAAGGCCCAGGAGCACAAGGACGCCCCCTGCCATGTACTCGCCGAAAAAGTCCCCGGCCGTGCCGCCCACGACTATGGTGGGGGCCTGCTTCTTGTTGCCCTTCATGTGTATGCCGACCCTGTAGCCAACGCTGCCGCGGATATGGAGCTTGCCGCCTCTCATGCCGTAGCCCAAGACGTCCCCGGCGTTGCCCTCGACGATGACCTTGCCGCTGTTCATGGTGTTGCCTATGTTGTCCTGGGCATTGGCCTTTATCCTTATCGTGGGGCCGTCCATGAAGGCCGCCAGGTCGTTGCCGGGCACGCCCTCTACGACGATCGTGCTCTTGCCCCTGAGACCGTCGCCTATATAGTACTGGCCGTTGACGTTCTTGAGGACTATTTCCTTCTCGCCCTTCTCAACGGCCTCGCGGACCTTCTTGTTGAGATCGCGGTAGTATGCGCCTTTTGCGTCTATTTCCACCATCTTCAGTTCCTCTCAGTACCTGGATATGAAAGCTATTGCTTACCTTCCGGCAGGCTTTACGCCGAGTATGTCGAGCATCGCCGAATCGAGGCCGATTCCGCGGAGCCTCTCCCTGTTGCCCCTCATGCTCTCTATTGAATTGATGCCGAGCGCTCCGAGTATCTCCTTGAGCTCGTGCGTCCACGCGTGTATGAGGTTCGTGAGCCTCTCCGCGTAGACTTCGGGGTCGAGCCTTGCTGTAAGCTCGGGCCTCTGCGTGGTGATGCCCCACGAGCAATTGCCGGTGTAGCACTTGCCGCAGGTGGTGCAGCCCATCGTTATGAGGGCCGCCGTCGCTATGCCTACGGCGTCCGCGCCGAGGGCGATGGCCTTTGCGGCATCGGCGCTCGACCTTATGCCGCCTGCCGCGATAATGGAGGCCTCGTTCCTTATGCCTTCCTGCCTCAACCTGTCGTCGACCGCGGCAATGGCGTGCTCGATGGGTATGCCGAGGTGGTCCCTTATTATCGAGGGCGCGGCCCCTGTGCCGCCCCTGAAGCCGTCCAGGTAGACGATGTCGGCGCCCGCCCTTACTATGCCCGAAGCGATGGCAGCGACGTTATGCACTGCCGCTATCTTGACAGAGACGGGCTTATAGTTGGTCGCCTCTTTTATAGCGTAGATGAGCTGCCTCAAGTCCTCAATGGAGTAGATGTCGTGCTGCGGCGCCGGAGAGAGAGCGTCCGTGCCGACGGGGATCATCCTGGTCCTCGCGACCTCAAGCGGTATCTTCTCACCGGGCAGGTGGCCGCCTATGCCGGGCTTCGCGCCCTGGCCTATCTTTATCTCTACGGCCACGCCGGCGTTCAGGTACTCCGGGGTTACGCCGAACCTGCCTGAAGCGACCTGGACGATGACATTGTCCTTGTAGGGCATGAGGTCCTCGTGAAGTCCGCCCTCGCCCGTGTTCATCACAATGCCGCAGGCCTTGGCGGCCATCGCGAGCACCTTCTGCGCGTTCAAGCTGATCGACCCGAAGGACATGGGCGAGAATATGATCGGCACGTCGAGCTTGATCTGCGGGGGCAGCGGCTCGGCGAGCTTCAACTTGCCGTCTTTGGTCTTCTCGACCTTGACGTGTGATGGCTTCTTGCCCAGATAGGTGCGAAGCTCCATCGGCTCCCTCAAGGGGTCGATGGAAGGGTTCGTAACCTGGCACGCGTCTATAAGGAGGTTGTCGAAGAGTATGGTGTAGGGCTTGTCGCTGCCCATGCCAGTAAGCGGGATTCCGCCCGTCTCAGCCTGCTTCTTTATATTCCTTATGGTATGGAAGTTCCAGTAGGCGTTCTCCTTGAACTTCGTCGGGTTGTCCTTTATCTCTATGGCCTCTTCAGGACAGTAGTGATAGCACCTCAGGCATTTAACGCATTTGAATGTGTCGATGAGCACCTTGTCCCCGCCCCAGGAGTAGACACCCCAGCCGCAGTTCTGGATGCACCTTTTGCACCTTATGCATTTTACCCTGTCTATTGTCGCCAGATACTCAGGCGGCGCAAGGCTCTTGAACATCTCTAACTTCCTCCATCTCTGACCGTTTACTTAAACGGCACGCCTTCTCTATTAAATGAATTCTTCCAGGGTGCCTCTAAAAATAATAATTTTTAGAGGCACCCTCCAATCAGTCTTCCAGGTTGACTATGACCGGGTCTCCGGCCCTCGGCGCCCATACCTTGTCAGGCTGGGGGCAGATCGCCCTTATGGCCGATTCCTCTGAGGCCATGTAGGTGATGTCGTCCTTTATCGCGGCCACGAGCGGCCTCAATTTTATCCTGTCGTTCATGCCTACGAGGCCCTTGCTGTGGCCGAAGAGAATCGAGAAAGGGCCGTTCAGGAGCGCGCTGCCGTAGGTGAGCCTCAATGCCGTCAACGCCTCTTTCTCTGCCTCATCCTTTTCGTCTATGTTCTTCCAGAAGGGGGCCGCAAGCGCCGCGCACGCAACCGGGATGGAGAGGCCGTGCCTCCTTATGAGCAGGTCCAGGAGATATGCCGCGACCTCTGTGTCCGTAAGGAGCGTGAGCTTGTAGCCGTACATCTCGAGATACCTCTTGTTGATGCCGTAGGAGGATATCTCGCCGTTATGGACTATCGACCAGTCGAGGAGCGTAAAGGGGTGAGCGCCTCCCCACCAGCCCGGGGTGTT
>MGPL01000148.1:9109-12296 GCA_001797415.1 Deltaproteobacteria bacterium GWA2_55_10
GTGTGGGCCGTCCAGATATAGCCCTCGTACTCCTCGATCCTGAAGAACTCGGCGATGTCACAGGGGTTTCCGACGCCCTTGAAGGCGCCCATGTTCTTGCCGGAGCTGAATATGTAAGCGCCCTCGATCTCCGAGTTGACCTTCATGACAGTGTTGACCACGAAGTCGGCCTCCTGCGTGTCTCCGGCGAGCTTTTCCTTGAGCGGAGTGACGAAGTACCTCACCAGCAAAGGGCTTATGAGTATCGCTTTTACGGGCCTTGTCGGTATCTCTTCTATCTTTTCGATGTGATAGCTGGCCTTGAGGAACTCTTCGACCGAGAACCTGACCGAGGGCTCATCGTACATTATGTGAAAGGCATAGAAGTCCTTGAACTCGGGGTATATGCCGTAGGCGGCGTATCCGGCGCCCAGGCCGTTGCCCCTGTCGTTCATGAGGCACAGGGATTTGACTATATCGCTGCCGCTTATGCGCCTCTTCTTCCTGCTTATGAGGCCGGTAAGGCCGCAGCCCGAGATGTCTTTTTGATAGTTGTGGTTCACTTCTTTACCCTCTTATTTTGTTTTGTCCTCTTTATTACCAGCCGCGCGTCTCTCCTGCAGCAGGGCGTAGAGCTTCCTGAACTCTTCGGCGCCGGAGGCCTTGGGCTCAGGCAGGCCGAACTTCTTCCTCGCGGGCAGGGCAGGCTCGCCGAGCCTGCTGGTCTTCACGAACATCTCCCAGCCCCTCTTGACCTGGGGCGGGTGCAGGCCCTTTCTCGCCGCGATGTTGCGTAGCGCCGTCATCGCGTTCTCAAAGCCGTAGTGCTGGTAGCACATCTCAAGGCAGTAATGGCACTCCAGGCACTCCCAGATATGGCGCGATGAAAGCCACTTCTCGTGCTCGCCATTCAAGATGTCCTTTATGACCGCCCTCGGGTCGTAGCCAGGTATGTTCATGCATGAGGGGCATATTGAATAGCAGGCCCCGCATCTGGAGCACATCTCAAGGAGCTTGAAGTTTAGCTTTGCATCCAACATATTGAAAACTCCTTAACCTAAAACATTGGGGCCGGTAAGCCCGGCCTCGATGCCAACAGACGGCGCAGGCCTTGAAGAGAGTTCCTCCCATTTGGCGAGGAAGGGGCTGCAGTCTATCCTGTGGTTTGTAATACCGAGCTCTTCGGCGCTGTAGCCGAGCGAGAGGCCCAGGAGTTCCGTGAAATAGATTATCGGTATGCCCAGCTTCTCGCCTTCCTTCTCCATGAGGAACTGGTTGTTGTCGAACTGGAGGAAGCACGAGGGGCAGCAGAGCACAAGCGCGTCAGCGCCTATTGCCCTGAGTTCTTTTAATTTTATGCGCGCGAAATCGAGTGCGCGGTCATGCTCGTCGACCCTGTCAAGGCCCTGGCCGCAGCACATGAGCTTGGACGAAAACTGCAGGCTCTCGGCCCCGAGGCCCCTGATGAGGTTATCGAACTTGACGGGGTTCAAAGGGTCGTCGTTCTTCAGCGCGTGCGAAGGCCTTATCATGTGGCATCCGTAGTGGAGCGCGATGCGCATGCCGGTAAAGTCCCTCTTTATCTTCTGCCTGATCTTGTGGATACCCACGGCGTCGTGGAAAAAGGGGACGAGGTGCTGCAGCCTGGAAGAGCCCTTGAACTCGCGGCCTACTTCCTTCAGCAGGCTGTTGACCTCTGCCTTTTCCCTGGGGTTTGCGTTGAGCTCGCCCTTGACCGTGGCGAGGTTGGATACACAGCCCGTGCAGGGGCTTACGAGGTCGATATCCAGCTCGTCGACAAGCGCGACGTTCCTCGCGGCCGTGAGCACAAATGCCCCGTGGTCGATATTGTTTACCAGCGACTTCTCAGGACAGCAGGTGAACCCGTCGACATCCCTGTAAGGGAGCTGGAAGCTCTCCAGGACCAGACGGGTGGATTTTTCAATGAACGGGAAACGGGTCTGTATGGTGCAGCCCCAGAAAACAGCGAACTCTCTCATAACGGGCCTTCCCCGCCTCTATGGGCGGCTACTCGGAAACTTGAACAGGAACATACACCTTAGAAAAAATAACCCCGACCAGATACCGGGGTATTGCAAGCCGTCCAGATTATGCGGTCAGCCCTGCCTGTTAAGGCAGGGCTGCCGTAAATATCATGATCAAAGCCTGGCTTCAGGTTCTCAGGATTTCATATTCAGGGCCCCGGATTCAATCCCGGGGTCTTGCCGTAAAAGCCCTCAGGCAGGCACGCAGCAATCGACCGGGCATACTTCAGCGCACTTGGGCGCGTCAAAATGGCCCTTGCACTCAACGCAAAGATTGGGGTCTATAACGTAGATATCCCCCTCGGAAATTGCATTAACAGGACACTCAGGCAGACAAACCCCGCAAGCTACGCAGTCTTCAGTAATCTTAAGAGACAATGGATATCACCACCTTCCAGGAATTTTGATTTATAAGAACAGTTGGTTGCGTTCTATTGTATACAGTATACTAACCTACAAAAAAATGAAATACAAGATTTTTTTTGGCCGGAAATCCGCCTTTTTATAGCAGTTTCAGGGCTGTTTTTTAATGACAAATATCTCTATTTCCAATGGGATTTTACAAAAACTCTCTTGGCCCTTATTTTTGGCCCAGCACCAGGAGCCTCGGCTCGGTCATCTCCTCAATAGCGTATTTAAGGCCCTCCCTGCCGAAGCCGCTCATCTTGACTCCGCCGTAAGGCATGTTGTCGACCCTGTAAGTTGGTATGTCGTTAATAATGACCCCGCCCACCTCAAGGGCCTCATAGGCCCTTAGAACCCTTGACATGTCGTTTGTGAATACCCCTGCCTGGAGGCCGTACAGGCCCCTGTTCACCTCTTTGAGGGCCTCCTCGAAATCATCATAAGGTTCAAGGGTCACTATCGGCGCAAAGACCTCCTCGCCGCAGACCCTCATGGACGGCTTTGTGTTGGTAAGGACGGTCGGCTCCATGAAGCTGCCCTTGCGAGTGCCGCCGAGGAGCGCCTTCGCCCCGTCTGAAACGGCCTCTCTTACCCACTCCTCGGTCCTCTTTGCCGCCTCTTCCTCTATCATCGGGCCCAGCTCGGTCGCCTCGTCGAGCGGGTCGCCTGATTTTATCTTTCTGCAATTGGCAAGGTACTCATCCCTGAACGCGTCGAATACGCTCCTCTCGACATATATCCTCTGCACGGATATGCAG
>MGPL01000148.1:12351-13017 GCA_001797415.1 Deltaproteobacteria bacterium GWA2_55_10
TATCGGCGTCGTTGTGCACTATTACCCCGGCATTACCGCCCAGCTCTAAAGTCACCTTCCTCGTCCCTGCGTGAGCCTTGAGCATCCAGCCGACTTTGGCGCTTCCGGTAAAGGAGAGCTTCTTTATCCTCTGGTCCTGCCAGATGGCCAGCGTATCTTCATTAGTGCAGTTTATGATGTTGAGCCCGCCCACAGGCCAGCCCGCCTGGGTGACAATTTCGCCCAGCATAAGGGCTGTAATCGGCGTCTTGGGCGATGGTTTCAGGAGCATGGGGTTGCCCGCTGCCATCGCTGGCGCGACCTTGTGGGCGACAAGGTTCAGGGGAAAATTAAATGGCGCTATGCCGAAGACGGGGCCTACTGGGAAGCGCCTCAAAATACCGAAGCGCCCTTCTGAGCCGGGGCTTACGTCCAGCGGCATGACCTCTCCGCCAAGCCTCTTTGCCTCTTCCGCCGCCAACTGGCATGTAGTGACCGCGCGCCTTACCTCTCCCCTGGCGTCCTTTACGGGCTTGCCCGCCTCGAGGGCTATCGTTGAAGCAAGCTCCTGTTCACGCTCCCGCATCCCAACGGCTACCTTGCTTATGATCTCGTACCGCCTGTATGCCGGGAGCTTCCTGAGTTCAGGAAAAACGGCGTCAGACGAGGCGATAGCTTCCTCTATCT
>MGPL01000148.1:13026-14686 GCA_001797415.1 Deltaproteobacteria bacterium GWA2_55_10
CATCTTGAAATCCCTGGACATCCAATTCACCCCGCTTGGTATTCAAAATTCTCTTAACAGAAAACTGCGTCCCCGTCAATTTATAATGAGATTGTTTTGACCAGTGCGTATGATATAATTTCAATTAAGCATGAAGTAACTCAACCTCAGGCTGCTCAAAAAGCTCCATATGCGAGGCCCCAGTTAAATTGGGGAGCGAGGAATGAGGCGTACTCTTTGCCGTACGCCGCAATGAGGAGCGACGATGACAACAAAGCAGATGGACTTTTTCAGCAGCCTGCCGAACGGAGGCACAAAACTATAGCACAGTTATTCGGAAACCTCTCAGGCCTCAAGGCCGGGCAGTTGAAGGCCATAGAGAGGATATATCACCGCAAGGTCCCGCCCACAAGGGTCATCACCCCGGAGCTCGGCAGATATTTGACCGAGCTTTCAAGGGAGATCAAGAGACAACTCGGCATTATCGTCAACAGGAGAGGTACCATCGCCGCCGTCATCGTGGGCGACGAGCGCGAGATAGTCATCCCTGTCCTTTCTGACTATCCCCTCGGCAGAAAGCTCCTGCGCGGGGTGAGGTGCGTGCATACGCATCTCAAGAACGAACCGCTCACGCAGGACGACCTTACGGACCTCGCGCTCCTGAGGCTCGACCTCATCGCTGCCATAGGCGTCAAGGATGACGGCCTTCCCGCTGACATACACATCGCTCACCTGCTGCCGTACTACCCGGACAAAGAACCCTATGAGGTATTGCCTTCAAGGCCCTTCCACGCCCTTGACGTCGATGCTGAAATCTTCGCCGCATCGCTCGAACAGGAGATGGGCCGCGCCATTACGAGGAATGTCGCGGACAAGAGGGAACGGGCGATACTGGTGAGCGTCTCCACCCAGCCTAAAGACGCGCAGATGGAATCCCTCGAAGAATTGAAGGAACTCGCGCGGACGGACAACGTAGTCGTCCTGGACATGGTCTGTCAGAGGCTTGATAAGCTCAACCCCAAGTACCTCATGGGAACTGGCAAGATAAAAGAGCTCATCATAAAGGCCCTTCAGAAGGACGCGACCATACTTATCTTCGACCAGGAGCTTACCCCCACCCAGGTGAGGGAATTGGGCGAGGTCACCGAGCTCAAGGTCATAGACAGGACGCAGCTCATACTCGACATATTCGCACGGCGCGCCCATTCAAGGGACGGCAAGGTTCAGGTAGAGCTTGCGCAGCTCAAGTACCTTCTGCCTAAGCTCACGGGTAAGGGCACGTCCCTTTCAAGGCTCATGGGCGGCATAGGCGGAAGGGGCCCCGGCGAGACGAAACTCGAAGTCGATAGAAGGCGCGTGCAGGACAGGATCACTCACCTTGAAAAGGAGCTCAAGTCATTGAGCCGCGGCAGGTACGAGCGCAGGAGGAGAAGGGCGGGCAGCGGCATACCTATCATATCTATCGTAGGCTACACGAACGCGGGCAAATCCACTCTCATGAACGCCCTTACCAGAAGCGAGACGCTTGTCGAAGACAAGCTCTTCGCCACGCTCGACACAGCCTCCCGGAGGCTCCGGTTCCCGAAGGAAAGGGACGCGGTCATAACAGACACGGTCGGCTTCATAAGGGACCTGCCTGAGGACCTGTTCAAGGCGTTTGAGGCGACACTTGAGGAGATGG
>MGPL01000148.1:14716-14858 GCA_001797415.1 Deltaproteobacteria bacterium GWA2_55_10
ACTTGAGCACCCCGGCCTACGAGAGCAGGATAAAGACGGTCGAGGATGTGCTCGACGAGATAGGCCTTGACAAGATACCGAGACTGCTGGTGTTCAACAAAATAGACCTGATGGACCGTACAATAGCTGAGAATCTCGCGAG
>MGPL01000149.1:0-13015 GCA_001797415.1 Deltaproteobacteria bacterium GWA2_55_10
TTCTCTGACGGGTTTTTCAAATCGCTCATGGCGTCCTATCTCAGGATGGCCGAGGACAGCATTGTGAAGTACGAGAGCGACGCGGCTATAAACGGGCTTATCTTCGACAGGCACGAGGAGGCGATGATAGTGGACACCTTCACGAAGTCCATAATCGAGGCCGCGAGGACCATAATGGAGAACCCGCTCGGCGCGCCGATGATACCAAACTGGAACCGGGTGATATCGGCGACCCCCGGTATCCTCGAGCGGCTCAAGGCCGTTGTGGAAGAGGACAACAAGCTCTGATCAGTGCGGTCTTTTCTCCTGCCCTGCGAGGAAGGATTCAAGGACCGTAAGGAAGTTGCCGTAGGAGACAGGCTCTTCCATCACCCCTTCGATGGACTTCAATATCCCCTCTGAAAGGGCTATGTATTCCCCGTTGTCGAGGAGGCGCCCGAGCCTCAGAAGTACCGCCGCCGCAGCCGAACTGCCGGAAGGGACGTCGTTGTCATACAGGTCCCTTTCGCGCACAAAGAGCTGCTCCTGGTCGCTCCCGATATCGTAAAAAAGCTCCCTTGTGTCGTCATAGAAGAGCTCGATTGCCTTGTCGACCAGCCGCCTGCCCTCCTGAAGCCATTCGTCCTCGCCCGTGTTCTCATGCAGGGACAGCAGCCCGAGAGCCAGGAGAGCGTAGTCTTCGAGCATCCCCTTCACCTCGCCTTTGCCATCGAGGAAGTACCTCTGGATGCGCCCGTTCTCGTCCCTTAAAGACGAAAGGAGGAACCTTGCCGCCCGCCTGGCCTCGTCTCCGAAGTCCTTTCTCCTGAAGGTGCGCCCCGCCCTCGATAAGGCCGATATGGCAAGGCCGTTCCAGGCAGCGATGATCTTCCTGTCCTTTTGCGGGGCCTCCCTCTTTTTTCTCTCCTCAAAGAGGCGGGCTTTCATTCGCTTTATATTATCAGGCACCGGCTCGTCTTCGCCCTTCGCGTTCCTGTCTATCCTCAATGTGTTCCTGCCCTCGTAATTGCCCTCTTCAGTGGCTGAAAAGAATTCAATAAAGGCCTGAGCGTCTTTCCCGAGCGCCTTCCTTATCTCGTCGGCCGTCCATAGGTAGTACGCGCCCTCCTGCCCCGCGACGTCCGCGTCCTCCGATGAGAAAAAGCCGCCCATCTCGCCCCTCATCTCCCGCAGGATATAGCCTATTGTCTCGACGGCCGTGTCCTTGTAGAACTCAAGGCCGGTCTTTTCGTATGCGGCAGTGTAGCTTTCAGCAAGCAGGGCGTTGTCGTAGAGCATCTTCTCGAAATGCGGCAGGTCCCAGTTCTCCGTGACCGAGTACCTGTGAAAGCCTCCGCCCAGGTGGTCGTATACCGCGCCCATCGCCATCGAGGACAGGGACTTTCTGACCATCTGGCCCGCTTCAGCCCTGCCGGTCCTCTTCTGGTAGCTCAAGAGGAACTTGAGGAACATGGCATGGGGGAACTTCGTGCCCCTGCCGAAGCCGCCGTTTATGGCATCGAAGTACAGCCGCGCCGCGTCGAACGAGATGTCGGAAATCTCCGATTTGAGCTCCATGGGGGTTATTACGCTCCTGCTGCTCAATATCCTTTCCACGTCTGCTGTGACGGTGTCTATCTTCTTCCTGTTCTTCCTGTAGGCGAGGCTGACGGCGAGGAGCACCTTTTTGAACGAAGGCATGCCGAAGCTGTCGTCCCGCGGGAAGTACGAACCGCCGTAGAAAGGGACTCCCTCAGGAGTGGCGAATACCGTAAGGGGCCAGCCCGCGCGGCCTGTCATGGCCTGCACCGCCTTTATATAGAGGCTGTCGAGGTCCGGCCTCTCTTCCCTGTCGACCTTTATGCTTACGAAATTCTCGTTCATTATCCTGGCGGTCTCGTCGTCCTCAAAGGACTCCCTCTCCATCACGTGGCACCAGTGGCACGAAGCATAGCCGATGCTTACTATAAGGGGCTTGTCCTCATCCTTGGCCTTGCGCAGGGCCTCTGTCCCCCAGGGATACCAGTCGACCGGGTTCATCGCGTGCTGCTTCAAATAAGGGCTCCTCTGGTCCTTCAGATGGTTAACATAGTCGGCCATAAGACGCTCCTTTCCAACCTATTAAAAGCTTATCCTAATCGAAATAAACCGCAAGCCTCCTTCTTTCTTTTTAAAAAAAGCAAGAAGCAAAGAAAAACAAATCAGAATTGCAGTTGGCTGCTTTTGACGCTTTAATGAAACGATTGTATAATATCCCTAAATCCGCGCTTAAAAGGAGCTGCAAATGCCAAAGGTTCTTGTGCCGCTTGCGCCGGGCTTCGAAGAAATTGAGGCCCTAACGGTAGTCGACATACTGAGGAGGGCCGGCGCCGAGGTCATCGTCGCCGGTACAGTACCCGGCCCCATAGAGGGCAGGAGCAGGATAAAGGTCCTCCCGGAGACTGTCATGGAGAATGCAGGGGCCGACTACGACGTGATATTCCTGCCGGGCGGCGCGGTGGGCACTGAAAACCTGAAAAAGAATGAATATGTAAGGACCGCAGTAGAGGATCTTATGAAAAGGGCAAAGTTGGTGACCGCGATATGCGCCGCGCCGACCGTGCTCTCCGCAATCGGCGCGACCAGGGGCAGGACGGTCACGAGCCACCCGTCGGTGCGCCACGAGCTTAAAAACGAGATAGTCTCGGATGAGCGCGTGGTCATGGACGGCAACATCATAACGAGCCAGGGGCCGGGGACCGCTATGGAGTTCGCTTTCAAGTTGGTTGAGGCGCTGTTCGGCAAGGCAAAGGCGGAGGAAGTTAATAAGGGAGTGCTGGCTAAGATTTAGCCAGCACCATGCTTGCGAAGACGATTAGAAAGCCCAGCGAGAGATTGAACCACGCGAGACGAGCTGAAAACCGCTTAAGCCGGGCGGCATCTCCTTCCCCGGCCCTTGATATCTTCGGGGCCAGCATCTTCCCCCTGGAGTAGTGCACCGAAATCATCGTAAGCGCCATCAGGAGCTTGAGTAGCGGCAGAGGCTGCTCCGGGGCGTGGACATAGCCCTCCAAAAAGACAGCCGCCGCTCCGGTAATGAGAAGAGAAACGATGCACCAGTCCGCAATGCCGGAAACCCGCTTGCCGAGAGCGCCAGCCGCCGGACCGGCCACAGGAAGGGCGATCGCCATCATGAAAAAAATTCCTCCTGTCCAGACGATTGCGGCGGCGGCATGGACCCAAAGCAAAGATTGACCAGTCCAGCTCATCTTCCGCCGTCCTTCCCTGGTCCTTCCGGGCAACCAGCCTTCAGATCGACAATGGGCAGACAGCCGCACCCGCACACCCTTTCCCTACTGCCGCCCGCGTCAGCCGCATCATTTTCGACCTTTCCTTTCAATTCCTCCCGTTCCATAGCGCCACCTCCTTAAGTATTTGCTCATAAACTTATATGAATCGCAAAAAAAAAGCTCATGAGCACTTTGATGATTTTCCGGTCTTGCCGCCCTCAAGGCAGCCGCACGCGCATATCCTGTTGAGCCGCTGCCTGCATGCCTCCAGTGCGTCCCTGTTCAGCGAATAATAGACATAATAGCCGTCCTTTTTGTCAATGACGAGCCCGGCGGATTTCAATACCCTCAGGTGCTGGGATACGGCCGACTGCGTGACGCCCAGCGCGTCGGCGATGCCGCTCACGCACGAGTCCTTCTTCTTGAGGATCTCTATTATCTCTATCCTCTTGTCGACTGAAAGGAGCTTGAAGAGCTCGGCTGATTTTTTCATGGTATTCATTTAAGTATATACTTATATACTTCAAAACTGCCGGAGTTGTCAAGAGCATTATTCAAAAAGCCCCTTCTGCACAGGCCTCTTGTGAGGCTTCTTCCTTTCAACCGACCTTCTCTCCATCAACGATGCCGGTATCTCCTCAAGGAAAGGCGACCTCCTGCTTTCCCTCTCCTCGCCCCAAACGCGCCTCTTCTTCGCGGCCAATAGAAAGAGCTCATCCTTTGCCCGTGTCATGCCGACGTAAAAGAGCCTTCTCTCCTCTTCGATATCGCACTCGCCTTTGAGCCTCATGGGGATGAGCCCGTCCTCGACGCCTGCCAGAAAGACGCACCTCCATTCAAGGCCCTTGGCCGAATGCAGGGTCATTATGTTGACCTTGTCCGCCTTGATGTCCATATCATCAGAGGGCATGGAGAGCATGAGCTCGTCAATGAGGCGCTCCAGCGAATAATTTTCGCCGCAGACAGGAGTCAATATGGAATCGAGCCATTCGCCTTCGATGCCCGCCTTTACCGCTTCTTCCTTTAGAAACCGGACAGGCTCCGCATCTTCAGGCATATCGCGGCCTTGCATGGACCTGAGAAATTCCGTGAATACGGGGCGCGGCGGCTTTACCAGATGAAAGGGTATCGGAGAGCGGCTGAACTCTTCAGCGATATACTCGGCTTGTTTGTTGGTGCGCGCGAGCACGGCGCAATCAGAGAACCTGTATCCCGTATCATAAGAGGCGGTGCGGTTCGTCAGGCCTCCCATGAGCCTCTCGACCTCCTTTATGATGAAGGCGGCCTCGTCCCTTTCATCAGCGCACTCGACGCATGTTATTGCCCCGCCCTCTTTCTCTGTCCTGATATCGTTCTCAAGCCTCTCCGTATTGTTTGAGATAAGGGCAATCGAAGCCTCTACAACGGCCCGGCCTGAACGGTAGTTCTTCGACAGACAGACGCGCTGTGCGCCGTCGTATTCCTTTTCAAAGTCCAGAAAGCACCGTATGGACGAGCCCCTGAACGAGTAGATGGCCTGGTCAGGGTCTCCGATCGCCATGAGGCTTGAAGCCCCTTTTGACAGGACCTTCACTAAGGCCGCCTGCACGGGGTTTATGTCCTGGTACTCGTCTATCATCAGATGGTCGAAAGACGTTGTGCCCTGACGTTCGAGCAGCATCGAGGCCTCCGGCACAAGGTCGTCGAAGTCGAGGGCGCCTTCATCTCTGAGCCTCTGCGAATACGAATCAAAGAGCGGCCGGTCCATCTGATCTTTTCCAAGCATCCCGTTCTTGAAGGCCGATATCTTCTCAAGCTCCCTGTCAGGCTCTCTTGCGCCAAGCTCTTTCAGCAGCGCCCTCGCCTCAATGCGCGGAATGAGCCTCAAACCCGGCTTTTCCTTTCTGAGGACCCTCAGGCAAAGCGAATGGAATGTGGAGATATTAAGCAGAGCGGCCCTGCCCAATCCATGCGAGATGCGTTCCTTCATCTCCGCGGCTGCCCTGTTCGTGAAGGTGACGGCGAGTATGCGGCCCGGGTCTGCCCCTTCCTTCACAAGGCGGATGAAACGGGCGCAGAGGACGCGGGTCTTGCCGCTGCCCGGCCCGGCGGCGACAAGCAGGCGCTTTGTGTTGGAGGCGACGGCCTTAGATTGTGAGCTGTCAAGGACTGGAGCCATGCGGCGATGATATCAGAGCGGGTCTATGTGGACAAAGGATTTTTCGATGGTGCTTATGCTCTCTACTCTGTTCGAAACAGCTTCTCCGATGGCGTGAGACTCGACAGTGGGAAGCTCCTTGTCGACCCGTATCTGTATCTCGACATGAATGAACGGGCCGACGTAATGGGCCTTGACGCCGCCAAGCCCCTTCACGCCCGGAACTGAGAGCGCAGCCTCCTTGATCTCCTTCAGGAGCTGCGGCTCAGGCGCCTGCCCCATGAGATAGGCGATATTCTCCATGCCTATCCTGTATCCGGTGTAGATTATCCAGATGCTTATGGCAAAACCCGCGACCGGGTCGAGCCAGCCGAGACCTATTTTGGCTCCCACAAGGCCAACGAGAGCGGCAAAGGCGATGACCACATCCATGAGAGAGTCTACTGCCGTGGCGTTCAGGGCCGGGCTGTTGAACATCTTGCCGACCCTCCTGAAGTGCCAGGACATGACACCCTTTGCTATCATGGTGATGACAGGCACAGCCAGCGCAAATGTCCCGACCTGCGCGCTCGTGCCCTCCATTATCCTCTCCACGGCCGCCCTTATGACCTCGAAACCGAGAATACCGGCGAGCACGGCTATTATGAGGCCTGCAATGGGCTCTGCCCTGCTGTGGCCGAACGGGTGCCCCTCGTCAGCCTGCGTATCGGAAATGCGCACACAGATGAAGACGGCGATCGATGCGGCTATATCGTTGAGGGAATTGAGGGCGTCGGATATGAGGGCGATAGAGCCCGAGGCAAGGCCTGCCGCGAGCTTCAGGACAAAGAGGCCCGTGTTGCCCACGATATTTATAAGAGTAGCCCTGAAAGCTATAGGGTTCATACTGGATTTATGGAGGCGAGACGGAACAGGGCAGACCTCTCCTAACGGAAGTCCATCTTCTCATGCACCCTGAACAGGTTCTGGCGCGCGACAACATAGAAGCTCTGGGCCCAGGCAAGCGGCACGTTGTAATTCTGCTTGCCTGCGGTATAAAGCTCCGGCACGCGCCCTTCGGCCGTCATGACCTGCTCAAGCCTCCCCAGGTACTGCTCGGATTTGGCGATGTACTCAATAGGCGGGCCGAATATCGCGCCCATCTTCAACGCCTTTATGGCAAGCTGAGAATATACTATCGAAAGCCAGGCAAAGCCCAGGGGCCACTCGGCCTCATTCCCCAAAGGCCTGGTCCTGTCCGCGTTGTAATAGAGGTCCCCCGCATATCTTATGACGCCGTTCTTTCTTACCAGGTTCTTCTCTATGCTCGATATGACCTGCAGGGCCTGGCTGTCGGATATAATATAATAAGGCCATATCAGGCTCAGCTGGGCAAGGTCTACCGGGCGGGAGGCCGATTCGGAGGGCAGCAGCCGCTCAAGGGCGCTCCTTCCCGCCTCTATGAACTCCTGCGGCACAGGCAGATAATGATGAATGGGGATGTGGCTCTTGTATTTGTAATGATAGTACCCGTCGTCGTGCCACATCGTAAGCCCGGCAAGGACCGCGCCGATGCTGGACGCGTGCATCTCAGGCCCCTCTTCCCAAACCCCGAAGTCAGGGTCGGAATGCCACCTTACGGTCGTGAGATACAGGACTATATCGCGGAGCAGGATCTGGATCTCGGTCTGGTCGGTAGGGATTACGTTATGGCCTTTTTTGATGAGGTCTCCGGTCTTATAGAGGAAGAGGCCGAAGATGTCGAGCTGGTGGTGACCCCATTCGCTTGTTATCTCTTCAAGGGTTACCGGGTGTATCCTCGCGTGTATTACCTCGTTGGCGCAGCTCCCGAGATAATGGCGCTTCCTTGCGCCGCTTGTTATCTTTTGCCTGTACTTCTGGAATATCCTGATGATGAGCCTGTAGCTCTCTATGAGCTTGTCGTACGCGCCCACGTACTCGTTGGCGTATGTGGCGTACATGATATCGCGGAGCCAGAATACGTTGTACCTGTCCCCGCCCTTGTCCCCGCAGTAATCAGATGCCACGTAGCCGCCGTTTATCTGGCGGAGCTCCTCGAGGTGCCTGTATGCCACAAGGAGCTTCTCGTTTTCCGGCAGGTCCGCAAAAGAGCGGCCCCGGAGCGAATCCCTTACCTTTGAGACAGGGCGCTCCCTCTGGAGATCAAGAGGTATCATGCGGTCATGATATCGCAAAGAGGAACTTTCTTCAACTACTTTGCTTTAAAATGGAAGGAAAAACAAATATTTACGGTTTTCAAGGCGTGAGCACCCTTATCTTCCCTGGAAGGACTGATATCTCCACGTCGCCCCGCCATTCAAAGGGCTCTCCGTCAACGTGAACCGCGCTCAGGTTCCAGCCCTTGATCTCGGCCTCTTTGCCGCGCGCTAACCGGAGGCCCTTGTGGCTGGCGATTTTACCCCTGAACAGCTTCAATCCCAGGCCAAGCGCGCTAAAAAAGCTGGTCCGGGGCACGAAAGCAAAATCCAGAAGCCCATCGTCCATGCGGGCATCCGGCGAAATGACCGCGTTGCCGCCGAAATGCCCGGTATTGGCGGCAGTGAGAAGAAGCGGCCTGCCCTCTATCGCGCTGCCGTCGACCGTGAGGACGACCTCTCCGGGCCTGAAGCGGAAATATTCCAGAAGAGCGAGCGGGAAATAGGGCGCTATGCCCCGTATCCTGCTGCTCAAGCGTCCTTCATTATAACGCCTGCTCAGATGGGCCTCGAATGCAAAGCCAGCGGTAGAGAAAAAATATCTGCCGCAGGCAACTCCGGCGTCCATTGCCCTTATCCGCCCTGACTTCAGGAGCCCGATGGCCCCTTCCAGGTCGAACGGTATACCGAGCGAACAGGCAAGTGCATTTCCGGAGCCGGTTGGCAGAATGCCAAGTGCGGTATCGGTGCCCACGAGGGCGCTGGCGATATTATTTATAGTCCCGTCGCCCCCGCAGGCAAAGACGACCTCATAGCCCTTTTCAGCCGCATCAGAAGAAAGCCGGGCGGCATGCTCCCTGTCCATTGCCGCCTTTACCTCGAATATGCCGGCCTCGTCCTTCAGGACCTTTCTTATAGCCTCTGAAAGGCGGCTGAGTTTGCCTGAACGGCCTGCATGCGAATTGATTATGAAACGGACCTTCATTGCGAGCCTCCGGGATTATAATAATTTGGATGAAGGAGCTGTTTCAAGTAGAATCCTGTAAGGTGGTACAGTTGCAAAAAATACATCTCCCGATACAATCTATGTACAAGCACAGGTGATCCCATGAAGACAGCCTTTCTGGTCATCGGTTTCTTACTGGCCTTGACATTCAACTCGTATGGAGGTGAGCGCGTGTTCCGGATAGAGAGCCCGGACTTCAAGGAAGGCGGACCGATACCGAAGAAGTTCACCTGCGAAGGCGAGAACCTTTCTCCCCAAATCAAATGGGGGGAGCCGCCCGAAGGCACGAAGAGCTACGCGCTCGTAGTCGAAGACCCTGACGCGCCCATGGGCACGTTCGTACACTGGGTGGTCTTTGACCTTCCTTCGGATGTAAGGGAGCTTGAAAGGGGCGTGGGCAGCAACGGCGCTGGCTCCAACGGCATAAAGCAGGGGCTTACGGACTTCGGACAGACCGGCTACGGAGGGCCGTGCCCGCCAAAGGGCCACGGCAGGCACAGATATAATTTCGTCTTGAAAGCCCTTGACGTGCCCTCGTTGGAACTTCCGGACGGCGCAAAGAAGAGCGAGATAGAGAGGGCCACAAGGGGCCACGTGCTCGCGGAGACGAGGCTCACCGGGATATTCCAACGATAAGCCTCTACTTTCTTTTTTAAAAAAAAGTAGCAAAGAAAAAACAGCTTCGCTTCAAATAGACGCTATCTATAAATGGCGAGATCGATCCCAGGACTTGCCGTTTCTCGCATTTTTGACCGCGTCAAATCATAACAGCCGATTCTACCTTACGACCTTCTCAGGCGAGACCAGGTGCCTTCCGAGCCCCATCGCAGCGGGGCTCAGGCCCATCGCAAGGCCCACGAGCTGCGAGAGGTGGAATACCGGCATCTCTATTTTCTTATCGACTGCCTTCTCGGCGAGCCTCTGGTAGTTATCCAGGTTGATATGGCAGAAGGGGCATGGCGTCACAAAGCAATTGGCGCCCCTTGATTTCCCGTCCAGCAGCCTCACCGCCGTCATCTTCTCCGCTGTCTTCTCCGCGACCAGGTCCACCTGAAAGCCGCAGCACTTGGTCTTCCCCCTGTACTCGACAGGTTCCGCGCCCAGCGCCTTTATCGTCGCTTCGAGCGACCAGGGCTTCTCAGGATCGTCAAAGCCGAGCGCGTCCGAAGGCCTCAGACTGTGGCAGCCGTAAAAGGGCGCGACCTTGAGCCAATCAAGAGGCCTCTTCACCTGCCTCTTGAGATTCTCAAGACCGTAATCCCCGGCGAGCACCCATAGGAGCTGCTTGACCTCGGTCTTGCCGCTGTATACGAGACCTATCTTCGCGAGCACCTTGTTGGTCTCGTCAAGGAGCTTCCGGTCTTTTTTGAGATCCCTGTTCGCCGTGGACATCACCATGAGGCATGTGGAGCAGATGGTCATGATGTCCATGCCCATTGCCTCTGCTTCGGCGAATATGCGGGCGTTAAGCGCGATATAGAGAGGGTAGTCGTAATCGGTAAGAAGGCCCGCTCCGCAGCAATTGGCTTTCGGCATGTCATGCAGCTCTATGCCGAGCATCCCGGCCACGAGCCGGGTCGTGTCGTTCGTCTCCTTTGTCATGTGCTGGGAGACACAGCCCGGATAATATGCGTACCTCAGTTTTCCCGCCAAATCCCTACTCCTTTTTCTTCCCGGGCTTCCTCCCGGCTTTCCGGTCTATCTCTTCGTAGACCTTCCTGACCTCGTCTATCTTGTCTATCTGGGGGCGTATGTACGGATGCGGCATCTTCCCGTGCAGCTCCAATTTGATGCCCATCGGTATCATTCCGAGAGAGCGCAGGAACCCGAGCGTCTTGAAGGTCATTGCCGCCTCGTCGAGCCTGCCGACCCTCTCGACCGAATCGGCCATTGCAGCAACATGCTTTGCGCCGGGGTTCTCCAGTATCCCTTCCTTCATGGCGGCCGAGCGCAGCAGTTCTATCTGCTTCAACGGCTTTACGTCCTTGGGACAGTACTGCGTGCAGTGTATGCAGCGCACGCAGTCCCATACCCCGTGCTCCTCCGAGAGCTTCGCGAGCCTCCTGCCCTCCTGGCCCTCCCTGATGTCGCCAACGAACCTCCAGGCCTTCGCGCTCGCCGCAGGGCCGATGAAATATCCGTCTATCTCAAGGGAGTTGCACTCGGCGTTGCAGCAGCCGCACATGATGCACCGCTGGCTGTCGTCGATCCGCTCCTGGGCCTCTGCCGTAACCGGGTTGCCGATGCTCTTCTCAGTCGGCGTCAGATAGGGGGTAACCTTATCAATTTTGCTCCAGAAGGGCTCCATGTCGACCACCAGGTCCTTTATGGGCCTGTAATTAGCGAGCGGCTCGATCGTCATCTCGCCCATCTTTTTGTACTCGGGCAATATCTGAAGGCTGCATGTAAGCCGGGCAAAGCCATTGACGGTCATCGCGCAGGAACCGCAGATGGCCGAGCGGCAGGACTTCCTGAAAGAGAGCGTGGGGTCCTCTTCCTCCTCAATCTTCAAGAGCGCTTCGAGGACGGTCATGCCCTCCGATACCTCGACCGAATATGCCTGATAATAGGGCTCCGGGGTCTCGGCGTCTGCCGGGTTATAACGCCTTATGCGGAATTTTATTTTCATATCTTAATACTTTCGTTCCTCAGGCTTGTACTTCGTAATCTTCACATCCTTGTATCTGACCTTGATCTCGCCTTTTTCCTTATAGACGAGAGTATGCTTTAGCCAATTGGCGTCATCTCTTTTCGTGAAATCCGTCCTGAAATGCGAGCCCCTCGACTCCTCCCTCTTGAGGGCCCCCAACAATATCGACTCGCATATATCGAGCATGCCGCCGAGCTCCATGGCGTGAAGGAGCTCGTTATTGAAGCGCTCCCCCTTATCAGTCAGGGCGATCATCCTGTATCTTTCCTTTAGCTCCCTGATCCTGTCATATCCCTTTGAGAGCCTCTCCCTGTTCCTGAATATCCCGCAGAAATCTTCCATGACGCCTGTCATCTCGTTCCGCAACGCATAGGCGGACTCTCCGTTATCCCTTCGCACTATTCCTGCCACCCCGTGTGCCGCGTCCCTCAGGGCGCTGTCAGGAAAGGGCATTATATCGGTTGAAGAGCAGAACCCGGCCGCCTTTTTACCGGCCCTTCTGCCGAAAACAATCGTTTCAAGGAGAGAATTTCCGCCGAGCCTGTTAGCGCCGTGCACGCTCACGCAGGCGCTCTCCCCTGCCGCGAAAAGCCCTGGCACGCCGGTCTGGCCGTCTACATCCGTTGCTATGCCGCCCATCGAGTAATGCTGGCCGGGCTTCACCGGCACAGGCTCTTCCACCGGGTCTACCCCGGCGAAGTTGATGGCAAGGTCCCTTATCTGCGAGAGCCTCGTCTTTATCTTCTCGGCGCCAAGATGCCTCAGGTCAAGCAGCACGCAGCCGGCAACACCCCTGCCCTCTTCTATCTCGGTCTGCTCGGCGCGGCTTACCACGTCTCGGCTCGCGAGCTCCTGCACCTTTGGCGCGTATTTGAACATGAACCTCTCATCCAGAGAGTTAAGCAGATAGCCGCCTTCTCCCCTCGCGCCCTCGGTCATCAGTATGCCGGTCCTGGGCAGCACGGTCGGATGGAACTGGACGAACTCCATGTCCATAAGGGGCGCACCGGCATCGAGGGCGAGGGCCATGCCGTCGCCCGTGGAGGAGAGCGCGTTGGTGGTGGTCCTGTAGACCCTGCCGTAACCGCCGGTGGCGACTGTAACGGCCTTTGAGTGAAGCCTGTGGAGCTTGCCTGACTCGATCTCTATCGCTATCACGCCCGCGGCTCTTCCGCCCTCAACGACTATTTTAACGGCGTGCCATTCGTCGTATATGGCGACCCCGTGCTTCAAGAGCTGTTCGTACATGACATGAAGGAGGGCATGCCCTGTCCTGTCGGCGAGGTAGCATGTCCTCGGGTATCCTGCGCCGCCAAAGGGCCTCTGAGCTATATTGCCAACGCTATCGCGGCTGAAGATAGCTCCCATGCCTTCCAGCTCGCGGATGTCAGCGGGGGCTTCCCTGCACATGACCTCTATGGCGTCCTGGTCGCCGAGATAGTCGCTCCCCTTCACGGTATCGAACGCGTGGGCTTCCCAGGAATCGGTATCCTTGAGCACGGCGTTTATCCCGCCCTGCGCCGCGACCGAATGGCTCCTCACGGGGTATATCTTCGACACCACGGCAACGCTCAGGCCCGCCCTCGCCGCCTCTATCGCGGCCCTCATGCCGGCGAGCCCGGCTCCCACTATGACGCAATCATGCCTGACCAGTGTAATGCCTCCAGAAAATGATAATTTGCTTTATATGGAATCGAAATTACATGAAGAGATTTTTCAAGAAAAGCTTGCCTGCTGAATTAGCAAAGCTTATCAGCAATCCGGCTGGCCGTCAATTTGCCAATCGACTTTGAGTTTTTCACCTTCTCCCCTCAGGGG
>MGPL01000149.1:13060-13993 GCA_001797415.1 Deltaproteobacteria bacterium GWA2_55_10
CCTATCTCGAGGGCCTTTTTGTTGAGGTCGAGGAACGCGGCCGGGACCCTTGAGAGGACCGCCTTCTCTATGGCCTCGTGGCTTACAACACCCGTAAGCTCGGCTATCATGCCAAGGGAGATGATGTTGGCGACGATGGTCTTTCCAAGCTCGTCCCTGGCTGTGGAGATGATGGGAAAGCGGAGCAGCCTGAAGTTGCCCTTGGGCTCGTCCTTGACCTCGTCGCTGTCAACGAGGAGGATGCCGCCCTCCTTCACGTCATAGTGGTACTTTGTGCAGGACTCCTGGGTCATCGCCAGCATGCAGTCTATGGCGGTGGCCTTGGGGTAGTCTATGGGGCCATGCGAGATTATGACCTCGGCCTTTGAAGCGCCGCCCCTCGACTCGGGCCCGTAAGACTGGCTCTGCACCGCGTTCTTGCCGCCGTATATGGCCGCGGCCTCCGCCATTATTATACCGGCCAGTATCATGCCCTGTCCGCCGGAGCCGCTGAATCTTATTTCGTACCTGTCGCTCATGTCCAAATGCCTCCAGAGATTGAAGAACCTCTATTTCTTCGTTGCCTTTTCCCTAATAAGCATGTCGTACTGCTCGCAGTACTCGGGCCTCTCCACCTTGTGGAGGACGCCTCTCATGAACTTGCCTTCGAGCTTCTCGGGAGGCAGCTTGTCCGCTTGCTTTACGTTTACGGTGCCGTCCTTTTCTATGGCGTCCATCATGTGGGACGCGCTCTTGAACTTATTGGCCCTGCCGAAGTAGGTCGGGCACGCGTCTATGATGTCGACCACGGAGGTCCCCTTGTGAACGAGGGCTTCGTGTATGGTCTTCTCAAGCTCTATCGTGTGATAGGCCGTTCCCCTTGCCACGAAAGTCGCTCCGGCCACCTTCGCCATCTCGCAGGCGTCGAACGGTGGCTCGATGTTGCCGTAGCGG
>MGPL01000150.1:0-10367 GCA_001797415.1 Deltaproteobacteria bacterium GWA2_55_10
TAGCAATCTTTAAAGGTTCCGGTGAATTGCTCTGTGTGCCGAGTATTGTTCGTGATATAGATGCTCCTTTCTGGTTATCGCTCAGGCCAGTTCACGACTTATACAGAAATCAGATTCTGGTAGACGAGGCGACGGATTTTTCGCCAGTACAAATCGCCTGCATGGCGGAGTTGGCGCACCCCAGCATACGCTCATTTTTTGCGTGTGGCGATTTTAATCAGCGCCTTACATCTTGGGGTAGCCGTTCGGTTGAAGAGATGAAGTGGGTTTTCCCGGATATAGAAATCAAATCTATAAATGTGTCTTATCGTCAAAGTCGACAGCTTAACGAGTTGGCAAAGGCCATCAATTTGGCCGCAGATGGCACGAATAACTGCGGGGTATTGCCGGAGAATGTAGATTACGACGAGGTTCAGCCGGTTTTGGCAGAAGATTTGCCAGCGCAAGCGGATATTATCAATTGGTTAGCGAAACGAATTGTCGAAATTGAGTCGTTCGTGCAGCAATTGCCATCCATTGCCATTCTGGTGGACTGCGAAGAGAGGGTTCAGTCGCTTGCCAGCGTTCTGAATGTGGCTCTTTCAAATCAGAACATTCGTGTTGTCGCATGTCCCAATGGGCAAGTTATGGGGCAGGACAACGATGTGCGAGTATTCGATATTCAGCACATCAAGGGGCTTGAATTTGAGGCCGTTTTCTTTATAAGTATCGATCGGTTAGCGAATATGTATCCAGACCTTTTCGACAAATTCCTGTATGTCGGCGCAACTCGTGCTGCGACCTATCTGGGAGTGACCTGTGAGGGTAAGTTGCCTGCATCTATTGCCGGGTTGAGGCCGATGTTTGCACGCGGTTGGGGGAATACATGAATCCGTTTGATTATGCTATTACAAGGTAAGTAGTTTTTTTCTCAAAAAAATAGTAGCGTCGTTTTGGGGCAGGAAAGGGCAGAGTCATTATCAGATTTGATTTTCAGGGGCCGGGTGTAGACTCAGCCGGGTGGGCACCGCCCACCTTTTCATTTCAAACTATTATCACTCCTCCCATCTTATCTCCCCCGCCGTCCTGCCGACCCGCTCACTCCAATCCCCATGCACGTGCTACTTGAATTCCGCGTCGAAGAATAATAAAGTTAACGATTATGGCTTACAGGTTAAAAGAGGCGGAATTCAGGGCGATTGCCGCCAGGGTGCTGGATGGCCTCCCGGACGAGTTCAGGAAGCGAATGAAAAACATCGTCGTGGTCGTGGAGGATTACCCATCAGTCGAGGATGCCGCGGACGCGGGTATTGCGCGCGATGAGCTCCTCGGGCTCTTTCACGGCGTAACACGACTTGAGCAGGAGTGGTCCGGCGGCGCGCCTAACCAATTACCTGAAAGGATCGTGCTTTACAAGCGTAACATCGAGGCCATCTGCTCCACGAAAGAGGAGCTTGTCGAAGAGATACGCTTGACCGTTCTCCACGAGATAGGCCATTATTTCGGCCTGAGCGAGGAAGACATGGAGAAGTACGAAAATGGATAGCCATAGCTTTGCAGTTGGCTCCACCCGCTCTTGTAGTTTGTTAAAAAGCTCGGATGAAATCTGCCTCAAAAAGGAAAAATCCGTATGAAAAAAAGAACCAGAGACCTCGAAAAAGGGTACTCAGTCAAACAGTTCGCGGCCAAGCTCCGGAGATTGGCCGATTGCGTGGAGGACGGTAAAAGCTTTTCAATAAGCATAGCCGGGGAGCGGGTCGTCGTACCGGCAAAAGCGGAAATAAGCATCGAGCACGAAAGGACCAAAACAGGGGAGGAAATCGAATTCCAGCTGAAATGGAAGAATGATTGAAAACCCATAGCGGGCTTCTCCCCGCAGCTTGCCGCGGGGAGCTTCAATATTATTCAGGGCATGGGTGACGAATCCGGGCAAAGCCAAGAGGGCAGGGGGCGCCGCTACCCTGTGAGTCCAGGAGAACAGGAGCGTATCTTTTTCGTCAGCTCAGGAATGAATCAAAGTCCGTTTTGTAGGACTTGGGGTCCAGTATTCCCATTATGCACAGATGTCTGTCGTTTTGAAGGTCAACGCTGAACGGCCTGTCATAGAGGCTCTTGTCTTTGTCGTAGACCATCAGTACGCCTGGCCGGACGAGATCCGATTGGTTGACCGACGTGACGAGCCCGACCTCGCCGGTATTGAGCTCCACGATGCTTCCTATCGGGTATATCCCTATGCTCCGGATAAAGCTGTCTACAAGGCCGGCGCCGAAATGATCCGTACCGCGAAGATAGATTATCTTCAGGACTTCCGTGGGCAGCAGGCCCTTGCGGTAGACCCTGTCCGTGGTCATCGCGTCGTATATATCGGCAATCCCGGCTATGCGCGCGAACTGATGTATCTCGTCCTTCATCAGGTTCCATTGATAGCCGGAGCCGTCGTACCTTTCGTGATGCTGGCTTACTACGTATATGGATTCGAGCTTTATGTCCGCTGATTCGGAGACGAAATCCGCGCCCAGTGACGGGTGCTCCTGGATCTTTACGCGCTCGGCCGCGGTATAGAGGCCCGGCTTATTGACCAGGCTCTCCGGAAGGAGTACCTTGCCGAGGTCGTGGAGGAGGGCGCCTACGCCGAGGGCCAGGAGGTCTCCTCGCGTTAACTCGAGGTTCCTGCCCAGGGCTATGGAAAGGATGCAGACATTTACCGAATGGGTAAAGGTATAGTCGTCATAGGCCTTGAGCCTGGCAAGGCTTGTAAGGGCGTGCCTGTTCCTGAAGATGCTGTCCACTATGTTGCCCAATAAAGCGTCCAGCTTGTCCTTGTTGATGCTCTTGCCAAGGCGCGCGTCACTCAGCACATCTTTGACGACGCTGAGAGCGTCGTCCCTTATCCTGTAAGCCTCCCGTGTCTCTTCCCTGAACTCGACCTCATCCCTGCTATCATTCTCTTTTAACGGTTTAACCACGGCCCTGTTCAGGGAATCGGCGCCTATGGCAGCGGCCGGGCCTTCAGGGGCCGGCGTCTCATGCACCGTCTCATCGGTCAATTCCACAAAGACGCTCGTATAACCGTTTTCAATCAGCTTGTGAATATCATTGGCGTTGCTGACGAGGATATTGTTAATGAAGAAAAGGTCCTCGCCATGGCCTTTCCCCACCCCGCAGACGTTCATGCCCTGTTTCAGTTCACCTATGGCTATCTTCTTTATCAAGGGCGCACCTGCTTGAATAGTTCGATGACATGTTCGACAAGGGAATCCGTCGATAACGGCTTTAAGAAGAACCTTCCCCTTACGGTATCCTTTTCCCGCGCATCTTCCGGCTCAACAGCCCCGATGAAAAGGAACCTGTTTTCGAGGGCCGGCTGTTTTTTCAGGGCGCGGATGTAAAGGTCGGCCCCCCGGATGTAATACAGGTCCAGCTCGGAGATCACGAGGTCGTATATGACCGAGTCGATCCTCCCCAGGGCGCTCAAACCATTGCTTACCCGGTCTACTGAAAAGCCATGCTCTTCGAATGCAGCCGCGCAGATTGAGCCGGACCCGGCGTCAGTGTCTACAAGAAGGATTTTTTTGATTTGTTCCATATATGCGTTGAAAATAGAGCCAAATAATATATTTCAAAATACATGCCAAATAGCGGAAATTTTAATGATTAACAGAATTGTTCATAAATAATGAATACTTGGAAACTTGATCTGGAGCGTGCATTTTATTTGCATTACATGAAATTTGTGTACAGGTTTACACAAAAATGTTACATTCGTGTACACATGGTACACTCGTTTTCGCGTGAAGGAGATGAATAATGCCTAAAAAGGTCATTCCAAGTGATCTGGATTTCTTGATCCCCAGACTGGCTGAGCTTGAAAGCCAGATAGCCGAATACAGGTGGGCTGAGCAGAACCTGGACAATTACAAGATGCTCTTCGACAACATATCAGACCTCGCATATATTTTTGATGACAAGGGCAATATCCTTTATATGAACAAGACCTTCGCAAGGCTGACCGGCAAAAGGACAGAGGATTTCATAGGCCGCCCCTTTGCCCCGCTGTTCGATGAAGAGAACCTGAAGAGCGCCCTGGAGAATTACATCATGACGCTCGATGGAGAAAGTCCGCAGTTTGAGCTGCGCTTCAAGGACACCGGCATCCTTTGCGAATACAAGAGCATGCCTCTGAGGGACGGGAAGAGGAAGATCATCGGCGTCATCGGGACAGCCAGGGACATAACTGAACGGAAGAAGGCTGAGCTGGTCTTGCGCCAAAGGGACTCCGTTCTCGAGGCAATAAGGGTTGTCTCAGAGGAGCTTCTGGGAGCAGGCTCCGCCGAGAGGGCATTTGAGACGGCATTGAAGAAACTCGGGGAGGCGGTCAACGTCAGCAGGGCCTACATATTCAAAAACCACTCATCCGATGACGGGACCCTGTTCACAAGCCAGCTGTATGAGTGGTCTGCCCCCGGGGTCATGCCCCAGATAGACAACCAGGAGCTCCAGGGGTTTCATTACCGCGGCTCAGGGTTCTCGAGGTGGGTCGACGCAATGGAGGGCGGGGCGATCGTCGAGGGGCACGTAAGGGAGTTTCCGGAAGCTGAAAAGATATTATTCGAATCACAGGATATCAAGTCCATGGCCGCTGTCCCCATCTTCGTTGAAAACAGCTGGTGGGGCTTCATAGGTTTTGACGAGTGCGCCGAAGAAAGAGAATGGCCCGCCCTCGTCATAGACGCGCTCAAGGCCGCTGCCGGGGCCATAGGCTCCGCCATGCAGCGCAGGCTTATAGAGGAGAAGCTCAGGAAAACGGCCGTCACGCTCATGGAGGCCCAGAGGCTCTCGCTCATCGGGAGCTGGGAATGGGATATCGCGAGGAACGTGCTCAGCTGGTCAGAAGGCCTCTTCGACATATTCGGGGTGGGCCCGGAGAACCTCAAAAAGGATGCCTACGAGGCCTTTATCGGGTGCATACATATTGACGACAGGCAGGAAGTCGATTCGACCATCCGCAAGGCGCTCTCGGATAAAAGGCCGTTCAGCTTCGAGTTCCGGATCGTCCGTCCCGACGGGGATTTAAGGCACATCCATACGCGCGGGCAGGTCATCTGCAATGAAGCCGGGACGCCTGTAAAGATGTTCGGGACAGGGCAGGACATAACCGAAAGGAAGCTCGCCGACCAGAAGATGCGGGAATCAGAGGAGCAGTTCAGGGTCATCTTCGAAAATTCCAGCGACGGGCTGCTCGTCACCGACCCCAGGACCCTCAAATTGGTCTTCTGGAACAAGAAATTCTGCCACATGCTCGGCTACGGCGAAGAGGAGCTAAAGGGGATGAGCATACCGGACCTGCACCGGGCCGAGGACCTTTCCCGGGCCGCCGAGGACTTTGAAAAGCTCAACAGGGGAGAGATGCTTTTTTTTAAGGATGTCGCGTTCAAAAGAAAGGACGGCAGCATATTTTACGCTGACATAAATACCTCGCAAATACGGCTCGCCGGCAACGACCTTGTCCTGGGCGCGCTAAGGGACATAACCGCGCGTAAACGCACCGAGGATGAGCTGAACAGGTATAAGAGCAATCTCGAGGCGATATTCAGAAGCGTGAAGGAGGCCATCATATCGGTCGACCTGGACTTACATGTGACTGAGGTGAACGAGACAGCCAAATCGATTTGCGGGATAGACCGGACCGGGATAGGGGAAAGCCTGAAAGGGCTCACAAAATCCTCCTGTTCGTTCAAGTGCCTGGCCGCCCTCGATGAGACGATAAGCGGCGGGAGTCCGGTCGAGGTATTCCGTCTCGAGTGCGGCAGGACGGGTAAGCCTCACCAGACAGTCACGCTCAATACTTATCCGCTCATCGACAGCGCAGGACGCTTTACCGGGGCCGTCCTGGTAGTAAGCGATGAGACAAGGCTCGTTGACCTGGAAAAAGACCTCGGCGAGAGAAGGCAGCTCCATAACATCATCGGAAAGAGCGATAAGATGAGGGAGCTGTTCAGGCTCATAGAATCGCTCGCAGGCATAGACAGTACCGTGCTCATAAGCGGCGAGAGCGGCACCGGCAAGGAATTGGCCGCTGAAGCGCTTCATTATACCGGCATCAGAAGCAACAAACCGCTGGTGAAGGTCAACTGCGCGGCCATCCCCGAGTATCTCCTTGAGAGCGAGCTCTTCGGCCATGTCAAAGGGGCGTTCACCGGAGCGGTCAGGGACAGGGTGGGCAGGTTCGAGCTCGCGAACGGCGGTACGGTCTTCCTTGACGAGATAGGCGACGTCCCCCCTGAGACGCAGCTGCGGCTCTTGAGGGTCATCCAGGAAAAGGAATTCGAGCGGCTTGGAGACTCAAAGACAATAAGGATGGATGTGAGGGTCATAGCGGCGACGAACAGGGAATTGACCGAAAAAGTAAAGAAGGGGGAGTTCAGGGAAGACCTCTATTACAGGCTCAAGGTGGTCGAGCTTACGATGCCGGCCCTGAGGGAGCGGCTCGACGACCTGCCTCTCCTGGAGGACCACTTCATTAAAAAGTTCAGCAGGAAATTCAAAAAGAATATAAAAGGACTCTCTCCGGAAGTACGGAAGATATTCATGAACTATCCCTGGCCCGGCAACATACGCGAGCTCGAGCATGCCTTTGAACGCGCCTTCATAGTCTGCCCCGACAGCACCATCAATGTGAACGACCTTCCGCCCTCATTGCGTGAATACTCCGGCAGCGGGAAGTCCCTGGGCGGGTATGATGAACCCGACGAACGGGAACTGATCGAGAATACCTTGAGGGAAACGGGCTGGAACAAGAAAAAAGCGGCGAACAGGCTCTGCATAAGCAGGACGACTCTTTACCGCAAGCTCGAAAAGTACAATTTGCACGAGTAGCGGAAATCCAGGGGTCCAGCCTCCCGATGCCGGCGGACAGTCATCGCCCGCTCAGCACTCAAATAGGCCGGATCTTATCAGCGCATTGAAGGAAGGCGTGGTATATTCCGCAAGAGAGTCTCTTTTATCTCGAATGCGTATGGTAATTCCGCAGGATTTGAGCGCCCTGAAAGCGTCCTCGTCGGTCAGGTCGTCCCCGACATAAAACGGGAGACGGTCCGGGGCAAGGTTATCCCGGATCCACAGTACCGCGTCGCCCTTGTTCCAGTGGTCCGCGGGCCGTATCTCCATGACCATCTTGCCGTAGGTCAGTTGCAGGCCGTACCCGGCAAGCGCTGGGGCGGCCGTCTTTTTGACAATATCCCGGACCTTCCGGCGGTGACGGGCGTCCAAGCGCCTCAGGTGCACCGTTACGGACAGGCCTTTATCCTCCAGATACATTCCAGGAAATTGCGAAAGCGCCTGCCTCAGTTTTTTTGCAAGGAGCTTCAGGGGCCTGCGGAAGGCCTCCCCCTTTTTAAGCAGGATTTTACCGCCATAGAATATCTCGGCGCCATGGTTGGCCGCATAGATCACATTTTTTGCGCCGGCCATCTTGCGTATGTCTTTCAGTGACCTGCCTGTTACGATTGCAAGCATCAGGTTGGTATCCGAAGCGGCTTTCTTGAGCCAGGCAGCGGCCTCCTCGCTGATAACGGCCCTGGAAGGGTCGTCCACAATGGGGCTGAGCGTGCCGTCGAAATCAAGAAAGATGATTTTTTTAATCCTTGCTCCGGTCATGAAAACTTCAATTGCCGCGGATGTTAGTGAGCTCCGTCAGGATTTCGGCTGCCCACCTGTAAATATTGTTTTCTCGCACGACATCCCTCATATTCCTCATGCGCTCGGTCTGTTCGGAGGCGTCCATCTCCAGGGCGGTCTTGATGGAGTCCGCCATCTGTTCTATATCATAAGGGTTCACCAGCAGGGCGTCCCTGAGTTCGCGGGACGCGCCCGCGAAGGTGCTTAGTATGAGCGCGCCTTTTTCGTCGTCCCTGGAGGCTATGTACTCCTTTGCCACTAGGTTCATGCCGTCATGGAGGGAAGTGACCATGCACAGGTCCGCGCTGCGGTAAAAAGGCTCTATCTCGGCGTGGGAGAAGTGCCGTTTAAGGAAGACTATGGGTTTCCAGTCGATTGACTGGAACTTCCAGTTGATGCGGTCTACCTCTGAGAGCACTTCTCCGACGAAGTCATGGTACCTTTTTATGTGCTCCCTGCTGGGCGCGCCGATCTGGACGAATGTGAATACGTCCCGGTACTCCGGGTTCTTCTCGAGGAAGCGCTCCACGGCCCGGAACCTCTCCACGATGCCCTTTGTATAATCAAGGCGGTCAACGCCGATGCCGAACATGGCCGCCTTGACCCCGAGTTCCTTCAAGAGGTCGTCTTTTCCCTGGCCCGGCACACCGGGAGGACGGCCGCTGAAATCAACGCTTATGGGGAAGGGCTTGACGATGGTGGTGTGGCCCATCCTTGTCGTCGAGAAGCTCTCCCAGTTAGTGCGGCATTCAAGCGTCCTGTCCACGGTCTCGAGGAAATTATTGCAGTGGTACTGCGTATGAAATCCTATGAGGTCCGCGCCGAGCATCCCGTGCAGTATCTCCCTTTTCCAGGGGCAGATGCCGAAGGCCTCCGGATTGGGCCAGGGTATGTGCCAGAAAAGGGCTATTTTTGCCTCAGGGTGACGCTGCTTTATCAACCGGGGCAGGATAGAGAAATGATAGTCCTGGATGAATATGTAAGTCCCGTCTTCTATCTCTTCGTCAAGCGACTTCGCGAACCTGAGGTTAACCTCCTGGTACCGCGCCCAGTCTTCCATCCTGAATACCGGTCGGGTATGAGCAATGTGGCACAGGGGCCAGAGGCCCTCGTTCGAGAGGCCGTAATAATAGCCGTCCTCCTCTTCCTGGCTGAGCCAGATCCTCTTGAGGACGTACTGCGGGTTTTCAGGCGGTACGCGGACCTTGTCTTGCCGGTCCACGGCCTCCCTGTCCGCGTTGCCGGCGCCGTGCGCCACCCAGAGCCCTGAACATGCCTTCAGAATGGGGTCGAGGGCGGTGACGAGGCCGCTTGCCGGAGAGATGCACTCGACGAGCCTGCCGTTTCGGACGTGCATATACGGCTCCCGGTTCGAAACCACGATCAGCTTTTTGTCCTGCAGCCTCTCTTTTACGTGGATTTTAAGCCGCTCAGCCGTCCAGGTCGAGTCACCCTGCCTGCGGAGCCTGGCCTCTTCTTCGGCCTGCGTGCGCGCGACCGTCAGGCTCTTTACTATATTGGAGATCTCCCTGGATATCGGTTCGAAAATGCCCTGCTTGGGAAATTTGAAAAGATCGTCCGCCTTTCCCTTGTGAATGCTCCTTATCCATTCGGACATTTGCGCGATCGGGCCTATTATGCTCCAGCGCACGATAAGCAGAGTGATTACGGAGATGATGAGGGCATTCGCGAGTATCCTTAAAAAATTTCTCCGCCAGATGCCCGCAATGTGTTCCTCGATATAGGAGATGTCGCTGAATATGACGACCGTGCCGGCCCTGAGGTCCTCAACGATAACAGGCATGGCAAAGATATACATCGGCTGCGAGGCGATCTTGTCGAAAACGCCTTTCCCGGCTTCGCCTGTGAGCTCCTGCAGGATGGAATCAAGCCCGGACGGCAATTTTTCCGCCAGTCCCTTTGAAATGGAGACAAGCCTGTCCGAGTTGTCGAAGACAGCGATGCCTTCCACCCGTTTGCCTGCGCTTACCTTGTCGATGATTTTGTTGAGACGCTTGGAAGGAGCTCCTGAGATAAGGGGCCCTGTCGATTCCTGGAGCCCTTCTGCCAGAAGCCAAACCCGGTGTTCGAGTTCTGTGGTGAGCCTGTTGCGCTCCTGTTGCACCGTCAGGTACGTCGCGGCCCCGGAGACGGCGGTGACCGCGATAACCAGCGCCACAATAAGTCTTGTGGTTATCCGCATGGCGGTATTATAGACCGATTATCGTTCAAAGGCAAATTTTGGAGGAACGTCGGCGGCAAATATGGCTTTTGAAAATGAATGTATGCTTTATTTTATTATGAGTAAATGGACATCCTCGGGCTTCCGGAGGGCCTCCACGGTAACGTCCTCTCCGTATCTTGAGATGAGCAGGTCGACGCTCCTGCGCGGCCCTGCCTGAAGGTTCCTGAGATAGACAGAGGTGAGGAAGTTGGGCAGCTCAGGCCTTTTGAATATGACCATCTTTTTATCCGCCTCGAAGTAGATTCCCAACGACGCCTGCAGCATGAATATGAGAGAGCCCGACGCCCAGGTCTGGGGCGAGCAGGCAATCGGGTACTGCGTGGGGGCCACGCCGTTTCGCCTGTGAAAGCCGCAGAACAGCTCGGGCAGCCTCTGCAGGTCCGAGCGGAGCGCGGCGTCAAAGATGCCTCCGAATACCCTGTTGAAGTGGCCGGTGAAGCCATATGCCGCAAGGCCGTAGGCTGTC
>MGPL01000150.1:10385-10594 GCA_001797415.1 Deltaproteobacteria bacterium GWA2_55_10
CAGACAGAGCCGTTGTGATAGGACATGGGGTTGTAGCGCCTCTCCTTTGCGCCGATCGTCCTTATGCCCCAGCCAGAGAAGACGTCTTCTGATAATAGCGACTCCGCTACCCGCAAGGCCTTTTCAGGGTCTGCTATGCCGGAGAAGAGCGCGTGCCCCGCGTTCGACGACACGACCCTGCAGGGTTTTTTATTTCCGTCGAGGGCGAG
>MGPL01000150.1:10605-10670 GCA_001797415.1 Deltaproteobacteria bacterium GWA2_55_10
CGAGATCCTCGTCCCAGAACACCTCGTTGAACTTTTTTTTAAGCTCCTCCGCCTCGGTCCTGAGG
>MGPL01000150.1:10692-14702 GCA_001797415.1 Deltaproteobacteria bacterium GWA2_55_10
CTAAAAGCCGCGACAATCCTGCAGCCTCCTTCTTGGCGGCGTAGAGATATGCCTGCACCTCGCAAAGGGCTATCGGCCCTTCGGCCAGTTTTCCGTCCCTGTGGAATACCGAGTCCTGAGAGTCCTTCCAGCCCTGGTTCCTCAAACCCATCGCGTGAGGGATATATTCCAGAAAGCCGTCGGCGTCGGCATCGCCGTATATCTTCATCCAGTCGAGGGCCGCTTCTATGTTCTTCCATAGCTTTTTTATGAGCGCGGTATCGCCCGTGCGCCTCCAGTATAAGCCCGCGAGTACGACGAAGAGCGGCGTGGCGTCGACGCTTCCGTAATAGAGGCCGAAGGGTATCTCGAAGCGCGAGGCCATCTCGCCCTGCCTCGCTTCGTGCATTATCTTGCCCGGCTCGGCGGCTCTCGACCTGTCCATGCCCGTTGCCTGCATGGACGCAAGATACTTCAGCACCCCCCGTGCCAGCTCCGGATTTATCCAGAGGCACTCTATCGCCGTTATTATCCCGTCCCTGCCGAACGGGGTGCAGTACCAGGGTATGCCGCCGTATGGATAGGGGCCGCTTGGCGTCGGCGTTACCATCATGTCGATGTCGGATAGAGACCTCTTTATTGATATGTTGAAGTTGTCGTTCGAGGTCTCTATCCGGGCTTCGGTCTTTTGATGCGACCGTATCCTCTGCTTCGCCTCCCTTAAGGCTTCTCCGTATTCCTTCTGTTTCTGTTCCGCGCCCCCTTCGACGCAGCGGGCCGTGACGAGGATATCCTCCGTGCCTCCGGGCTTGAGCTCTATATTGAATTCGAACGTGTTCTCTTCCATGCTGTCAGGCCGCCTCTGAAAACCGAGCTCGGTCGACCTCCTCACTCCGTCGAGGCCGTCATAGGAGAGCTTGAACCCGTTTTCATTGTATTCGGGGTCGTTGAGCGTGCCGCGCTTGTGGCGCTTAAGCCCCCTCACCTCGAAGATGTCGTGAAAATCCGAGTCAACGCCTATTTCGAGCTTGAGCTTTACTTCCTCCAGGCAGAAGTTCTTGAGGCGTATGTGCTCGAGGAGGCCTGCGCCCGAGAGGAGCCTGGAGCGCATTATATGGATAGAGTCCCTTCGCAAGAGGAGCTCGGTCCCGGAGTAGAAGTCCGGGTTGGTGAGGTCGACCGTCATCAGGAGATTGTCTTCGTCGATGTTCGAGCTTAAAAAGAGCGGCCTCATGCCGTTTATCCTGAGCTCGTAATGGGAAAGGTAGCGGGTGCCGTTGTAATAGATGCCCTGCTCCTTTTTGCCTACCGGGAGCATGTCTCCGAACCTGTCGTAAATGCCGAAAATATCCCCGTCCTTCTGAATGAGGCGCAGCGGGTCTACGATGGTGGAGGGGGCTGATATGAAAAAGGAATCCCTTATCCTGCTCCGCTCTACAGCCATGCCCCTCTTCCCCTGTCTATCGTAAGTTCGTATGCGTTTAGATAATCCTGCGCCATGCGCTCGGCCAGGAACCTTTCCTCGAACCTCCTCCTGACTTGCGTTCTGGAGAGGCCCGGACAGAGCTTCATTATGTATCCCGCCGCCTCTTCATCGGTCTCGAATATGAAGCCGGTCACGCCGTGGTCGACTACCTCCGGTATGGACCCGCGCCGCCTTGCTATGACGGGCGTGCCGCAGGCAAAAGCTTCCAGCATGGAAAGCCCAAAGGGCTCAGGCCAGTCGACCGGGTGCAGGAAAGCGAGCGCGGAGCCCAGGAGCTCGTTCTTCTCCCTGTCGTTCACCTCTCCGATGAACTCGACAAGCGGGTTTTTAAGGAGCGGCCTTATGCGCTGGTTGAAATAATCGAGGTCGGTCCTGTCCACCTTTGCCGCTATCTTTATTCTTATGCCCGAGAGCTCCGCTATCCTGATGGCCGAGTCCACCTTTTTCTCAGGCGAGATCCTGCCCACGTACAGGAGATAGTCTCCCCGCCCGCGGTTAAGGGAATAGAGGTCCGGAGGGACGCCGTGGTATACCGTCGCTATCCAGTTGGCTCCTTCCCTCGGCGCCCTCTGCGCGTTCGAGATGGACACCATCGGGCTCTCTCCATATTCCCCGAATATGAAATCGTGCTCTATCCTGTCGAGCCTGCCGTGAAGGGTGTTTATGCACGGCACCCTGGTCCTTCTGCCGAGCACGAAGCCGATGCAGTCCACGTGCGAATGGATTATGTCGAACTCATCAGCCCTCTTCAGGACTTTCTCCATCATTATGAGGTGCAGTGAGACAGGGTCGAGCTGCCTCTCATCGAGCCTCAAGGCCACCTCGGAGCAGCTTACAAGCTCGGCGGAGGTGCGCGAATCTCCTGATGCGAACAGCGCCACCTCGTGACCGGCTTTAACCAGCTCATCCGTGAGATAGGCGACAACCCTTTCAGTGCCGCCGTACAGCGCAGGCGGCACGCTTTCAAATAGCGGAGATACCTGTGCTATTCTCATTTGGCCTATGCTCCTTTTTGTGCCGGCCGAAAAACCCCCATAATTTTAAGTTTGTCTTAAACCGGGAGATTGTCAATTTTGGCGTGGGAGCGTCTTACGGAATAGAAGGGTTTTTTGCGGCAAATCGCGGTTGAATTACTGAAGCATTTGAAGGGAACAGAAGGACCGGGCGGGTGGTTTATTGCCACCCGCCCGAAGGGGGGTCAGCTCCTCCTGCGTTTTAAGGACAGTCCTGCGATAGCGGCTCCTGCCGCCGCAAGCATGGCGCCTGAGGCGGGCTCAGGGACCGCGTGGTTGCCGTTCTCATTGCCGGGGAATCCGTTGTAGCCGTCCTCTAAGGGGGGCGGCGGTACGGTCTGCGGCGTCACGAGCGTAAGGAAGAGGTTGCTGAAGCTCTGGAGAGCGTCGTAATCATATAGGGCCGCGCCGCCCGAAGAAAATGCAGATGTCGTCAGCGTTGTTATGGGGGTGGTCTCTCCGTTGATGTAAGCCGAATAGGTATCCCCGGTCACCTCGACCTTGAGAGAGACGTCTTGACCCCTGAGCTCCGGGATATAGACCTCGTTCAGTATCTCTCCGTACTCGCCGTTCCGACGCACGTGCCAGTACAGTCCGTCGTGGCTGCCGCCCTTGCCGCCTGTGACCAGCACGACGGAGTTGTCCATGTCCTGGCTCCGCAGGAACAGGCCGCCGTCACGCAGGGCGTGCACGTCCACCTCTACGATAAAGTCCGTCAGGTCCTGCCCTGTGATGCTGGAGTACGCGGGCGGCCTGGTGCTTGGCAGAGCCGCGTCGTATACGCCGTCGGCAAAGCTCCATGACCCGTACTCGTCTCCCATCCGGAACTGCTCGGATGGCGCGGAGATCGCGAACGCATGCGATGCTGAAAAGAGGGCGATGAACACGCCGGTTGCCAGCAGAAGTCTCAGTCTCATATAGGTCCCCCTTCTCGTATTTGGCTTACAGGGGTAAGTGCAATAAGCGGGCCAGCTTATTGCCAGTTACTTTTTTGACAATTTTCCCAATTTGGAGTAAAGAGATTTTACAGTCGGCCATTGCCGCACCCTCCGTAAAAGAGGCGTAAATACGCTTAAACGCGGATTTTTTTCATCGTGGAAAAAAGATTTACAGCAGTGTGAAAGGATTTTACAGCTTAGCAGGTTGTTGAAAAACTTTGATTTTGTTCAGGCTGCTCAAAAAGCTCCATATGCGAGGCGTCGAGGAGCGAGGAACGAGTCGTACTCTTCATGTACGTCGCAGTGACGAGCGACGAAGACAACAAAGCAGATGGACTTTTTCAGCAGCCTGTTAGGGCGCTTACCCGGCGACTTCCTTTAATGCGTTTCGAATATCATGGACGCTGGCGGGCTTGCTCAGGTACCTCAGTCCGCTTGAAAGGAGCTTCGGGTCTGCCTTTTTTTTGCCGCTGAAGAGTATGAGCCGGTGCTTTATCTGCGGACGGAGCCCAACCGCCTCAGAGTAGAATTCCCTTATGTCGAATTCCGCCGTATCCGCGTCCGCGACGATGGCGGAGTAATCTTCCTGGCCAA
>MGPL01000150.1:14744-15279 GCA_001797415.1 Deltaproteobacteria bacterium GWA2_55_10
GCACGTCCTCGCCGGCGTAGACTGCCCTCAGCCCGTCCTCGACAAGGCTGTCTCCCGATACCACGAGGAGCTTCTTGCCCCTCAGCGCCGAGGCAACGTCGAGCCTCTTTAAAAGGACCCCTTTTCCCCTCTGGGTATCGAGATATTCCTCGACGGATTTCCTGTGGTTGCTTATGAGGTCCTCGGCGTTCTTTCTAATCCAGCCAGCCTTGAACTGCCAGTTGGCGATATATGCCATGAAGTCGTTGCATTCCTTGGACTCTATGGTGACCATATAATGAAGGAGCCCGTCTTTGGTCACCTTGCCTGCCTTTATCCGGTTCCTCAGGAACACAAGGAAATCCTCAATATATTCCATCTCGGACGGCTCGATGGTGAGAATGCAGGGCAAAGTCACGCCGCTGGCGACCATCTCGGCCGCGGACTTGGCCACCTGGCCGTGCTCGATCTCGTCATCCCTGAGCTTTTGGAGAAGGTTCGCGAATTCACTGTCATTGCTGAAGATTTCAGCGGCCCGGCCATAGGCGTCCGCGGC
>MGPL01000150.1:15292-20798 GCA_001797415.1 Deltaproteobacteria bacterium GWA2_55_10
CTCTGCAGCCAACGGATTATCTCATTTATATTCGCGCCGGTACTCATAGTCTCTGGAAATATAAACCTATTTTGAAAAATTATCAAGGCCATCCCGCCCGTATGACCATGGCGTATTGACACGCCTTCCGGAATCAAGTTAATATTCTGCCATTTAGCAGGTTGTTGAAAAAACAACCTGCTAAGCAATCCAGGGATGGATTGCCAAATTGCGAGGCTTGGCCGAATTCACTTCGGACAAGCCGTTGTTGAAAAAGCCATGGATGGACTTTTTCAACATCCTGACAGAGGACACATGAGAAGACCCGTCAACACAAACACCCTGATCCTTTTATTCCTGTTCATTGCCCCGTTTGCGATCTATTGGAAATCCATCGGTTTTGAATTCATAGCCTCGTGGGACGATTATGAGTACGTGCTCAACAACGGCCTGATCAGGGGTTTCTCCGTCGGGAACCTTCGCGCCATTTTCCTTGAGCCCTATTTTTCGAACTACGCGCCGCTCCACCTGTTGAGCTATTCCATCGATTTCGCGATCTGGGGCCTGGACCCCAGGGGGTATCACCTTTCGAATATCCTCCTGCACTCGATAAATTCAGCGCTGGCCTTTCTCGCCCTCAGGCGGCTTACGAAGAGCGATTTTCTCTCCCTTGCCGGCGCGGCGCTCTTTGCGCTCCATCCGCTCAATGTTGAGAACGTCGCCTGGGTCGCTGAAAGGAAGTCCCTCCTTGCAGCCCTCTTTACATTCTGCTCGATTATCTTCTACGCCGATTACAGGGAAAAGGGACGGACTCATCTGTACGCGCTCTCGCTTGTCTTTCTCGTACTCGCGCTTGCCTCAAAGGCCTTCGCGGTCATGCTGCCCGCAGTCTTTCTCTGCTATGAGATATTCCTCCGCGACAGGAGAAGATTCATACATCTCATACCTGCCTTTGTAATAGCGGGGCTCTTCGCTCTGGCCTCAGTACATGCGCACTCCGAGGGCTCCCTGGCGAAAGAGGCGCTTTCGGCTGAGTTCCTCTTCGGCAATGTCTATCCGACGATGATGCCTGTCTTCTGGAAGTATATAAAGCTCATCATCCTGCCCTCCGGCTTGAGCGGCTTCTACGACACTGCCGCGTACGATTCGTTCCTGGACCCAGTAGTCGTCTCCGCTGTGCTTGCATGGGTTGCCGCCTTTGCCGCCGTGATGTGGAAGGGAAGCGGCCTTGTGCGCTTCTTTTTCCTGTGGTTCTGGATATGGCTACTGCCTTCTTCCAACATCCTCCCCCTGAACGTCTACTACGCTGACAGGTACATGTACCTGCCTGCCATAGGCGCCTTCGTGCTATTCGGATACGCCCTGCAGAAGGCGCTGTCTTACGTAAAGTTACAAAAGGCGGCGTTGCCCATCCTGGGGACGGTTGCCCTTGCATTCGCCGCCGTAACTTTTTTCAGGCTCGACGTCTGGAAGAACGAGGTCGCCTTCTGGGAGGATACCGCGAAAAAAACGCCCACTCAGGAGCGGGTCTTTCTCAACCTGGGCTATGCCTACGAGATGCGCGGCAGGTATGACGACGCGGAGAGGGCGTACATGGAATCAATAAACATCTACCCGACACAGAAGGCCATGAGCAACCTCAACATGATAAGGGAAAAGAAGGAGTTCATGAGGAAGAGGCAGGAGATAGATTCCGGGAGGCAGTGAGCTGTTTAAAAAAGGTTTTTTGTTTATGTCTTTAAACCCCATTCGGGCATGATGCTCAACTTCTCTTCCTCAGATGCGCTATCGTGAAGCTCCCTGTATTGAAAAAATCAGTTACCCATGAAATACCGTCAACTAACTTCAAGAAAGCGTCCTGGCCGAGGCCATCCCCCTTATAAAGTTTCCGGAAGTACTCCTCCGGCACTTCCCACATAGTGGTGAAGCTCGCGCCGTAGCCGTACTTCCGGCAGATGTTCCTCGTCTTCCTTATGCTGAGCCACTTAGGTCTCAGGCCCGAGTACTCTTCCCTCTCTGCCAATCCCAGCTTCGAGAGGAGCCCGACGATGATATTTGTCGACGGCTCCACGAAGAGCACATCCCTGTACCCCTTTGACAGCAGGCCTTCGAGCGTCTTGTGCATATCATTTGTGTGATGCATGGCCTCGTAGACTATTACCAGCACGTCTTTTACCTTTATGGGGCACTCATCCAGGTCAGAGGTGAAAAGGCCGACGCTGGCGCTGAAATCCCTGAGCGTATGCCGGACTATCCTGAGGGCAGAGAGAGAAAGGTCAGAGGCGTATATCTTTTTGAAACCCTTTTTGGAGAGTATCTTTTTGAGCTCGAAGCCGGTGCCCACGCCGAGAGAGAAGAACTCTTCGCAGCCGGTTCCTTCAAGGTACTCGAGTAGCGTCTTTATCTTCCTGTCCGAGAAATGCGAATAGTACCTGCTCCATGCGTCCTTGTTCGCGAAGTGCTCTATCTGCTCCTGAGTGAGCTCATAGGCATGGGCCTTGAGTTCCCTGGTCTTGTCTGCGTCAAGCTCGCCGGGGTCGATCAAATCAAGCACGCCGTCGACCACAGGGAACTCCCTTTTGCAGGCCCTGCAGCGCACCTTCTCTCCAGAGGCTTCGAGCTCTCCCTCTGCCGCGCAGGCGCATGACAGCAGGTGCAGGAATCTGGCGGGGGAGAGTATCTCGGCCATTATGCGTCCGCCTTGCCCGGGCTGACCCTGGGCCCCGCGCCCGCCATGCTTACGAGGTTCAGCGCCGTTATGAGCAGCGCGAGCGGGAGCAGGTGCAGCAGGAGCCTGTCGGCGGAGGTGGCAAGGTGCCAGTCGATCGGGGCTGGGCTTATGATGTAGATGAAGATGTATGCGGAAAGCTGCAGGAAAAGGAGGAGGTGCAGCGTTATGAGCGCCTTTGAGGCGCGCCAGTTGGCAAGCGTCGAGATTGCGTACGCCCACCAGCAGAAGTTATAGAGCTCGATATGACTGAAGACCATCTTGCCGAGGGTTTTGAAGATTATTGGGAGCTTCCAGAGGTTGGTGGCAATCGTCGCGAGGCTCAGGTTCTCCACATACTCGCTGCCGATGCCGAGGCCGGCCTTGTAGAGAGACCACGGGATGACGACAGCCGCTATCGGCAATACGAGCAGCAGCGCATCCTTTAATATCCCTTCCCGTTTAAATAATATCCTGTATATAAGGAACAGCGCTACAGCGAAGCCCGCGAAGGTGAGGCCCTCGTTCTTTGTCCAGGCCGCCATCGCCAGAAAAAGCGACGCCAATAAAAGGTGCGGCCTGCCGCCCTCCTTTGCATGGAAATACAGGAACGCGCCCGCGCCCATGAAATATATCGAGAGCGCGAGGTCCGAGTATCCGACGAAATCCCCGGCGTAAAGCGGGCCTATCTTTCCCGGCACGCCGCCCGCATGGATCATTATAACAGGCACAAGGGTAGAGAGCGCCGCAAAGAGCAGGCCAGTCCTTCTGCCGGCTGCCCTGGAGAGCGCATAGTATATGACTGAAAGGAGGGAGAGAAACTGCAAGGGGTACAGCAGCTTGCCGATCGTCTCGTTCGCGGAGCCCGCCGCGCCGTAGACAAAGGCCGTCGCGAGCGGCATCAGGAGCGGATAGTCCTGGTGATGCCTGTAACCGGCATTGCTCAGGAACTCGCTCGATATGCCCTGGTCAAGGAAGAAGACCCGCGCCTTCAGGAACCAGATGAACCACGCGTCCCACCCGAAAAGCGGCACAGAGAGGGCATAGATGAAGGCATAGGCGGACTGGACTATTATGACGGCAAGGAGCGCGACGCTTATAGCGTCCCATCTCTGTTTCTGATGGTCTGCCGTTTTTGTCCTGTACCTGAAGAATACCGCTGCTATGAACGGGAGCCACGGAAGCATTATGAAGATCGGATTGAGCGGGATGGAGACGAGCGAATAGAGGAACATCTGGAAGCTTACCGCGCCGAGGCCTGTCATGAAGGAGACCCCGGCAAGGGGCGCGCCTGTAAGGCCCATAGCGCCGCTCCTGTCAATGGCGCGGATTATCGATGCGCCGGCGGCGACGAACAGTATCAGGGCTGAGATTACAAGAAAGAACTGCATTCCTCTAAACCAAAAGGGATTTTCGTTAGAGTAGTTTAAAAAGGGTGGGGTTGTCAATACATGGATTGCGTTGCGGTTAACCAGGTTGTGCGCCTGAAAGGACATTCCTGACTGCCTTGAAATTGCTTGATAAAGCGGCACCCCCATGTGATAATTCCAATCAGATTCAGGGACTTTCCTTTTTCACCTCGACTGCAAACTCCCCCAGTGTGCTTCCCCCTTCAGCCTGAACCTGAATAATCTGATTAAGAGAGCTGCCGCCATGAATAGAAAGGGAGAAGAATCGGTTCTTATCAAGGCCATCAGAAAGGCCGCCTTCTATATCTTTCTGGCGTGGACCGCGCTCATCATCTTCTCTTTCCTGGTAATCGATTACTATCGTGAAAGCAATGTCGTAGAGAGCGCGGCCATCGAGGCCCGGACCCATTCCGACCTCAACATGTTTTACAGGAAGGTGGTCGCGGGTTTCGGCGGCATATACGTCAGCATGGAAAATGTCGAGCCCAACCCCTATCTCGATCTGCCAAACAGGGATGTTACCACCAGAGACGGCCAGAAACTTACTCTCGTGAACCCCGCTTACATGACAAGGCTGGTATTCGAGTACATTAGGTCCTCATCAGAACGCCCTGTCCTGAACAAGATAACAAGCCTCAAGATCATCAACCCTGTAAACACGCCCGACCCGTGGGAGCGGAAAGTCCTCATTTCATTCGACAAGGGGCAGCGCGAGGCGCAGGAGGTTACGGAAATAGACGGCGTGTCTTACCTGAGGCTGATGCGGCCATTCTTTGTGGAACAGAGCTGCCTCAAGTGCCACGCGAGCCAGGGATACAGAGTAGGCGACATCCGCGGCGGCATGAGCATATCCGTCCCTCTGGACCCGTATTACAAGACAGGGCGCAAGGTCTTCGGCATCATTCTGGTGATACATTCTCTCATCTGGTTGACAGTGAGCGCATGCATACTGGCTGTCGCGGCCATTGCAGTCAAAAAGGCACGGGTCTATGAAGAGACCCGGCTGCTCTCCCTGAGCGACCCGCTCACAGGCATGGCGAACAGGCGGTTTGCGGAGATCGACTTGAAGGAGAGCTTCGAGATGGCAAAAAGGTACGGCACCGCCTTTTCAGTGATAATGGCGGACCTCGACGAGTTCAAGAAATACAACGATACCAACGGACACGCGGCCGGGGACAGGCTGCTCAGGGATATAAACCGGATAATCTTGAAAGAGCTCCGTCAGACAGATCTTTTAGCGAGGTACGGCGGCGAGGAGTTCCTTATCGTCCTGCACCAGACCGGGATCAATGATGCCCTCACGGCAGCTGAAAGGATAAGGGCTGCGGTCGAGGCTGAATCAGATATCACCCTGAGCCTCGGGGTCTCCTCTTTCAGGAAGGGCATTTCCTCTAAAGAGGAGATAGTCAAC
>MGPL01000150.1:20813-21897 GCA_001797415.1 Deltaproteobacteria bacterium GWA2_55_10
CTTTACGCCGCCAAGCAAAACGGCAGGAACAGGGCGGAGGTGTTCGGTGGGATGAAATAGACTCGGATTCCCATATCCGTCCGCTCTGTAAATTCTTTTTCCAGGATGCAAAATCTTTTTTGCGGCATAATCCCCCCAATCCACAGGTCAACTCGCCTCAACTCTCATCAAAAAACTGCCTTCAACCCTGACCAGGGTTCATTGACAACATACCCTATTATTATAGACTCAGAATATCTTGAGCGCGCGCCGAAGATCAAAGGAGCCGGTGCAAGGCCATTCACGATTACCGGCTGTCTTCATAGTGCCGCCGCAATCATGATAAAAGAGACTTATGGTACCGGTAAAATGCCTTGAGTCCGTGTCGGCCGTCCGAAAGAGAGTCTACCGGCTCCAAGTACAGGAAAGAGGTTTATTGAAATGGAAAAGATTAAAAAATCGGATAAGGAATGGAAAAAAGAGCTCACCCCTGAGCAGTACGAAGTGACCCGGAAGAAGGGGACCGAGCGGGCCTTCTCAGGCGAGTACGTGCACGCGAAGGACAAAGGGCGCTATGTGTGCGTGTGCTGCGGACAGGAGCTCTTCAGGTCAGAGACAAAGTACGAGTCAGGCACAGGCTGGCCGAGCTTCTGGGAGCCTGCAAACCCGGAAAACGTGAGCACAAAGGAGGACAGGGGCTTCCTGATGAGGAGGACTGAGGTCCTCTGCACAAAATGCGACGCCCACCTGGGCCATGTTTTTGACGACGGCCCGCCGCCTACCGGAAAGCGCTACTGCATAAACTCGGCGGCCTTGAAGCTCGTGAAGGAATGAGGTCTTAAGGCCGTCTTCTCAGCGCGTCAGCCTTTCTGCGAGCCTCGAACGCAAGCTCTGTCTCGCCGGTAAGTGAATAGACCTTTGAAAGGTTGAAGTATGAATCTGGCAGGCCGGGATTTATGGACGCAGCCTTCTGGAAATCGCGGATAGCCTGGCCGAAGTCGCCGAGCGCCTTGAAGGCGTTGCCCCTGTTGTTGTACGCGAAGAAGTTCTCCGGGCTTTTTGCCAGCACCCTGTTGAAATCCGCTATGGCCTCCAGGTGCATGCC
>MGPL01000151.1:0-1381 GCA_001797415.1 Deltaproteobacteria bacterium GWA2_55_10
CGGGAATAGGCAGGAGCAACCCGGTGAACAAGTTTTTGGGGATCCTTATAAGGAGGACGATACCCGGCATATTCGGCAAAAAAAGGAGCTGAATCAAAGTCCCTTAAACCAGAAGGAGGTGGTTTTGTGGAAGTCTCCCTGGACAAGAAAAGGAACCTGTCCATAATCGCTCACGGGGGCGCGGGCAAGACCTCCCTGGCCGAGGCCATTCTCTTTAACGCAAAGGCCATCGAGAGGCTCGGCAAGGTTGACGACGGCACTTCGCACCTGGATTTCGAGCCCGAAGAGCAGAAACGCAAGATCACCGTATCGGCAGCCGTACACCACTATGACTGGAACGGCTGCCGCGTAAACGTCATAGACACGCCAGGTTTTTCAAATTTCCTCACAGAGACGAGGGACTCGCTAAGGGTAGTCGGCGGGGCCGTAGTCATCCTAAGCGCCATCTCAGGCGTAAAAGTCCAGACAGAGAAGATATGGGAGTTCGCCGACGAGTTCGAGGTGGCGAGGATCGCCTTCGTCAATAAGATGGACCGCGAAAGGGCGAGCTTTTTCCGCGCGGTCGATGACATGGAAAAGGTCCTGAAGGTCAAGGGCGTACCCATGCAGATACCTCTTGGCGAGGGGCCGGAGTTCAAGGGCCTCATAGACCTCCTGACCATGAAGGCCTTTATCTATAAGGACGACGGCTCAGGAGAGTTTGAGGCAAAGGACATCCCAAAGGACAAGGCGGCTGACGCCAGGGCCATGAGGGAGAATATGGTCGCCTCTATCGCTGAAGCCGACGAGTCCCTCACCGAGAAGTACCTGAACGGGGAAGAGATAAAGGCCGATGAGCTTCTCAGGGGCCTGCGCGAAGGCGTGCTCACGAGGAGGTTTGTCCCGGTCTATCTCGGCTCTGCCCTGAAGAACATGGGCGTAAACCTCCTCATGGACGCGATAAACCTGACGCTGCCCTCGCCGCTGGACAAGGGCAATATAAGGGGGCACATAAAAGGCGTTGACCCGAGGACAGGCCAGGAGCTCGAGATGGAGCCCGACATTTCGGCCCCGTTCTCGGCCTTTGTCTTCAAGTCCCTCATAGACCCGTACACCGGGAAAATATCAATGTTCAGGATATTCTCGGGCGCGATACACGCCGACGCGACGGTCTTGAACTCCACTAGGGACGCGAAGGAGAAGCTGACTCATCTCTATCTCCTTGAAGGCAAGAAGCTCACGGAGGTCCCGAAGGCAGAGGCAGGCGACATAGTGGCAGTCGCCAAGCTCAAGGACACTCATATCGGGGATACCCTCGCGGACGTTGCCTCGCCGGTAAGGTTCGCCCCGTTCCCTCCCGTTTCGGCCTCCCTCTCGTATGCCATACATCCGAAGACAAAGG
>MGPL01000151.1:1417-3040 GCA_001797415.1 Deltaproteobacteria bacterium GWA2_55_10
TCATGGAGGAGGACCCGAGCATCGATTTCAGGATGGACGAGCAGACCCACGAGTTCCTCCTCTCAGGCGTTGGGCAGGTCCACCTGGAGGTGGCCGTTGAGAAGCTCAAGAGGAAGTTCGGCTGCGACGTTGAGCTCAAGACGCCGAGGGTGGCCTACAAGGAGACTATAAGGTCTCATGTAAAACTTCAGGGCAAGTACAAGAAGCAGTCGGGCGGCAGGGGGCAGTACGGAGATACCTGGCTCGACATAAGCCCGCTCCCCAGGGGCAAGGGCTTCGAGTTCGTCGACCAGATAACAGGCGGCGCGATACCGAGGCAGTTCATACCTGCGGTTGAAAAGGGCATAAGGGAGGCGATGCTCTCAGGCGTGCTTGCCGGATTCCCGGTGGTCGATGTAAGGGTGGCCCTTTACGATGGCACCTATCATTCGGTGGACTCATCCGAGATGGCCTTCAAGATAGCGGCCTCGATGGGCTTCAAGAAAGGCATGGAGCAGGCGCACCCGGTGCTCCTCGAGCCCATAATGAAGATGGAGATAAGCGTGCCGGATGACAAGCTCGGCGACGTCATAGGCGACGTCAACGCGAGAAGGGGAAAGATACTCGGAGCGGAGCCCAAGGCCAGGAGCCAGACAATAAGGGCGCTGGTGCCTGCCGCCGAGGTGATAACATACGCCACGGACCTGCGCGGAATGACCGGCGACAGGGGCATATTCACAATGGAGTTTTCGCACTACGAAGATGTGCCGACCTACATGAGCCAGAAGATAATCGCGGCCCACAAGGACGAAAAGGAGAGGGTGCAGTAGCTGGATGAAGATAAAGCAGGAGCTTCTAAGGTACATCTCTCCATCGACCCCTGCTGACGCCAGGCTTGCAGTTGCAAGAAGGGAAGCGGCTGGCGCTGGTGCGCCCGGTGAAATTGACCCGTCAGACGAGGTAACGGTCCTGTTCGTGCTGGGCTTTGACAAGGACAATCAAATATCCGGGGCAGCCAAAAAGAGCCTTGCTGATTACCCGGCACAGGAGCTGCTCTCGGCGCTGGAAGACAGGCTCGACCCCCTTGTCATAAGGAAGATACTCGAACTGAGGCCCGAAGACGAGGCGGTCCAGATAATGGCGGCTCTTAACCCGGGCATCGACGACGAGACGCTCAAATCGCTGGCCGAGACAGGGCCTGAAGAGGTGGTGGCCGCGCTCTCGGAGGACAGTGCAATACTTGCTGAGAAGCCCTTTATCGCCGAGGCGCTCCTGAAGAACCCGCACGCCTCCAGGACGCTTGCCGCCGCGCTTGAAGACGCAAAAGCAAAGGCAGCGCCCGCGGCAGTCAAAAAGGAAGAACCGGACAAGCTGCTCAAGGACCTTGTCGATGATAAGAGGGCCAGGGCGGACGAGCAGAATATCTTCAAGCTCATCACCCAGCTCTCAATGGGGCAGAAGCTCAAGCTCGCGCTCGGCGGCAATAAATCCGCAAGGGACCTCCTTGTGAAGGACTCGAACAAGATAATATCGACCGCCGTTCTCAAGAACCCGAGGATAACCGAGGAGGAGGTCCAGAAGGTAGCCCAGTCAAAGGGCACGAACGACGATATGCTGCGCCAGATATCGAGGAACAAGGAGTGG
>MGPL01000151.1:3061-3308 GCA_001797415.1 Deltaproteobacteria bacterium GWA2_55_10
ATGGGCATGCTGGGCAACCCGAAGACGCCGCTTACGATATCATTGAAGCTCCTCGACAGCGTATACGAGAAAGACCTTCACACAGTATCCAAGAGCAAGAGCATACCTGCGACCCTGGCCAGCGCCGCGAGAAGAAAGCTCGAATCAAAGGGCAAGAAGTAATGCCACTCGGAGTGCATGTATCCATAGCAGGCGGCATATCGAAGTCGATCGAACGGGCGCAGAGGCTCGGCTGCGACGCCATGCA
>MGPL01000151.1:3466-3657 GCA_001797415.1 Deltaproteobacteria bacterium GWA2_55_10
ACGCACCTTGGAAGTCCGCAGGACCTGGGATTGGGCTTTGCCATGAAGAGGATAGGGCTGGCCTTGAAAGAGGTCGCAAAGAGCGGCCACGGCAAGGCAACGCAGATACTCTTTGAGAACACGGCCGGAGCCGGCTATATATTCGGCAAGCGGCTTTCGGACATCGGCGAGCTTATCGATATTGCGGCAAA
>MGPL01000151.1:3754-6469 GCA_001797415.1 Deltaproteobacteria bacterium GWA2_55_10
ACCATAGAATCTGAAGTGGGAATCAAGCACCTCAAGGTCATACACCTGAACGATTCAAAGGGCGCGTTCGGGGCAAACCTCGACAGGCATGAGGAGATAGGGAAAGGCTCCATCGGGCTTGATTCCTTCAGAGTGCTTCTAAACCATCCTGAGATAAGGCCGACCCCGATGATATTGGAGACGCCCAAGGACTCTGACGAGGACGATATCAGGAATCTTGCGGCTGTCAGGAAGATATTGAAGTGATTGGCCTTGAATCGGGCTTCGTTATGGTTTATAAATTAATTTTCAAACTGACTTGGAGGTCTTTATCTGATGTACGATCTCGTGATCATAGGCGGCGGCCCTGCCGGGTTAACTGCCGGAATATACGCCCAGAGGGCAAGGCTCTCGACGGTACTCCTTGAAAAGCAGATGGTCGGCGGCCAGATAGCCGTAAGCGATGTAATAGAGAACTACCCCGGCTTTCCGTCCATAAGCGGGGCAGAACTCATGGAGAAGTTCGAGGAGCACGCAAGGGGCCTTGGGCTTGAGATAAAGTTTGCGGATGTCCAGAACATCGCCGTCGAAGGGGCGGTGAAGGTAATAAAGACCTCGGAGGGCGAGATAAGGGCAAAGGCCGTTATCATCGCCACGGGCGCAAGTCCCAAAAGGCTCGGCGTGCCCGGTGAAAAGGAGCTTACGGGCAAGGGCGTCTCCTACTGCGCGACCTGCGACGGCCCGTTCTTCAGGAATTTGAAGGTGCTGGTCGTGGGCGGCGGAGACACTGCCGTAAAAGAGGCCGTATATCTCTCCAGGATAGCCTCAAAGGTCTACATCTCGCACCGCAGGGACAAGTTCAGGGCAGAGAAGATGCACCTCGAGAAGCTCGAGTCCGCGCCCAATATCGAGATTTTGAGGAGCCACGTATTAAACGAAATAAAGGCCGAGAACGGCCTTGTTAAATCCGCCTGCGTTGAGGACCTGAAGACCAGGGAGAAAAAGGACATAGAGGTCGAGGGTATATTTATCTTCGTAGGCATAAACCCCACGACGGACTTCATTGACGTCGACAAGGACGGCGGCGGGTTCATAAAGACCAGCCAGAGGCTTGAGACGAGCATCCCCGGCATATACGCTGCCGGGGACTGCAGGACGACCCCGCTCCTTCAGGTCGCAACGGCAGTGGGCGACGGCGCGCTCGCGGCCTGGGCTGCCATAGACTACGTCGAGACCTTTGACAACGAGGCCAAAGGCGTATAGATCTTATCTGTCATTGCGAGGAGCGAAGCGACGCGGCAATCTCATAAAGGCCGAATTGCCGACGCTTCAACCGAGTGCCTGAGATTGCTTCGGGACATGAGTCCCTCGCAATGACGAACGCGCGAAACACTCCTGATTTGCCCTTTTCACCCGAAGATTTTTCCTTCTTTTTCTAAACTATTCCCCTCACACGCCTTTCATGGTATCTTTTTAGCTCGAGGTTGTCATGGCTGACCAGACCATAAAATGCCCATATTGCAAGGGAGAGATCCCGCTTACAGAGGCCCTCACGCACCAGCTGAACGAGGGCCTGAGAGCCGAGTACGAGCAGAAGGCCAGGGAAAAGGATGCGGAGCTCAAGAAGAAACTATCGGAGCTTGAGGCCGCAAGTAACCGGAAGCTCGCCATGGAGAAGGCCAGGCTCGAGGAAGAGGCCAAAAAGAGGGCCGTCCAGCAGGTCGAGGGTGAGCTCAAGGACTTGAAGGAAGACAGGGCGAGCAAGGAGGCCCAGCTCGAAAGTCAGAGGAAGCAGGAGCTTGACCTCAGAAGGCGCTTGAGGGAGCTTGATGAGGAGAAGAAGGCGATAGAAGTTCAGGCAGCGAGAAAGCTCGATGCCGAGAGGGAGCGTATAAGGCAGGGCGCGCTTGAGATGTTCTCCGAGGAGCACAGGCTCAAGGATCTGGAGAAGGAAAAACTCATAAACGACCTGCGAAAAGATCTGATGGAGACCAAGAGAAGGCTTGATCAGGGCTCCATGCAGATGCAGGGCGAGGTGCTTGAGCTTGACCTTGAGGCGCTCCTCAAGTCCAGATTCCCGGTCGATGTGATAGAGCCCGTTCCCAAGGGCATGAGGGGCGCCGACATCGTCCAGAAGGTCTATACAAGGGCAGGGCAGTGCTGCGGGTCCATCGTATGGGAATCGAAGAGGACAAAGGCCTGGAACGACGAATGGGTCGCGAAGCTCAAGGACGACCAGCGCGAGATGAAGGCGGAGGTCGCGGTGCTCGTCTCAGAAGCGCTTCCAAAGGGCGTAACGGCCTTCACTCAGTTCGACGGGCTTTGGGTTACTACTATCAGCCTTGCAGGGTGCCTGGCAGAGGCATTAAGGGCATCTCTCATACAGCTTGCCTTCTCGCGGCTCTCGGCAGTAGGCAAGAACGAGAAGATGGAGGCCATATACAACTATCTCTCAGGCCCCGAGTTCAGGCAGAGGGTAGAGGGCATAGTAGAATCATTCACGGCCCTGAAGGAAGACCTCGAGGCCGAGAAGAGGGCCATGCTGAAGATCTGGGCGAGGCGCGAGAAGCAGATAGAACGCGTGATGAACAATACCACGGGCATGTACGGCGACATGCAGGGCATAATAGGCTCGACCCTGCCGGAGATAAAGACTCTGGAGCTCGGCCAGGGCATTGAAGAAGATTGATTCGGCTGCTGAAAAAGTCCATCTGCTGTGTTGTCTTTGTCGCGGCA
>MGPL01000151.1:6502-6817 GCA_001797415.1 Deltaproteobacteria bacterium GWA2_55_10
TCAGCCGGGCTCATGCCCGCCTTCATCGCATCCCAGAAAGGGCGGAGCTTTATAAGATGGTGGATATACGGGGCGCTGGTATTCCCGATAGCCATGCCTCATGCCTTTCTCCTGGGCGGCGTCCGTCTCGGCGGAGGCTACAGGAGCTGCGGATTCTGCCGGACCAAAGTGAAGATCACTTCCCCGAACTGCCCCAGGTGCGGGCACGAGTTTGTAGACCTCTGACATGAACGGCAGCGAACTGGCCGCAAAGAGCGTACTTACCGGCTGGAGGGCAAGACTCCACCAGATAATCTACGAGGCTGACACGCCCGC
>MGPL01000151.1:6865-8724 GCA_001797415.1 Deltaproteobacteria bacterium GWA2_55_10
GCTCTGCGTGATGCTCGACAGCGTCGCGTGGATTTCAGTTGAGTACGGCGGCGCGCTCTACGCGGCCGAGTGGTTCTTCACCATCCTCTTTACGATCGAATACGCACTGAGGCTCATGTGCGTTGCCAGGCCGTTGAAGTACGCCACGAGCTTCTTCGGCATAGTAGACCTGCTCGCGATAGTACCCGCCTACATCGACCTTTTTCTGCCCGGAGGCAGGTACCTCCTGATAGTACGGGTGCTGCGCGTGCTCCGCATATTCCGTACCTTCAAGCTCTTCGAGTACCTGGACGAGGGCATGTACATAGTCCAGGCGCTCCGGGCCAGCAGGAAGAAGATATCCATATTTCTGGCAACCGTCATGACAGCGGTCGTGGTGCTGGGCTCGCTCATGTACCTGGTCGAGGACGGAGAGAACGGCTTTACCAGCATACCCCGAAGCATATACTGGGCCATAGTGACCCTGACCACGGTCGGCTACGGGGACATCGCGCCAAAGACCACCCTCGGCATGGGCCTTGCCTCTGTCGTAATGATCCTTGGCTATGGCATGATCGCGGTGCCGACCGGCATAGTGACCGTTGAGATGGTCCATGCCGCCTCATCGAAGAAATCCACCCAGGTCTGCCCCTCCTGCGCAGCCGAAGGCCACGACGCTGACGCCGTACATTGCAAGTTCTGCGGCGTAAAGCTCAACTGACCGCCTTTAACCCTGCACCTTACTCGCATATCAATGCGCTACACTCATTCCGGGCTATAATTAGAGCATGACATGGATTGTATTAACGCCCGCCCGTATGCTGGGACGGGTAAGTTACGCCAATAAGGAGTCTTGCCATGCCAAGGACAACACCAGGGACAATGGATGATACCTTCGATGAGACCGCGGTCGCCGGCAAGAAGATAGCCGGCATCGTCTATGCTCTGCAGGCGATAGGCCTGTTCATAGGGATAACTTACATAATAGCCGTTATAATCGACTACGTTAAGGCCTCAGATGTCCGGGGCACATGGATAGAGTCGCACTTCAGGTGGCAGATAAGGACCTTTTGGTTCAGCCTGCTCTGGGCTGTTATAGGCGCGCTGACATATATACTCATCATCGGGTACTTCATACTGATGGCCGACGCCATATGGGTCATCTACAGGATAGTGAAGGGCGCGTTCTACCTGAAGGACAACAGGGCCATGTACGGCCTTGAGATATGAAGAGGATTAGCAGGGTGTTGAAAAACACCCTGCTAAGCAATCCAGGGATGGATTGCCAAATTGCGAGACCTGAAAGGGCGAGCAATTTGTGAGGTTTGGCCGAATTCATTTCGGCCAAACCGTAGTTGAAAAAAGTCCTGGATGGACTTTTACAACATCCTGTTGGAAGAGAAAGGTTGAGGATAGAAAAGCCCGGCGTATGCGGGTTAGACCTCGAACGACATCCCGTCATAGGCGAACGCCATGCCCGGCGGAAGGAGCGGGTTGTCGCGCCTGTAGAGTATGCTGTGGCTCAAGTGCGTGAATATGGTGCGCTTCGCGCCTATTGCCTTTGCCGCCTCTATGGCCTGGTCGATCGAGAAATGCGTAGGGTGAGGTTTTTGCCGGAGAGCGCCAAGTATAAGAGTCCTGATTCCCTTGAGCCTCTTGAGAGAGCCTTCGGGTATTCCGCTGCAGTCGGTCACATACGCGGCCTCGCCTATCCTGTAACCGTAGATGACGGCCTCTCCGTGCATGACCTCGACAGGCCTGATCCTCTCGCCGAAGAGGTCGAAGTCGGATCCCACGACATGGGTCGTAAGGTTCGGCTTCCATCCGTCCCTGCCGTCTTCCCTGAAGATATATTCGAACATGGTCCGGATGCGCTTTAT
>MGPL01000151.1:8748-12760 GCA_001797415.1 Deltaproteobacteria bacterium GWA2_55_10
GCCCTCAAGTCGGTCGAGGTGTCTATGAGGATGTTCCTGTCCTGTGATTGTACGAGAAGGGATGACCTTGTGCGCTTGTCCAGCGGGTCAGGGGAGGAGCAGACCTCGCAGTGACAGCCTATGACCGGCACGCCAGTAGAGGTGCCGCAGCCGAGTATGGTGATTCTCATTATTGCGGTTCCGAAAGTGGGCTTGTCTGTTTGCCGAAGAACTCTTGTTCAGGCTGCTGAAAAAGTCCATCTGCTTTGTTGTCTTCGTCGCGGCAAAAGCGACGTACGTGAAGGTACGCCTCATTCCTCGCTCCCCGATTTAACCGGGGCCTCGCATACGGAGCTTTTTGAGCAGCCTGCTTACTTCTTATATTCGCCGACCACGGTCATCTCGCCCATTACTTCTTCGCCGTGCGGAGCGTCTTCAATGAAATCCGTAAGGTCTGCCCCGGCATAATGCTCGAAGTGCATGCCGTCGATGAAAAGGGGGCTGGTGGTCACGTCGTAGACCTTGCCCTTGAAAGCGATATAGACGGGATTGGCAGGGTTGCTCCCGTCGTACTGCTTGAGTTCCGCTTCATTGAATATTTTCATATTCACACAATATAAAATGGCGACGGGATGAAAGTCAATACAAATACGGCTATTGTGGCGGCAGCGATGAGCCTCTGGCGAGAGTCCAACGGCACGTCCTGGTCCTCTATGGGCGGGTGCCACAAGCCCAATATCGATATGAGCCCTGCCCAGACGAACCAGCCGGGCCATGCCAGGAAACCGAGGATAACGAGCACGGCGATCATGGCTATCGAGAAGGCCCTGTGCATGGGGCCTATGAGCGCGTAGACCAGGTGGCCGCCGTCGAGTTGGCCAAGCGGCAGGAGGTTCATGGCAGTCACGAACATGCCTATCCACCCGGCAAATGCGACGGGGTTGAGCATTACATCATGCGTCGCGGGGAGCGGCCCTACTGCTATATAGGAAAGCAGCTGGAATATCAGCGACGAGCCGAGACCGAGAGAGCCTTCGGCCGCATTCCTCGGGATAACCGTTGACCCGCTTAACCCCCAGAGGGTCACAAAAATAGCCACCACAAAGCCGGCGAGCGGCCCTGAAGCGCCTATATCCACCAGCGCGGCCTTTGTGGTGATTGGAGATTTTATCTTTATGACCGCGCCGAAGGTGCCTATCATGGGCGGCAGGGGCGGGCCCGGTATGAAGGTCGGAAAGGTCGTTATTACGCCGTGCCTTCTTGAGGCTATGAAGTGCCCCAGCTCATGCGTGCCGAGTATGAGTATGAGCGAGGCGGAGAACGGGATGCCCTTGACGAGCTCGTAAGGGTCCGCGATTATATCCGCGCCTTGCTGCAGCGCGCCCGAGGCCATGGTCGTCAATATCGTTACCAGGAATAGCGCAAGCGGCAGGAGCGCCTTTGGCCTTTCGATTTCAGGCCCGTACTCGTATGGGTATCCGTTGTTTCCGTTCAAGTCATCCTGCCCAGGTGTTCCTGGTCTTCACGTATTCGTGGTAAAGCTCTACGGTGGCCTGGCCTATCGATAGGATGAGCGGGCCTGCGATGATGCCGATGAAGCCGAAGACGTTCACTGCGCCCAGTATGCTGAAAAACAGCAGCAGCGGGTGCAGGTTGGTCCTGCCGCTCACCAGCCAGGGCCTTAGGAAATTGTCGATGAGGCCTATTACGAAAACACCCCAGAAGATAAGGCCGATGCCGCCGACGTAATCGCCGGATATGAGGAGATAGGCCGCCACAGGCCCCCAGACCATGGCAGAGCCCACGCTCGGCAGAAAGGTCGCGAGGAACATCGTGAAGGTGAGGACCAAGGCCGCCGGGATTCCCAGGTACCAGAAGGCGATGCCGCCGAGGGCCGCCTGCACTGCGCCAACGAGCACTCCTCCGTAGATGGTCGCGTATATGACGCCCCTGTTCTTCTCTATTATCTCTTCCTTATGGTAGCTGTTCACTGGTATAAGGTCTTTTACCATTTTGAAGAGTTTGTCCCCGTCCTTGAAAAGGAAGTACATGGAGAAGAACGCGAGGATAAAGTCTATTATGAGCGTTGCGAAGCCCTTTACAAATCCGCTCAGGCCCGGTCCGACATAGCCCGCGGCTTCCCGAATGACGCTTGCGATGAGGCTCCTCAGATTCAGCTTGTCGACGTCGATGTACTCGCCGAGGTATCTCTCAAGCCAGGGATAGAAGAACATGGGGGACTTGTGCGCCTTTGTCGAAATATCCTGTATGTACCCCTCAGCCCAGGCATAGAGGTTGAGCACCTCGTTTGTGAGCGCCGCACCGATAATGGCCATCGGCACGATGATGAAAAGGGCTATGCTCGTGCAGGCAGCGATTGACGCGAGGGCCCTGCGGCCCCCGAAGCTCTTTACGAGCCAATCATAGTAGGGCTGAAAGAGTATGACGAGGATGATGGCCCAGAATATCGGGATGAAAAAGGGGGCCATTACCAGGTACATGAGATAGCCGATTAAGGCCGTGATGAGAAGGGTTAAGAGGTATTCCCATTTCATGGCATAGGATGGCAACAATCTTTTTGATTTTGCCGCACCTAATCAGTATAATTATATTTCATTAAATTACAAGGGGTTTGTCAGGACGAACCCCTTTTGTTCAAAGGAGTTTCCGTGGGTGTAAAGGCTGTCGCGCTACTTTCCGGTGGGCTGGATTCAACGCTTGCCGTCAAGCTTATGCTTGAGCAGGGCATAGAGGTCCATGCCCTCAATTTTACTTCGAGTTTCTGTACCTGCAATCACGGCGGCAAGGACGGCGGCGGCTGCAGGAGCGAGTCCAGGAGGGTCGCCGAGGAGTTCGGCATACCGCTAAAGGTGCTCGTTAAGGGCGCGGAATATATCGCTATTGTGAAGAACCCCAGGCACGGCTACGGCAAGGGCATGAACCCGTGCGTGGACTGCAGGATATTCATGTTCAAGCTGGCCAAGGACTATATGAAGGAGATCGGGGCGTCCTTTGTAATAACCGGAGAGGTGCTGGGCCAGAGGCCCATGAGCCAGAGGAGAGATGCCTTCAGGGTGATCGAGAGGGAGTCCGGGCTCGAAGGGCTCATCCTCCGTCCGCTCAGCGCAAAGCAGCTCGAGCCCACGATACCCGAAAAAGAAGGGCTGGTCGACAGGGAGCGCCTCCTTGACGTGCTCGGCAGGTCGCGCCGCCAGCAGATCGACCTCGCGGAGGAGCTCGACATAAACAACTACCCATGCCCCTCGGGCGGCTGCCTCCTTACGGACAAGATATTCTCCAAAAAGGTCAGGGACCTCCTTACCAATAAGGACGATGTCACAAAGAAAGACCTTGCCCTTTTGAAGGCGGGCAGGCACTTCAGGTACAAGGGCGAGAAGATAATCGTCGGCAGGAACGATGACGACAACAGGAAGCTCAAGAGCATGCTCCAGGACGGCGACACGCTCGTCGAGCCATGCGCCTTCCCCGGCCCTGTCGCTGTATTGGCGGGCACCGACGACGAAGAGGTGCGCGATTTCGCCGGACAGCTTATCGTGAAGTACGCCCTTGAGAAGACTGAGGGCAGAAGGACGCTTCGCGCGACCAAAGGCGATAACTCGGTAGAGTTCGAGGTCGAAGGCCCTGCCCCTGAGCCGCTCATCGAGGATGCAAGGGTATGCTGAGCGGCTCCGCCGCCATAGACCTCGGGGACGAGGACGCGAGGAGGGCGGCCTTTGAGAAGTTCGAAAGGCTCAAGTCAATCCTGCGCGAGATGAAATCCGCGCTCGTGGCCTTCTCCGGCGGCGTTGATTCGACATTCCTTTTAAAGGCAGCCGTAGACACCCTTGGCCAGAACGTTGCCGCTCTGACCGCGACCTCTCCCACATACCCTGAAGGCGAGTTCAACGAGGCGTGCGCACTGGCGAAGCTCATAGGCGCAAGGCACATCATAGTCGAATCGAACGAGCTTGAAATACCCAACTTCGCGGACAATACCGAAAAGAGGTGCTATTACTGCAAGAGCGAGCTCTTC
>MGPL01000151.1:12774-13416 GCA_001797415.1 Deltaproteobacteria bacterium GWA2_55_10
CCATGCGAAGTCCCTGGGCTTCGAGAACGTCGCCGACGGCTCGAACGCCGATGACATGAGCGACTTCAGACCCGGCAGGACTGCCGCCAAAGAGCAGGGCGTCAGAAGCCCCCTTCAGGAGGCAGGCTTCACAAAGCAGGAGATACGCATTGTGAGCCGCTCACTCAATCTCCCTACCTGGGACAAGCCCAGCTTCGCATGCCTCTCATCGCGCTTCCCTTATGGCACAAAGATAACCGAACCGAGGCTTCAAAAGGTCGCCAGGGGAGAAGAGATCCTTAAATCGCTCGGCTTCAGGCAGTTCAGGGTCCGCTTCCACGAAGATATAGTCCGCATTGAAGTCGAAGAAAGCTCGCTTAAGCTCTTCCTCGACGACAATATCCGCAAAAAAGTCGTCAACGGCTTCAAAGACATAGGTTTCGTCTACGTCACCATCGACCTGCAAGGCTACAGGACCGGCAGCATGAACGAGGTGCTGCCAAAGGCGTAGAATACCCGGGGGGAACTTTCTGTGGAAAGTTTCCCCCGGACCCCCTTCAAAGACTTTTAGTTCACGAAAAAGGCCCCTATGAAAAACATGGGGGCCTTTTTCGTGAAGAACTGAAAGTCTTTTGGAGAGAGTTTGAGAGAACCTTTACGCAC
>MGPL01000151.1:13444-25736 GCA_001797415.1 Deltaproteobacteria bacterium GWA2_55_10
TTTAAAATTCGGCTTGGTAAACTAAAAAATTCTTTCTCAGCACCTTTCTTACGCAAATTTACAAGAACATAGATATGGGAATCTGAGTTTATTTCCTTAGCTTTTTTACTTAATAGCCAAAAGCCAAACGTTTTGGCATTTGTCTTTACTTGAACAGAGAAGGCTTTCTCGCAGGAATGATCTGTAACAAGAATATCAGCGCCAGCGGCACTTCGTGACGTTGGTGAAACAATAAAACCTCTTTTAGAGAGTTCCGCTGCCACGAGATATACACCTTGCATTCCCGTTTGTTGCCCGAAAGAAGCCATTTTCCCCTCCAACTTTGTTATTTTTTCATTTCAGGCTGCTCAAAAAGCTCCATATGCAAGGCCCCGGTTAAATCGGGGAGCGAGGAATGAGGCGCACTCTTTTACGACGTCGCTTTTGCCGCGACTCGACAAGCAGATGGACTTATTTCATGCCTGCTAAATGCCTTCGGCGGCTCTCGTCCTGCGCGACTCTTCAAGCCATTGCTGGAAGTGGTGTTTGGAAAGGGCTTTGAAGAAGTCGCCTTCGGGGTTTATGAGCTCGTAGATCATCATGGGGGTGGACGCCTCGAAGCCTTTGAATATCACCTCGCCCATCCTGCAGAACGCCTCTGCCCTGTCAGCGCCTTTCGTGGGGTCGTAGCCGAACCAGAACTCCAGGGGATCGAAGGGGAGGAAGAACTCTTCCGTGATGGACTGGTGAAGCTCGCTTACGCTCACCTTCCTGTTGAAGAACCATTTTGAGCCGCGCGCCTCTTTCATGTAGGCCTCGAGCGCGTTGATGCTCAGGGCCTCGCCCTTGTTGTAGATGTCGGTCGTGGAGGATATGACGCGGAGGTCTGAGAACGGCTCGCCGGATATTATCCTGTTGAGGTCGGAGAGGAACTCGTTTGACATTATCTGGGACATCGCCTTGGCGTTGCTGTCCGTGCGCGCCGTTATGAGCTTCTCGAAGGCGCTGTCGAGCTCGGGAGGGAGCTTTATCGAGAAGACCCTGTCTATGTAGACGTCGAAGGGATATCTCAGCCCCATGTTCTTATGCTTTGATTTTTCCGCTTCGAGCAATCGTTCGAGCTTCGCGCGCACGAGCGGGTTCCTGAACGTGCCGCGGGAGGCCTCGTTTATCTTGCCCCCGATGGAGACGCTTACAGGCCCGGCCGATTCGAGCCTGGATTCTATTGTCATGTTCTCGGCCTTTGTGCCGTAGGCGATATAAAGGCCTGCCTCAAGCTCGCCCCTTATGGCGTTCTCGAGCTCTTCCCTGTATGTGCTCTCGAGCCTGTGCTCTTCTTCTCCGAGCGCGACGAGCCTCGATTCGACGCCGGGCTCGTTCGCCGCAAGGGCCTGGTTGAGAGAGATCCTTTTTTGCCTCAGGGTCTCTTTTCTCGCCGCGAACCTCTTGTGCACCTCGTCAAGGAGCTCTTCCTCGCGCTTGGGCGGGAGCTTCTTCAAGAGTTCTTCCCTGTACCCGCGTATGATCTGCTGGATGTCCTTCGCCAGGGATACGAGGTTTGTCACGCCGCCCGAGAATATGGCGGCGTCCCCCGGCAGGTTGGTCAGTCTTATGCCGCGCTCATCGGCGCTTACGCCTGTACCTGAGGAATAGCGGCTCGCCGCGTTCAGTATCGGCATGTAGAAATGATCCCGCATGAAATCCGCCATCGCTATCTCTTTGACCTTAATGGTCTTGCGGGAGAAATCCTTCATGTCTATGAACAACTGGCCCTCCTGCTCTACGGCAAGGGTCTTGAGCGCCGGCCTGTCGTCGGTGGAAAAGCGATAGAGCCGTCCCCTGTCGTACTCCTGATGCAGGGCGTTGTGCTTGAGTTCCGTGCGCCTGTCGGCAAGGCAGCCCCTCATGTGGCCGCTGTAGCTCTCGACCCGGCTGTCGAAGACGCAGGCGTAATAGCCGACGAGCGCGCTTGTGTCCTCTTCCGCCTTCCTGGGGCTTTTAAGGAGGCCTCCGAGCATGCTTTTCCTGTAGCCCCCCAGAAAGCGGATAAGGGATTCGACCAGGTCGGTCCTGGCCTGGTCTTTTGCGTATTTCTTTTTAAGGTCCTCGAGGGCTGACGAAAGATGCGAAAGCGCTTTCTGATCGACAAGGAAATTCCTGATCAGCCTGTCCTCGTTGTACAGCTCATAGAGCATGGATTGGACCTCGGGGCTGGGCAGGTCGAATTCCGAAAGGTGGGCGAACGCCTCCTGCCTGAACCTGTTTATCCCGGCCTGGTTGCGCATCGCCTCGCTCGCGTCCTTGCTTCCCGCGGCCGCGGCTGCCGCCGCGGAGAGCCGCTCCTCCGGGCTCATGCCCTCTTCCAGCCCCGGCAGTACTGCCGAGAGCGCCTGGAAGGTCTCGTTGTTCAGGCCGTACGGGTTCAGGGTGTTTGAAATCAGGCTCGCAGGTATAGCGAGGAATGACCCGGGCACGAGGGCGGATGCCAATACAAGCTCTGTTTGCGCGTTATACGAAGACGCGCCGGTCTGTTTAAGCTTTTTGAAAAAGGCCGCAAAGGCCGTCCTCAGCGTAAGGAACATGACCAGGCCTGTTACCAGGTCGAGCTTCTCATAGGAAATGCCCTTGATCCTGAACGCCTTGGCCTTCTCCTTTTTCTTCCTGACGGTATTGATAAGGGCCAGAAGCGCGAGGTATGCCGTTGGTTCCTCTCCTTCCGTGCGCGCCTCCTCCTGCATCATCTTGCCGAAGTAATCGAAGACCCATTTCACGAACTTCCGGCCATATCCCTCGGACCCGAGCCAGTTCGCGAGTATGGCGCTGTCCACGTAAGGCACGCTTTTGAGGACGAGTGTCGCGATCTCCTTTTCAACCGATTCGGCTATGAAGAGGTCGAGCCTGAATGTCTTGTCCTTGAGAACGCCTATGGGCAGGAGCATTGCCGAGGACTCATCGGCCTCCTTTTTAGGCTCGTACCGTTTTGAGAGGAGGGAGATGAAGCCGAGCACGGCTTCCTCGACGCAGGTCTCGTCCTCGCCGCCCATGTGGTACGGGAGCTTGAGCTCCGAGAGCGACTCGCCGTGCTTGAACCTCAGGCGGCCTGGATCAAGGGTCCAGGGTCTACCTCTGAGCACGTCCGCCTTCATGGCCAAAAGCTGGGCCAGGAGATCAAGCCTTATCTGGCTGTAACCGGACATCCTGCCCTATTCCTTTATAAACAGATTTGCCATTATATAAACGACAGCTTACCAGTAAAGAGGGGCCTAAATCAAGGCCGCAAGTCACATCTAAAGCCTTGTGCATTTTTGTAAAAAATGGTAAAAATATCTGAAAAATATGGAGATAAAAGCCCATGCCTGACGCAGGCGGCGGTTTCTTTAAAAGATTTTTAATCATCCCTGTTGCCATATCTATTGCCGTGCTTGCACTGCTGGCCTATTCGAACACCCTTACCGGCTCCTTTCTTTTCGACGACCATAATATAATAAAATATAACAAGAGCTTCCCCCTGGAGAGCTTCTGGCCTCCAAGCGGGACAAGGTACTTCGCATACCTCTCTTTTGCCTTGAATTACAGTTTTAACGGCGAGGAGGTCTTCGGCTACCACGCCGTAAACCTTGCCATACACATCATCAACGGCATTCTCGTATTCATAATGGCAAGGCTCCTGATGAGCTCCCCGAGGCTGTCCGGAAAAGACCTGCCGTCGTCCTATATAGCCGCCCTTGCGGCGCTCCTTTTCGTGGCCCACCCTGTCCAGACGGAGGCCGTCTCGTATATTACGCAGAGATTCGCTTCATTGGCCTCGCTGTTTTACCTGTCCGCCGTGGCCCTGTATTTGAAATGGAGGCTCTCGCAAAAAGGGGCTATGAGGCATGTCCTCTACGTGCTCGCGGTTTTGTTCGCATATACCTCGCAGATGGCAAAGGAGATATGCTTCACGCTCCCGTTCGTGATACTTATGATAGAGCTTGCCTTTTTCAACGGGCCTATGGCCCGGCGTCTGCTGGGCCTTGTCCCGTTCCTTCTTGCGATGGCGGTCATACCCTATATGCTCTTTAATTCAGGCATGTACAACGCCGGGCATGGCATCAGGGAAGACCAGCTTGTGGACCTGGAGAGCATTTCCCGGCACGACTACCTCGTTACGCAGTTCAGGGTGGTAGTGACATATTTGCGGCTCCTCGTGCTCCCTGTGGGGCAGAGGCTGGAGTATGACTACCCCATGTTCCGGACTTTCTTCGCGCCCGAGGTGCTGGCGTCTTTTATCCTGCTCCTGACGCTTTTCGCCGGTTCCGTTTTCCTATATTTTCGCTCTCTCAGGAAAGGCAGCGCTTTCCTCGCCGTCATCGCTGCGGGCGTCTTCTGGTTCTTTACGACCATCTCCGTTGAATCCTCGATAGTGCCCATTAAGGACATCATATTCGAACACAGGCTCTATCTGCCGAGCGTTGGCGCCGCCATTGCCGTGAGCGCCGCGATATTCCTTGCGGCACGAAAGGCGGCCCTGGCCGGGGGAAAGGTCTTTGCGGCGGCGGTTGTATTGCTGGTGCTGCCGCTCGCCGTGGCTGCCCACGAAAGGAACAAGGTCTGGCAGAACGCGGTTTCCCTCTACGAGGATACCTACAGCAAGAGCCCCAACGTGGACAGGGTCACGTATAATCTGGCGCTGGCGTACCATGTTAGCGGGAATATCGACGGCGCGGTCGAAAAATACTGGGAGGCCCTCAGGCTCAAGCCTGACCTGGAGAAAGCCCACTTCAATCTCGGTATCATCCATATGGGCAAAAAAGAGTATGAAAAGGCCTTTTATCATTTCAGCGATGCAGTGAGGCTGAAGCCGGAAAACGCGTATACTTATTTCAACCTCGGCAATATATACGCAGTACAGAATGACATGGACAGGGCGATAACGGCGTATCTCAGGGCCGTGGACCTGCAGCCCAATATCGAGGACGCCCATTTCAATCTCGCGGTGGCTTTCATGAGAAAAGGTGATCTGGATGAGGCTGAAAGCCATTTGCAGACCGTGCTCCGGTTGAACCCTAACAACTTTGAGGCCATGTCTCATCTGGATGAACTCTATTCAATGAAAAGGGACTGACAATCCGGCTTTCCATGATCGATCATTCCTTAATGCATCCTATGCAGATGACATCTATGCACTTGTGCCAATCCACCCGATATGCTAAGAGAACACGGTAATTCGGGGAGGACATGGGCCATGCCGAAGGCGCGGAGCGTCTTTTCAAGGCAGGGCGGGTTCCCGTCCGCCGTTGTTTTCGTGTCAATCGCCCTTCTGGCAATTCTGAGTTATTCCAATACCTTCAACGCCGCCTTCCTCTTTGACGATTACGATTACATAATCGGCAACAATAAAAATTTCATGATCGAGAGCTACTGGCCGCCCCACGGCACGAGGTATTTCACATATCTTTCTTTTGCCCTGAATTACATGGCCGGCGGCATGGACGTCAGGGGCTATCATGCCGTCAACCTGGCCATACATATAGCAAACGGGTCTTTAGTCTATATCCTGGCAAGGCAACTGATGAAGTCCCCGAGGCTCTCCACAAGCGCTCTGCCCGCGTTCCATATAGCGGCCCTTGCCGCGCTCCTTTTTACGGCCCATCCTGTCCAGACAGAGGCAGTCACCTATATCTCGCAGAGATTTGCCTCTCTCGCTACCCTCTTCTATCTTTCAGCCGTGGTTCTTTACCTGAAATGGAGGCTCTCTGAACAAGGCGCGGCGAGGTCCGTCTTTTACGCCCTCTCGCTTGTCTGCGTCTATGCCGCCCAGATGACAAAGGAGTTCAGTTTCACTCTCCCGTTTGTGATACTCTCGATCGAGTTTGCGTTCTTCAGCGGGCCGCAAGTACGGAGGCTCACGAACCTCATCCCGTTCCTGTTCGCCATGGCAGTCATACCTTTCATGCTCTTCGGCCCGGACATCGGCCACGGAGTAGGCTCCAGCGTGAGGAGCGCCCAGCTCCGCGACCTGCAGATCTTCTCGGCCCATGATTACCTTATGACCCAGTTCAGGGTCATCGTCACATATTTGCGCCTGCTTGCGCTGCCCATAGGCCAGAACCTCGAACATGATTATCCGCTTTACCGTTCCATCCTTCATCCCGCAGTGCTCGTTTCGTTTCTCTTCCTCTTATCCCTGTTCATCGGGGCCGTCTGCCTGTTCGCGCGCTTCCTGAGAGGAGGGAGCGGGTATCTTGCCTTGATCGCTACAGGCGTGCTCTGGTTCTTTACGACCATATCCGTTGAGTCCTCGATTGTCCCCATAAAGGACGTCATCTTCGAGCACAGGCTCTATCTGCCGGGCGCGGGCGCGGCTATCGCGGCAAGCGCCGCGATATTCCTGGGCTTCGGCCTCTCAAAGAGTCCCCGCGCAGTCCGCAATGGCTTTGCCGCGTCGATCGCGACGCTGGTCCTGCCGCTGGCTCTGGCCACTTACGAGAGGAACAAGGTCTGGCAGAACGGGGTCACGTTATACGAGGACGCCGTAGCCAAAAGCCCTGAAAAGGAAAGGGTGAGGTATAACCTGGCGTGGTCGTATCACCTGAACGGCGACATCGACAAGGCAGTGGCAGCGTATTATGATGACCTCAGGCTTGACCCTGACAAGCAGAAGGCGCATTATAACCTCGGCAAGATATTCATGGACAGGAGAGAGTACGGCAGGGCGAAGCGCCATTTCGGCGAGGCTGCGAGAATAGACCCGACTGATGCCTACGCGTATTATAACCTGGCTTCGCTGTACCTCTTTGAGAACGACATCGGTAATGCCATAAAATTCTATACAAAGTCGGTCGAGGCCATGCCCCAGTATGAAAATGCCAATTACAACCTCGCGCTTGTCCTTGCCAGGAAAGGGGACTACGAGGGGGCGGAGTATTATCTTCGCACCGTACTGGCGCTCAACCCCTCGAACGCCGACGCGATTATAAACCTGGGCAGGGTGTACGCCAGCAAGGGGGAGAGGGCAAAGGCCAGGGAGGCCTTTGGCATGGCGATCCAGGCCCGTCCCGAGCTTGCAGACCTCATGGCAGCGGAGATAAGAAGGCTGGAGCAGGCCGAGTAGCCTGCAAAGGAATCTGATGAAGTGTTTCTCTCTCATAATACCGGTGCACAACGAGGGCAAGGTCCTGGAGGAGAACGCCAGGGCGCTCTCCAGGTATCTGTCCACGCTTCCCGGCATGGATTCAGAGGTGCTCCTCTCCTGCAACGGCTGCACCGACGACTCGGAAGAGATTGCCGCGAGGCTCGCGGAAGAGGACAGGAGGATAAGGCACCTCTCTCTTAAGGCGCGCGGCCTCGGCGCGGCGATAAAGGAGGCTTCAGGGCACGCGCGCCATGAAATGCTCATGTTTTACGCCATTGACCTGCCTTTCGGCCTCTCCATAATAGGCGAATCCATAGAGGCGTCGCTCAAGAACGGAGATGCCGTCGTAGTAGGGTCAAAGGGGCACAGGGACTCCGTAGTGGAGCGCGGGATTGCGAGACAGCTCTTCTCTGGCACGATATCGTTCCTCAATAATCTCTTCTTCGGCCTCGGCGTAAAAGACACGCAGGGCTCGATACTCTTCTACAAGGACGCGCTGAAAAAATACGGAGCATACATGGACAGCCCTGGCGCGTTCTTTCAGGCGCAGATACTCATCTACAGCAAGCTCTGCGGCCGCAAGCTCATGGAGATACCGGTCAAGCTCGAGGAGGAGCCGCGAAAGACCAGGTTCAGCCTCGTTAACGACGGGTTCAATTATCTGAAGGCGATAATGAGGGAGAAGAAAAAGCTCAGGGGGATAAGGTGAGGAGGGGCTGGAAGCTGGCAGTTCCCGCCGTACTCTTCCTGGCTGTCTTCGCTGTATACAGCCATACCCTCGGCTTCGGGTTCGTATTTGACGACCATGAGCAGATAGTCAAGAACCCCTGGGTCAAGAGCATCGGCGCAAGCTTGCAGGCCTTCTACAGCCATTCCTTTGGCTGGGGAGAGGGCTTTGTGCCCATATCCTACCGCCCGATGGTCTATTTCACATACGCGATAGAGCACGCTTTTTCAGGTTTGGAGCCGTGGGGCTGGCACCTGGTCAACATTCTTGCCCACGCCGTAAACTCCATAATACTGTTCTTCCTGATAGCCCGACTGCTTCCAAAAGGCGAGGGGACCCCTGCTCTCAATTCAGCGCTGCCGCCGTTCGCGGGCGCCCTCGTCTTCGCGCTTCACCCGGCAGCCGCCGAACCCGTCTCATGGGCGGGCTGCGTGCCCGAGCTCTTCTATACGCTCCTCGGCCTCTCGATACTGTTCATTGCCGCGGGCGATGAAAAAAACAACGGGGCGGCGGCATTCATCAAATTCAGGATAGTTCCGGGCGCGCTGTTCTTCATCGCGCTCCTCTTCAAGGAGACCGCCGTTGCAATACCTGTTCTGGCGCTGGTGTACGATGTCGTAAAAAACGGGACGGCCGGCCTCTTTACCGCAACGGGAATAAAACGCTATGTCCCGTACGCGGCAGCTTTTGCGGCCTATTTTGTGATACGGACCCTGGTTATGGGGCAGGGTATGGCCCCGGCATACAGCCTGCACGGCTTCCTGACGGGAGGGCTGTTCGCTTTGAACTCGATGGTGCTTTTCGCGAGATACCTGGCTACCGCGCTTTGGCCGACCGCGGTCCCGATGCAGATGCTCGATCCGGTATATTCGGCGACAGAGCCCAGGGCTGTTGCCGCATTTGCGGGGATCATGATCGCGCTCCTCCTTCTTTTTCTTTTTTCAAGAAAGAACAGGCTCGGTTTTCTCGCCATAGCCATACTTATACTGCCCATCCTGCCCGCGCTTTACTCTCCTGCCGTAAGCAGGGTGCCTTTTGCGGACAGGTATATGTATTTCCCCATCGCAGGACTGGGCCTGTTCGCGGCGCTCTTTATCGGAAAGGCCCTGTCCGCGCGGCCCGGGCTTGGTATGGCCATGCTCGCGGCTACCGTCCTCGTTACCGTCCCATACGCCGTATATGCGCACCAGAGGAGCCTTTTCTGGGAAAGCGATATGACGCTATGGGGCGCTGCCCTGAAGGCACAGCCGGGCAATTACGTCGCAAAGCAGGCCATAGCAAAAGAGCTTCTCGATGCCGGGAATGTGGCCGGGGCCCTCACCCTCCTTGAGAGGTCGCTCGAGGATAACCTCTCGGGCCCTCACCCCGAAAAATCCATGGAGCTTATGACCAGGAGGGCATTGTCCAACGCATATCTCAAGGCAGGGCTGCTTGATAAGGCTCAGCGTAACATCGAGGAATACCTGAGGCTGGCGCCGGAAGACCCGGCCGCGAACTATAACCTTGGCCTCATAAACCAGCAGGCCGGGAAGTGCGTCGATGCCCTTGAGTATTACGAAAAGGCCCGCCTTTTCGCGGAAAAGCCGGGCCTTAAGGAAGAAATTCGGCGAAAAACCGATGAATGCACAGGGGCCATCAACGCCGGAGATGCGGTAAGGCAGCCCTGAGCCCCTGCCTTGCAAAGGACGTATAAACCTCTTTGTTTCTGGTTTTTTTTCATGATATAATCCGAACACTTGACCTTCGCAGAGGCCCATATGAGCGTTGAAAAAGAAAGCGTCTTCATACACCCCACCGCCGATGTCTCTTCCCAGGCGACTATCGGCGAAGGCACGAAGATATGGCATCAGGCGCAAATAATGCCTGGGGCAAGGATAGGCGGGAACTGCAAGATAGGAAAAGGCGTCTACGTGGACTCTGGCGTCTCCATCGGAGACAACGTAAAGATCCAGAACTATGTCTCAGTCTATAAGGGCGTGACCGTGGAAGATGACGTGCTCCTCGGGCCTCACATGACCTTCACCAACGACCTCTACCCCAGGGCCTTTGTCAACGAATATACGGTCTACGAGACGCTCATAAAGAAGGGCGTTGCCATAGGAGCGAACGCTACGATAGTCTGCGGCGTGACCCTGCACGAGTACTGCATGATATCCGCCGGCGCCGTGGTGCTCTCGGACGTGCCGTCATACGCGCTCGTGGTCGGCAACCCCGGCAGGGTGGTCGGTTACGTGTGCAAGTGCGGCGGCAGGCTCGAGGTGGAAAAGCTGCCTAAACAAGGGATACAATCAAAGACGACTTCATGCCTGAAGTGCGGGAAGGGCTACGAGTTCCAGCTCGGCCTTATCCCGGTGCTGTAATAACAGGCAGGTCAGGACTTTCGATAGATGAGCTCGATAAAGGAAAAACTCACGAATATGTTCCAGAAGGTCCTGGCCGGGACCGTGACAAGAGAAGAGGGGACAATGCTCCTCAATCACCTTGTCAAAGAAGACCCGTCCGGGACCGTCGCGGAGCTGGCCCTTCTCATTGAGAACCCGCCGACCGGCGTTTTCCCGAAGACCATTATCCACACGATAGCGCTTGCGAGGAACAAGGCCTTCTACGAGATCATGACGGAGAGCCTTGTCCACAAGAGCGAGGACGTATCCGTACTGGCCGCCCAGGAGCTTGCGAGGCTCAGGACCAGCGAGGCGCGCGAGGTGCTCTCTGAGCACCTCGACAGCGAGGTATACCACGTCAGGAAGGCTTCCGCGGCCGCTCTCGTACAGGGCTTTTCAGACGGTCTTGAGGTGGTAATGAAGCACATGATGGAGCACCCGGAGCCATTCTACCGGCTCACTTGCGCCCAGGGGCTGCTCCTTGGGGGAAAGAAAGGCCTCCATGCGCTCCTGAATATGCTCGCAACAGGGTCCGGCGCCGTGATCGTCACTGCGGCCGAGGCCCTTATGAACGAATCGGACAAGCTTGAAGATACCGACATCCCCGGGGTCTTTGAGGCGTTGATGAACGCAGGCGACAGGAAGGACTCGCAATCCGTTATAGAGCTGTTAAAGGTCGCCGGTTCTCTTAAAGGCAGGGCAAAGGGGTTCGAGAGTTTTATTCAGGCGTTCGCAGATTATCCCTTCGAGGCGGTCAAGACAGAGGCCGAGAGGGCCCTCCGGAATATCCGCTCCTGACAGGCATGAAATAAGTCCATCTGCTTTGTTGGCCTCAGAAGCGGCAGAAGCGACGTACATGAAGAGTACGACTCGTTCCTCGCTCCCCGATTTAACCGGGGCCTCGCATATGGAGCTTTTTGAGCAGCCTGAAAATCGGAGTTTTTCCAGCCAGCCGCTAATTCCCGACTTTCTTAATGGACATGATAGCCTGCCTTGCGCCGCTGTGCGCGGGGTCAAGGCCCAGGGCTGTCTCGTACTCAAAGAGGGCCTCTGACGGCCTTCCCAGCGCGGCAAGCGATTCGCCTAAAAGGGCATGCCCTTCGGCAAGCCCCGGCATCGCGGCAACGACGCCCTTGAGCACGGACTCGGCCTCGCCTGACCTACCCGTCTTTATCAGCACGGACCCTATGCCGAGGCGGGCTGGCACGTTCTGCGGGTCGTAGACCAGGGCCTTCCTGTACTCGGCCAGGGCCTCGTCCAACCGTCCCCGGTCCTTGAGGACATGCCCTATATTGACATATACCCGCGGGTTGGTCTGCTTGTATCTCAACGCCTCCCGGTACTCTGCCATTGCCTCGTCCAGAAGGCCCCTGCCGTAATATATATACCCGAGATTGCTGTGCGCCTCGGATATGTCCGGCTTGATGAGTACCGCGAGTTTATACATCTCTTCGGCCTCTTCGACGCGCCCCCTGGTATGCAGTATGGCGCCGATGTTGAAGTAGGCCTTCGCAAACGCCGGGTTGAGCTCAACGGTCCTCCGGTTTTCCTTCATCGCGCCGTCAAGGTCCCCGGTCCCGGCCAGCATTATCGCATAATTGTAATGGGTCCTGGCCTTCATCGGGGATTTCGAAGACACGTCCTGCCACATGGTAAGCGGGTCGGCCCAGACAAGGTTTCTCGCATGGGCCGCGAAGGAATAGGCCCCGATGAGCGCAATTAGAAATAAGGATGTTATCGATGAAGCCGCTGCGGTCCTGTTCATAAATCAGAAATTCAGGTACCTCACGAAGTTCCTCTGTATAAACACGAAGTAGGTATTATCGACCTGCTCTCTCAAAGAGTCCTCGATAAGCGTGTACCTGTGTTCCAGGCTCACAAACCATGCCCTGAGACCGAACCTGAACGTATTGGTCAGGTGAGTTGTTGCATAAAAGCTGCTATCGACCTCGGTCTTGCTCCTGCTCAGGCTTGAATCCCAGTCCACATTACCTAATATTTTTCTGTTGTACGAGGCGATGATCGTGGAGGAGATATTTGTCTCATCCCCTCCCTTGAAATCAGAATTGTTCCTTGAGTACTGGTAGCCGA
>MGPL01000151.1:25776-26396 GCA_001797415.1 Deltaproteobacteria bacterium GWA2_55_10
GCTGAAGGTCTGGGTCTGCTGAGTCGACGTGCCGATCGCCTCGTCTTCCCTTTGGTTGTAAGTGGAGACAAACGCGAAATTCGTGTTCCTGAAATAATCCGAGGTCGCGCTGAACCGCAGGTCCTGCGAGCTGGTATTGTATATATCTATTTTCGAAGTGGAGTTGGTTCGCGAGTACCCCCCCTGCATGGTCACGAACTCCGTCCATTCCTTGTTGGCCGCGCTCAATGAATATGACGTGCTGCGGTTCCATGAACCATTGCTGTCAGAAGAGTCGCTGAAAGAAAATGCAGTGCTGAACAATACGTACTTGTTCACGTCGATATTGGAAAGTGAGGCGTTTACGCTCTGCTTCAGTCCCGTAAATGGCTTATTCTTGTTCACCTCCTGATGGGTGTAGCCAAGCCCGTATCCGGACGAAAAGGCGGCCCAGTCGAGAAGTTTCCGGTAATTGATCCCGGTATTGGTCCCGTATGAAGTACTTTTGTTTCCGGCGGAGTCTTCAGATGAGCCGTAATTGACTGCTTGAAAAAGGGATATGTTGTCGTTTACAGCGTAGCTGACGTTAAGGCCGTAGCCGAACGACTCGTTGGAAGTCTCTCCCGTGGGCGACTTGCCGA
>MGPL01000151.1:26523-28472 GCA_001797415.1 Deltaproteobacteria bacterium GWA2_55_10
CGAAGTTCATGGAAGTTGCCCGCGACAGTTTGGTCCTGTTCCTGATATTGATGCCGCTGGTGAAGGTAGAGGACCCCGAACTCGAATCAGTGGTGCTTAGATTGTAGGACAGGCTGTTATCCGACGGCCCGATCTTCTTCTCCATGTCCAATCTGTATATCGAAGAAGTCGAGCTGCTGCCCTGGCCCGAAGTCTCCGACGTTTCCGCAAAGAGGCTTGCCTTTGGCAGGCTGCGGAACTTCATTTCCCAATGCAGGCCGTACCTTGTGGACTCGCTTTCGACGGACGAGTTCGACCCTGACCCGCCGAATTCGCTCTCCGAGAAATATTGGCTGAAGTGAAGGGTTAAAGGTATGGCGGACCTGGGCAGTATGGACGTCTTCAGGTAATAATCAAAGCCCTGCGATTCAGCTTCAAAGTTCCCGGATTCCGAGCTGGTCTTTGTCAACCGTACTCCGGCGTCATAAGTTGCCATGTAGCGGTTGATTATGTTCCCGAGCGTATCGAGATAATAGCCCTGCCGGAATGTATCGCGCACGACCTCACGAGTGCCGTAATCCTGCGTCTGTCTTTCAAAACCGAACTGGACGCCCCCAAAGAGAAGCCTGTAAACATAAAGGTCCTCTTCTACGCAATATCCTGTTTCAGGCAAAAGTGCGCCGGCGAGTACGAGCAGAAATGCGCATATTGCCTGCCTGCTGCGAAACATCAAAAGACAGTCCTTTCATCGGGTCAGCATTAGATCGCGCCGGAGGCGAGAATACAGAAAAGGCGCGCGGGCCTCTTCAAGGCCAGGCGCACCGGAATCCAACGTCATCGAAGCGCCCTTCAGGCGGCGCGGCGTTCCTGAAAGGCGCCCGTATGTAGACCTGCAGGCTATAGTGTCCCATCCCTCCCCAGCCGCCGCCCCGGACAACCTTGAAGCGCTCTCCATAGTCCTTGTCGTTGAAGTCGCTGCCTGGATAGGGAAGATACCAATCGGCGGTCCATTCCTGCGCGTTTCCGGCCATATCAAAGGCCCCATAAGGGCTTACGCCGTCCTTGAGGGTGCCGACGGGCAGCGTGCCGTTGTACTCGCCAAGGGTGTTTACCTTCCTGGTGTCGAAATCCTCGCCCCAGGGGAACTTTCTTCCGTCAGTCCCGCGGGCGGCCTTCTCCCATTCAGATTCCGTGGGGAGCCGTTTGCCCTTCCATTTGCAGTACTCGTCGGCCTCAGCCCAGCTGACCATCACGACAGGGTGCTCATCCAAGCCAGGCTGGTATGCACCGCCCTGCCAGTAAGGCGGCGCGCTCCTGCCGGTTTTTTGGACGAACTCCTTGTATTGCCGGTTGGTGACTTCGAATTTATCTATGTGGAACTCCTTGAGAGAGACCTTCCGCTCCGGCCTCTCGTTGGCGAACCACGGCCTTTTGTCACCGTACTGGACAGCCTTGGCCTCTTTGTCCACCTCATTGCTCCCCATTATGAATTCCCCCTTGGGGACGCGCACCATGTCTTCCGGGGCCTGGGAAGAGCAGCCAGCCAAAAGGACCAGGGCGGAAAAAACTGTAAGCCGCCTGCAGACGGGACCAAACATGAAAATAACCTCCTGAGTTAACGGAACGGGCTGAAAGCCCACCCGCGATTAATATTTATAACAGAGCTGTCAATAGATAAAGATCTCTCTGTCAGTGCTCGAAATTATGGATTGCCTGAAAAGCTCCCTGGTCCCGAGATCGTAGAAGTCTATAGGATTGTAATCGTCGGTAAACATGAATTCAGATTTGCCGAGCGTTATCTTCCTCGAGTATATGCCTTTCAGGTCTTCCAGGTACTCAGGATTAAAATCTTTCGGCATGAACCCCGCGTCGATCGTCCTGTCGCCCTCGTAGGCGACGAATATCATGTTCACGACCTTTGGGACGTCGGAGAAGTACGCCGGCGAGGTGTATACCTCTACATTCGGAAA
>MGPL01000152.1:0-4548 GCA_001797415.1 Deltaproteobacteria bacterium GWA2_55_10
ACCCTTGATGATGTGGCAGAGAGCCTGCGCGAGATGAAGAACATCGTCACCGTGTCAGAGGATATCAGGGAGAAGGCAAAGGCGGCGCTGGACAGGATGCTCAAGGTGCCGAGGGATTTTTAGTCAGGCTGCTGAAAAAGCCCTGTCTGCTGTGTTTGTTGTCATCGTCGCATATTATCCAGCGTTGTCATTCTGAGGAGCCGGAGGCGACGAAGAATCTCGTCTCCTGAGCGCAACTCAGTGTTTCGCTGCGCTCAGAATGACAAGCTAATAAAGCTATTCCCAATCAAACTACATCTGAGACCAGCAGGGCAAGCCGTATCTGCATTTTGAAGCTCTCTTGCAAATATGAGATTGCTTAGTCGCTAAAGCTCCTCGCAATGACAACTTGCTGATTCCTACCTGTTGATTGTCCTCCTGTTATGCACCCACTTCACGATCTCCATCATCAGCAGCGGCTGTATCGAGAATGCCATTACTACAGCCCAGTCAAATAGGCTCAGAGGCACGACCTTGAATATGGTCTGGAGCGACGGCACATAGACAAGAAGTAGCTGCGTCGAGAGGATTATCACAACCGACAAGTTGAGCATCCTGTTCGAGAAGACGCCCAGCTTGAATACCGATGTCCACTCCGAACGGCAGTTGAATACATGGAACTTCTGGCAGAAGACCAGCACGGTGAAGGCCATTGTCTGCGCCTTTATGAGATCAGCCTCGAAATAGTAGAACTCCAGGGCAAAGGGTGCGAGCGTGCAGAAGGCGATGAATATGCCCTGCAGGAGCATGACCCAGAGGAGGCTCTTTGTCACTATGCCCTCGCTCCGCGCCCTGGGCGGCTTCTTCATTACATCCGGGTCTATGCCCTCCATCGCCAGGCCCAGCGCTGGCAGGCCGTCGGTGACGAGGTTTGTCCAGAGTATCTGTATGGGCAAAAGGGGCAGGGGCATGCCGACAAGAGAGGCAACAAGGAGGACGAATATCTCCCCTATGTTGCATGAAAGGAGGAAATGGACGACCCTCCGTATGTTCTCGAAAATGCCCCGGCCTTCCTCGACAGCAGAGACGATAGACGCGAAGTTGTCGTCCGTGAGGACCATGTCGCTCGCCTCTTTCGTGACATCGGTGCCCGTTATGCCCATCGCTATGCCGATGTCAGCCTCTTTGAGCGCTGGCGCGTCGTTGACTCCGTCGCCGGTCATCGCGATAGTCTCTCCGCGCTCCTTCCACGCCCTCACGACCTTCAGCTTGTGCTCCGGGTTTACTCTTGCGTAGACCTTGAGCCGGGGCAGCTCCTTCATGAACTCGTCGTGGGGCATCCTGTCGAGCTCTTCACCTGTAATAGCGAGGTCATGCGGGCCGTAGATGCCGAGCTCTTTTGCTATGGCCACGGCAGTCGCCTTGTGGTCTCCGGTTATCATCAGGGGCGTTATCCCGGCTGAACGGGCCTTCTTGACAGCCTCGAAGACCTCCGGACGCGGCGGGTCTATCATGCCGGCGAGGCCCGCAAAGGTAAGCTCCCTTTCAAGCAGGTGTATGCTGTGCACCTCGAGCGGCGTCTTCGATTCCCGATATGCGAGCGCCAGCACGCGGAGCGCGCTCTTCGAGAACTCTTCCGTCGCTTTCGAGATTGCCTGCCTGTCCTCGTCTGTCATGGGGCGCGGCCCGTTCTCGTCCAATATCGTCGTGCAGAGCGGCAATATCTTCTCTGCCGCGCCCTTTATGAAGGCGTGCCAGGTGGGTTCGCCCTTATAGACGACGGTCATCATCTTCCGCTCTGAATCAAAGGGCACTTCTTCAATAAAGGTGAGGTCACGCTCGAGAGTTGCCTTGTCGACGCCTGCCTTGAGGCCGAGCGTTATCAACGCCCCCTCGGTCGGGTCGCCGATTACTCTGATAGCCTCGCCTTCGTCCTTAAGCTCGGCTGTATTGCAGAGCACGCCTATCCTCACAGCCTGCTGCATTGCCCGGCTTGCGCGGGGGTCGATGACTTCAGCACCCTTCCTGAACTCGCCTTTGGGCGCATAGCCGGTGCCGGTCACCTCTATATCCTCTCCGGTGTCGATGAATAGCCTCTTGACGGTCATCTGGTTCTGGGTAAGCGTGCCGGTCTTGTCAGAGGCCACGAGGGTCGCCGCTCCGAGCGTCTCAACCGAAGGGAGTTTCCTTATAAGGGCGTGCCTCTTTACCATCCGCTGGACGCCGAGGGCCAGGACTATGGTGACGACAGCGGGCAGGCCTTCGGGGATTGCCGCCACGGCAAGGCTCACGGATACGAGGAACATGTCAAGGACCGCCTCGCCGCGCAGTATCCCCAGGAGGAAGATGACCGCCACGATAAGCCCGGCTGCATATACCAGCAGGCGGCCGAACTCGGCGAGCCTCCTCTGCAGCGGAGTTGGCTCGGCCTTCACCTCCTGGAGCATCCTGGCAATTTTCCCCATCTCGGATGCCATGCCGGTGGCGACGGCGATACCCTTGCCCCTGCCGTAGACGACATTGGTGCCCGTGTAGGCCATGTTTATCCTGTCAGCGAGGGGCAGACCGTTATCCAGGGCGTCAGGCTCTTTTTCAATGGGGTGGGACTCTCCGGTGAGCGCGGCCTCTGCTATCTTCAGGTAGCTCGTTTCGATTATCCTGCAATCGGCTGGCACATGGTCGCCGCTCTCAAAGAGGATTATGTCTCCCGGGACTATCTCCCTTGCGGGTATGGTGGTGAGAGAGCCCCCCCGCATGACCTTTGCCGACGGCGCGGAGAGCTTCTTCAAAGCCTCCATTACGCGCTCTGCCTTTGCCTCCTGCATGAAGCCTATTACGCCGTTGAGCAATACGATGGAGAGGATGGCAAGGGCGTCTATCCACTCCCCGAGGAGCCCGGCTATCACGGCCGCTCCGATAAGGACGAGGATTATGAACTCGGTGAACTGCTTGAGGAATTTGAGGATGGGGTGTTCTTTTTTCTCCTCGGCCAGGATGTTCGGGCCGTACTTCTCCATGCGCGACAGGGCCTCCCCAGAGGAAAGCCCTCTCTGGGGGTCTGTGACAAGTTCAGCTACTATCTTTTCAGTTTCTAATTGATACCATTCCATAGGCCGCCACAAAAAAAGACCTGGGCCCAATAAGGCGCCGAAGGTCTTGGGTTTATTACGTTTATTTTTCTATCCCCGTTCTTCATCCCCATCAGACTAAAACATAGAGAGGCGCGGGTGTCAAGGAGAGGCGCTTGCCGGAGTTCTCAATTGAATTTGAGTAAGGCATTATACTATAATGGCAAATTGACCGTAGTTGGTTGAAGAATCCAGATTTATTCAGGCTGCTCAAAAAGCTCCATATGCAAGGCGTCGAGGAGCGAGGAACGAGTCGTACTCTTCATGTACGTCGCAGTGACGAGCGACGATGACAACACAGCAGATGGACTTTTTCAGCAGCCTACTAAAGAATATGGGGACCTCAATAGTGAAAAAAGTGCTTGTGAGGGCGTCGAACTGGATAGGGGACGCAGTTATGTCGCTGCCTGCCCTGGATGCCTTGAAAGAGCTCTATCCCTCGGCTGAAATATATGTGCTCGCGAAGACGAGGGCAATTCCCGTATTCGAGAACAACCCGTCTGTTGCCGGAATAATCGAGTACGGCAAGGAGCACGGCGGATTTACCGGAAGATTGAAGCTCTCGGGCGAGCTTAGAAAGCACGGCTTTGACCTTGCCGTCCTCTTCCAGAACGCCTTTGACGCTGCCCTGATATCCTTCCTCTCCCGTATACCCGAGAGGGCAGGCTATGCCAGGGACCTGAGGTCAGGCCTGCTGACAAACGCGGTTCCCGTTACCGAAGATATCAAAAAGAAACACCAGGTCTATTACTATTTGAACATCGTTGAAAGGCTCGGCGGCAGCCTTCCGTCGAGGATAATCCCAAGACTCCATATTTCTCCTGACGAGGCCCGCTGGGCCAGGGGTTTTATTAAAGAGAAGGGGCTTGAAGGCATGCCGCTCTTCGGGGCTGCCCCGGGCGCGAGCTACGGGCCTGCCAAGAGGTGGCCGCCTGAGAGGTTTGCCGAAGTGCTTACCTCCCTTAAAAATGAGCATAGCGGGGCGGCGCTCGTATTCGGCGGCCCCGAGGACAAGGAGGCCTGCGCCGCAGTCGCCTCACTCGTGCCCGGCGCAATAGACCTTTCAGGCAGATTGACATTGAGGCAGTCCATATCATTGGCCTCGTGCTTCAAGGCCATTGTCACGAACGACTCCGGGCCAATGCATATCGCGGCTGCCCTTGGCGTGCCGACCATAGCCATATTCGGCTCTACCGAGGACTCGCTCACCGGGCCTGTAGGCGAGCGCGTCGTGGTCGTAAGGAAAAAGATAGAGTGCAGCCCGTGCTTTGACAGGGAGTGCAGGTTCGGCCATTATAGATGCCTCAATCTGATAGAAGCAAAGGAAGTAATCGAGGCAGCAAGGGGGCTCGCGGCATGAGCAGGAGTATGCCAGAGGCGACCGTCTTTCTCGACAGGGACGGCACGATAAACGAGGACGTAGGCTATCTCTCTGACCCTG
>MGPL01000152.1:4607-8905 GCA_001797415.1 Deltaproteobacteria bacterium GWA2_55_10
CTCAAGGTCATCGTAATAAGCAACCAGTCAGGCGTGGGCAGGGGTTATTATACTGACGCCCATGTCGATGCGGTGAATGAGAGGCTCAAGGAGTATCTGGGAAAAGAAGGCGCAGCGGTGGACGCCATATATTACTGCAACCACCACCCTGATGTTGACTGCAATTGCCGCAAACCCAGGACCGGCCTTGCGGAGCTTGCCGCAATAGAGCATAAGCTCAACCACGACAGGGCCTATGTCGTGGGCGACAAGTCCTGCGACGTGAGCCTGGCAAAGAACCTTGGCGCAAAGGGCATCCTCGTCCTTACCGGCAAGGGCTCGAATGAAATCGAATGCATGGAAGAGGCCCCGGACTTTGTCGCAAAGGACATCTTTGAGGCGGTTGCATGGATACTCGCAGACCTTGAGCGGGCTCCCGGATGAAGGTCCTCATCGTAAAGCTCTCATCCATCGGAGACGTCGTGCATACGCTGCCCGCGCTCGACGCCCTGAGGGCCGGCTTTAAAAAAAAAGGCATAAAGGCCAAAATAGACTGGCTCGTTGAAGAAGCGGCAAGCGGCATGCTTGCCGGACACCCCCGCATTGACGAGGTCATAGTAGTAAAGCGCTGGGGTAAGGGCCTTTTCGCGAACCTCAGGACAGCCAGGGCTTTGAGGGCCAGGTCCTATGACCTTGTCCTCGATTTCCAGGGGCTCCTCAAAAGCGGCCTCTGGCTATTTCTGACGCGCGGGAAAAAGAGGGCTGGCTTCTCAAACGCAAGGGAGATGAGCCATATTTTTTTAAATGAGAAGCTTCCTGCCTATGACATCGAGAGGCATGCGGTAGACAGGTACCTTGACCTTGCCAGGCATTTTGCGGGAGAGACCGGTGAGCCTGTATTCAGCCTAGACCTGGCAGAGGCTGAATCAGTTGAGGAAAAGCTCGAAGAGAACGGGGTCAACGGCCCGTTCTTCGTGATGGTGACGCGGGGACGCTGGAAGACCAAGCTCTGGAAGGACGAGCGCTTCATCGAGCTCGCGAAAAGGATCATAGCCCAGAGGAAGTTTCAGGCAGTCCTCACAGGAGGGCCTGCCGATCTATCCTCGTTGAGCGAAATGTCAAAGGAAATAGGCCCTGGCGCGGTCACCTTCGGGACCAGCCTGAAGGAGTTTGCGGCCCTTTGCAGGTTTTCGAAGTTCGTAGTTACGGTCGATTCCGGCCCCATGCACATAGCCGCTGCCGCAGGCGCGAGGGTCGTTGCCCTATTCGGCCCGACCGCGCCCTGGAGGACAGGGCCTTACGGCAAGGGCCATGTGATAGTCAGAAAGGGGCTTGAGTGCAGCCCGTGCTTCAAAAGGGAGTGCCCTGACCCGAAATGCATGAATGAAATAAGTATAGAGGATGTTGTAGCGGCGATAGAGAAGGTTTCGTGATTTTGTTTCTAAAAAAACCTTCGGGCATAATGCGCAACGAGCATAAGGGTGGGGGAAGGGCGAGCGAGGAGGCAGGAGGCGGAAAGCGAGCGAAGCCTTATGCCCAGAACCGCACGGCAGTGCGGAAAAGTAAAAAGCCAACAGGCACTGATAAAACCAATGGACTTCATAACCCGATTCGACATAGAGCTCTTCAGGCTCATCAACTCATCCTGGACCGCGCCCTTCCTGGACTCGTTCATGGTCTATGTGACCAGCAAGATGAACTTTCTGGGAGTTATCATCATTGCAGCCGTCCTCATCTGGATAATGGGAAAGAGGCAGGACAGGCTGGGGCTTATCATCCTTGTAGTTGTCGTCCTCCTGAGCGATTTCGCTTCGAATACCTTTAAGCATATATTCGAGAGGATAAGGCCGTGCAATGCCCTGGAGGGCGTAAGTCTCCTCGTAGGCTGCGGAGGGTCTTTTTCCATGCCCTCTGGCCACGCGACGAACATATTCGCGGCAATGGTCTTTCTCTCGGCCCGGTACAGGAGGTTCTGGCCCGCCTTCATATTCATAGCCGTTATAGTAGCCTATTCACGGGTATATGTCGGCGTTCACTTCCCGTCCGATGTCATTGCCGGGGCGTTTCTGGGGGGCTCAATAGCCCTTGTATTCTTTTCAGCTGAAAGGGGCTGGTTGAGAGCAAAGCTCGTTGCAGTGCTTGAAGCCAGAAGGAAGAGGGCAGAGTCTTGAGGTACAGGAACCTTACCCTTATCCTTATCGCGCTACTTGCGATATTGAGGGCCGCCTACATAGCGTGGGGGCCTTTCGACATCTCCCCTGACGAGGCGCACTACTGGGAATGGTCCCGCAGGCTCGACCTTTCCTATTACAGCAAAGGCCCGGCAGTGGCCTATACAATAGCCCTTTTCACCAAGATATTCGGCGCAAACGACTTCGGCATAAGGATAGGCGCGCTCCTCTTCTCCGCCGCCGGGTCTTATGTCATCTATCTTATCGGAAGAGACCTCTTTGAGAGCGAGAAGGTAGGCTTTTACTCGGCCCTTATCGCCAATGTGAGCCCGCTATTCTCAATCGGCGCCATCCTGATGACGACCGATGTAATGCTCATCTTCTTCTGGGCCTCGGCCGTTTATTGCGTTCACCTCGGCGCTACGAGAAGGCGCGCGGGCTGGTGGTATCTGGCAGGGGTCCTGATTGGCCTGGGCTTTTTGAGCAAGTATATAATGGTGCTCCTTTACCCGAGTCTTTTCCTGTATTTCCTCGTCTCCAGGCGCGACAGGTTCTGGCTCGCAAGGCCTGAGCCTTACTTCGCTGGCATGCTCAGCCTTGCTGCCGCAACCCCTGTAATCCTCTGGAATATTCTAAACGGACAGGTTACAATAAAGCACACTATGGGGCAGGCCCATGTGGGCGAAGGCGCTCTGGCCATAGGCGGGCTTTTTGAGTTTCTTGCCTCACAGGCAGGGCTCATCACGCCCATTATATTTATCGGGCTCATTTATGGGGCCTGGGTAGCGCTTTCAAGGGGATTTGCGGAGAAGAGGGATGATCTCCTTCTGGCCTTTTTCGCGTCCGCGCCCCTTTTCGCGTTCTTTCTTCTGAAGAGCCTGCACGCCAAGGTGCAGGCCAACTGGGCGGTGGCTTCGTTCGTAACGGCCTTCCCTGCCGCGGTCTGGGCAGTGGAGAGGCTCTCCTCAAGGCAGCATCCGCCAGCCAGGAGGATAACAAAGGGCATAGCGGCCTTCGGCATCGCGTTGGGCGCGCTGGTGTCGTTCGTGGCCTACTTCCCCTGGCTGCTCGAACCTGTAAAGAAGGATATAATGGATGGCCCGCCTTATAACAGGGTCATCGGGTGGTCAGAGCTTGGGCAGAAGGTATCGCTCATAAAAAAGCAGATGGAGAGCTCCGGTGAGGTATTCGTAATGGGCGATACTTACCAGCTCACCAGCGAGCTGGCCCTGTATGTCGAAGGCAACCCGGTCGCGTACAACGTAAATACCGGCAAGAGGCGCATGAACCAGTACGACCTCTGGCCCGGGCCTGAGGAGCACATCGGCAAGGATGCCGTATATGTGAAGTCAGGAATCGCGGAGCTGGATGGAGGGATCAAGGCCGCCTTCAGGGAGTGCTTCAGTGAAACCCTGGAGACGCACTGGAAGGACAGGCACTTCAAAACCTTCACAGCCTTCCGCTGTTACGGATTTAAAGGGCTTAACTCAAAAGAAATAATGAATTATTAGCAGGAGGATTTTTTTTGGAAGAGTCCGTATCAATAGTAATACCGGTCTATGAGGAAGAGGAGAGCCTGCCGCACCTCTACAAGTCCATAAAGGACGTAATGGACAGGCTGGGCAGGAACTACGAGATAGTCTTCGTCGACGACGGCAGCAAGGACGGCACTTTCAAGGTGTTGGAGTCCTTTCAGAAAAAGGACCCTGCGGTTGTCGTCGTGTCGTTCAGGAGGAACTTCGGCCAGACCGCCGCGATGGCGGCCGGGTTCGAGTACGCCCAGAATGATATCATTATAACGATGGACGCTGATTTGCAGAACGACCCCGCGGACATCCCCAAGCTCCTTGAGAAGATGAAGGGCCATGATGTCGTGAGCGGGTGGAGGAAGAAGAGGCAGGACAAGTTCATATCCAGAAGGCTCCCTTCGATGATGGCCAACGGACTCATATCCAGGGTGACCGGCGTGCACCTGCACGACTACGGCTGCACGCTCAAGGCGTACAGGAAAGAGGTCATAAAGAACGTGCGCCTTTACGGAGAGATGCACCGCTTCATCCCCGCGATAGCGAGCTGGGTCGGCGCGTCCATCACTGAGGTCGAGACGAACCACCACCCGAGGAAGTTCGGAAAATCCAAGTACGGCAT
>MGPL01000152.1:8922-11820 GCA_001797415.1 Deltaproteobacteria bacterium GWA2_55_10
TCGTACTCGACCTTATCACCGTGAAGTTCCTCCAGAGCTTCTCTACAAGGCCTATACACGCTTTTGGCCCCGGCGGGCTGGCTCTTGGCTTCCTTGGTTTCCTGGTCGCGCTTTACCTGAGCTTCGAGAAGCTCGTAATGGGCGAGAATATAGGCACAAGGCCGCTCCTGTTCCTGAGCGTGCTCATGATGATCCTCGGCGTACAGCTGGTCATAATGGGCCTTTTGGGAGAGATGCTTGCCAGGGTCTACCATGAATCGCAGGGCAAGCCCATATATACTGTAAGAAAGGTGCTCGGAAGATGAAGGGTATAATCTCCACGCTCGTCAAGGTCTGCATAAGCATAGCGATAATGTATTTCCTCCTGCGCTCGATAGACCTTGCGACGCTCTGGCAGACCTTTGCCTCGGTAAACCCGCTCGCGGTCGTCTTCGTGGCGGTATTGTTTCTCTGCACCCAATCCATTTCCACCTTCAGGTGGTCGGTCATCCTCAAGAAGGACGTTGATATCTCCTATTCCAAGCTCCTCTCCATCTATTTCGTAGGCATGTTCTTCAATAACTTCCTTCCCACCATGGTCGGCGGCGACCTGGTCAAGGGGTATTACCTGTACAAGTATTCGAATAAGGGCGACGTCGCGCTGGCATCCATCTTCATGGACAGGTATTCGGGCTTCGCGGCTCTCATGTGCATAACCGCGCTTGCGCTCATACCGGGCTACGCGCTTATCAAGGGCACTGCCCTGCCGGGCTTCTTCGTCCTCCTCATCGGCGGCTTCGCGGCCATGAGCCTGGTCATCTGGGTCGGGCCGCTCCATTCATGGGCCATGAGGCTCATGGACAAGATACACTTCTACGGCATCAACAAGAAGATAGACACCTTCTACAGGGTGCTCATGGGCTATAAGAGCCACGCCGATATCCTCGCTAAGATATTCGCCTGCTCGGTCGTGGTGCAGGGCGGCGTTATAATCGGATATTACGTGCTCGGGAGCGGCCTGGGCATGGATATCCCCCTGGGCTATTATTTCCTCTTCATCCCGCTTACGACGGTAATTTCCATGCTCCCCATCTCCCTTTCCGGGCTCGGCATAAGGGAAGGGGCCTTTATCTTCCTTTTTACCATGGTCGGCGCCACGAAGGAGCAGGCCATAACGCTCTCGCTCCTGTGGTTCGCGACATGCGCCTTCGTCAGCATCATAGGCGGGGTCGAGTACGTCCGCATGGGCGGCAGGAAGGCGGTCCGGGAGGGCATGTCAGGGCAATGACTTTTTTCCATGCTATACTATATCTCGACTGCGGAGGTACCCATGGCAATTGACAAGGAGCTTCTCGACATCCTTGCCTGCCCCAAGTGCAAGGGCAGTATAAGGCTCAACGAGAAGAAGGACGGGCTTGTCTGCGAAAAGTGCCGGCTCGTATATCCGATAAAGGACGACATCCCGGTGATGCTTATCGACGAGGCATTGCCGCTGAAATAGGCGGACTTGAGCTTGATGCCTCGAATATCGGTCACCATAATAGCGCTCAACGAAGAGGCCAATATCAGAGAGTGCCTTGAGAGCGTGAAGTGGGCGGACGAGATACTTGTCTCGGATTCCGGCAGCGCGGACAGGACTGCGGATATATGCTCTGAGTTCGGGGCAAAGGTCTTCCATGACGAGTGGCTCGGCTTCGGCAGGCAGAAGAACCTCGTCGGCGACAGGGCAACGGGCGACTGGATACTGAACATAGACGCCGACGAAAGGGTCACGCCCGGACTCAAGGACGAGATATTGAAGGCCGTCGGCAGCGGCTCCAGGGCAGGTTACTTCATCCCGAGGAAGAATTACTTCGGCGAGAAGTGGATAAGGCACTGCGGCTGGTGGCCTGACCACAACCTGAGGCTCTATAAAAAGGGGCTCGGGAGATTCATCGACAGATACGTGCATGAGCGGGTCGAGGTGAACGGCCCCGTGGCAAAGCTGGAGAACCCCCTTGTGCACAAGACCTATAAGGACGTTTCCGACTACCTCAGGAGAATGGAGCGGTACTCGACCCTTGCCGCCCAGGAGATGCAGAACCAGGGCAGGAATGCCGGCATCATCGATATCCTACTGAGGCCCCCTTTTACTTTTTTCAAGATGTACATCCTGAGGCGCGGCTTTCTTGACGGCACGGCGGGCGTGATCCTTTCGACCCTTTACGCTTCTTATACTCTTGCAAAGTATGCCAAGCTCTGGGAGATGAAGACCAATCCCGGCGCAAAGTGAAAGCCCTTGTTCAAGGATATCAGGAAAATACTCGTCCTGAAGCTCAGGAATATCGGGGACGTGCTCCTTACGGTGCCAGCGCTGCGGGCATTGAAGGAGGCCTTCCCGGGCGCGAGCGTATCGGCGCTCGTCAATTCGGGTACGGAGGAGATGCTGACCCTGAACCCGCTGGTCGACGAGGTCATCGTCTACAGGCGCGCGATAAAATCAATGCTCCCTGCCGCGCGCCTTAAGTCTGAGGCGGCGTTTGCGAAGGGACTCCGTTCAAGGGGCTTTGACCTTGCGGTCGATCTTACGGGCGGCGACAGGCCCGCGATACTCTCCTTCCTGTCAGGGGCAAGGTACAGGATAGGCTATCAGCCCAGCGGCGGCTTTTTCGGCAAGAGGCTTCTCTATACGAACCTCGTGAGAAGGCCCGTTGGCAGGGTCCATACTGTATCGAGGGACTTGAGACTGCTGGAGACCTTCGGCATCCGCGCCAGCAGCCTCAAGGTCGACATGTACGCCTCGCCCGATGACGAGGCAAGAGCTTCCGCGCTGCTTGGCGAACACGGCGTAGCCGAAGGCGATCTCTTCGTCCATATCCACCCGACTTCGAGGTGGCTCTTCAAGTGCTGGACGGACGAGGGCATGGCCTGTATCATAGA
>MGPL01000152.1:12109-12251 GCA_001797415.1 Deltaproteobacteria bacterium GWA2_55_10
CATTGGCCGGGCGCGAGAAAGCAGAAAAGGACGCCATACCCGGCGAGGAATGGGCAGCAGGCCTTCGGCAGGAACCTTGTCATACAGAAGGCCTGGGACTGCGTGCCCTGCGGCAAGGACGGCTGCGAGGGAAGCAAGAGGA
>MGPL01000152.1:12338-13775 GCA_001797415.1 Deltaproteobacteria bacterium GWA2_55_10
ATAAGAGGCTTATTTGCTGAGGCGGGGCATCTTAGAATAATTATGTTTAGTGTTATATCCGTAGAAGCAGGGAAGCAGTGATGAAGGCGCACCAGGTCGAGCTGTTGAAGTCAGTAGAGGGTCTCAAGCCCGGCAGGGTACTTGACGCCGGTTCCGGGAGCGGCATACTCGGGGATTCTCTAAGTAAAATGGGATTCGAAGTATTTTCGCTCGACCTCTATGATATCCCGAAGCACGGTCATTTCGGAAGGTTCGTAAGGGCTGACCTCAACAGGCCCATCCCGTTTGCCGACTCGTCGTTCGATTACATACTCTGCAGCGAGTCCCTCCAGTATCTTGAGAACCATTCCGGCGTATTCAGGGAATTCCGCCGCGCGCTCAGGCCGGACGGCAGGCTTATCCTCACCATACCCAATCTTTTGAACGCGGCATCCAGGCTCTATTTCCTCCAGCGCGGGTATTTCCCGTCATTCAAGCCTGTAAGGACGATGAAAGCCGGCAAGGGATGGGACTTCCTCGCATACAACCCGCTGTCTTTCATCGACATCGTCGAGTTTGCCGGAAGGAGCGGCATGGAGCTTACTGCATTCAAGGGCTCCGGGGTCAAAGGCTCTTCGCTGCCGCTCTATCCGATATTGAAGGCCCTGTACTCCATTGGCCTCCTCTTCGAAAAGAATCCTGAAAAATCAAGGCTCATAAAGCGCCTCTCTTCGTCCGACCTGCTCCTGTGCGATCATGTCATCATGCAATTCGGGCCAAAGGCGGCGTAGATGCTGACCGTGTTGCACACAGAGTCCTCCGCTGGCTGGGGCGGGCAGGAGAACAGGACGCTTCACGAATGCCTCGGATTGAAGCGCCTGGGCGCGAGACCCATAATCCTTGCCAGGCCCAAAAGCAAGCTCCTTGAGCGCGCGAAGGCAGTTGGCATAGAGGTCCGCTCGCACAGGCTCTCGTCCAACAGGGACTTCTCGGCCCTCTTCTATCTCATGCGCGTCATAAAGGAAGAAGGCGTAGACATAGTGAGCACGCACAGCGGCGACGACAGCCTCCTCGGCGCGCTTGCCGGAAGGCTCTCCTCAAGGAAGCCGGTTATCGTCCGCACCCGCCATCTCTCATTGCCAATCACTTCAAAGGCGACCTATTCGCTGCTGCCGCATAAGGTAGTTACCGTAAGCGAATCAGTGAGGGACTATCTCGTCAATGAAAAGGGCATAAACGCGAAGAAGGTCGTAAGCATACCGACCGGAGTGGACCTTAAGAGGTTCGACCCTTCGACTCCCGATACTTTGAGGGCCGGGCTGGGTCTCAAGGACAACGCGCTCGTAGTTGGTACTGTCGCGATCCTCAGGCGCAAGAAAGGGCACCACATACTGCTCGAGGCGATACCGGGCATATTGAAAGAGGTCCCGGAGGCGGTCTTTGTATTCGCGGGCAACG
>MGPL01000152.1:13786-14299 GCA_001797415.1 Deltaproteobacteria bacterium GWA2_55_10
GAGGCCCTTGAGACCAGGATTGCGGAGCTTGGCGTCGCAGATAATGTCAAGATGCTTGGATTGAGAAACGACATACCCGGCGTGCTCAAGGGGCTCGACCTCTTTGTGCTGCCTACGCTCCAGGAGGCGCTCGGCACATCCATACTCGAGGCCTCTGCGATGGGCAAGGCCGTGGTCGCATCCGGCGTCGGCGGCGTGCCGGAGGCTGTAAGGGATGGAGTAACGGGCCTGCTTGTAGCCCCGGAAGATCCCGTTGGCATCAAGGCCGCGGTCGTGAGACTCCTCAAGGACGAATCGCTCAGAGGAGAAATGGGCTTGAACGGCCGCAGGATGGTGGTCGAGGGATATTCAATCGACATGATGGCGGAGCGCATGTTCTCGCTCTATAACGAACTGACAAAGGGTAAGGGGCGTTGAGGCCGGTCCCTGTGCTCATGTACCATCATGTCAGCCCGCATAAGGGCGATATGGTGTCGGTCACGCCCGCGGTCTTCGAGGGGCAGATCAGGCAGA
>MGPL01000152.1:14383-14758 GCA_001797415.1 Deltaproteobacteria bacterium GWA2_55_10
CGGTAATCACCTTTGACGACGGCTATCTCGATAATTTTGTATACGCCTTCCCCGTACTTGAAAAATACGGGATGAAGGCCTTGATATTCATGGTAACGGACTGGGCGGACGGAGCGCAGAACGAGGGCAGGAAAAGGGGCGCTCTCATCGACGAGTTCAAAAACAACCCTCCTACGCATGAGGGGTGCAAGAGGCTCATAGAAAAAGGTTCATATTCGCTTGTCTCGATCGACTGGGACATGGCGGCTGAGATGAAGGCAAGCGGCCTTGTCGAGATAGGGTCGCATACAAAAAGCCACAGGAGCGCCAACAGGCTCTCTGGAGAAGAGCTCGTTGACGAGCTTGGAGGGTCGAAGGAAAGGGTAACGGCGAGGC
>MGPL01000152.1:14797-16198 GCA_001797415.1 Deltaproteobacteria bacterium GWA2_55_10
TCACGCCCGAGGCCGTGGATATTGCCCGCTCTCTCGGATACATGGCGGCCTTTACAACAAGGCCGGGTGTAGCGCGAAGCGGAAGCGACCCCTGGTCTATTGACAGGATAGTCACAAAGGACAGCGTAAGCTGGCTCGCAGGAAGGCTCAAGGTCTACACCAGCCCTCTCCTGTCCCGAATCTATCTTATGACAAAGGCAAAGCAATGAGGCTCAAGGCAGCCGACAGGTTCCTGTATCGTTACGTATTGGCCCGTAAGTCAACTGACCGGAGGTCGAACGGCGTGGGCCTCTTCAGGCCCGAAGAGGTGAGGAACATCCTCGTCGTCTCGTCTACCGCCATAGGCGACACACTGCTTTCGACTCCTGCCATCAGGGCCGTAAGGAAGGCCTTTCCAAAGGCCAGGATAGTCGCGCTCCTTAACGCGGCCAACATGGAGCTTTTTTCGAACAACCCCAACATCGCCATGATAGTGCCTTATCATGGCGGGTACAGCCGTTTTTTCAGGACCATAAGCGAGCTTAAAAAATACGAACTTGACCTCGCGTTCATCCTCCACGGAAACGAGCCGCAGGCAACGCCCATGTGCTACCTATCGGGCGCGAGGTTTATCTTCAAGCTGCCGAATGACAGCGAATATAATTTTCTGCTTTCGAACAGGGAGCCTGTCCTCGGATGGGGAGACTTCAGCCACGGCATAGAGGCGCGCCTTGCCACGGCCGCTCTCGCGGGTGTGGCCGCCGATGGGCCGAGAATGGAGCTTTTCATAGAGGACAGGGACAGGGAGGCGGCGAGGGAATTTTTAAGGAGTGAGGGTGTATCAGAAAATGATATACTCGCAGGCTTTCAGCCCGGGGCCTCTACATTGAGCAGGCAGTGGTTCCCTGAGAGGTTCATCGAGCTGGGGAAAAAGCTTACAGCTTCTTATCCGGGGCTTAAGATCGTCCTTACCGGCTCGCCCGCTGAACGGGCGTTATGCGAACGCATCAGGGCCGGGATAGGTGAAGGCGTCATTGATTCAGCAGGCAGGCTTCCATTGCGGCAGGTGCCGCCCCTCATAGAGAGTTTGAGCGCGTTCGTCACAGGCGACACAGGCCCCATGCACATATCGATAGCGGTGGGCACGCCCATCGTCGCCCTGTACGCGGTCGCCGACCACAGGAAGACAGGCCCGCTCGTGGAAAGGGACCGGCATGTCATAATCCAGAAGCCAAGGACCTGCGACCCGTGCGTGAGCAAGAGATGCGCTTATCAGAAGTGCATGGAGGCGATAAGCGTGGACGAGGTATTCGAGGCTGTTGAAAAGGTTCTAAGGAGACGGATCCCGGCATGAAGGTAGGGATAGTATGGGAGAACGGGGTGTCCAAATGGATGTCCCAGATGTTCGAACCCCTGGCAGGC
>MGPL01000152.1:16416-16892 GCA_001797415.1 Deltaproteobacteria bacterium GWA2_55_10
AAGACGAATTACATAAAGCATTACGCGAAGGAACACATCGACCATTATATCCCCTGGTGCGATACCATAAAAAATGTCCTCCTGCTGGAGGGAATCCCGGAGGAGAAGATAACGACCGTATATACCGGCATTGATATGAAGCTCTTCAGGCCTGCGCCCAAGGACGGGGACCTGCTCAGGGAATACAAGGTCCCGCCCGGGAATTTCACCGTGCTCTACATCGGCAAGCTCGCGTCCTGGAAGGGGGTCCACTCTATCGTCTACGCGGCAGCTGACCTTAAAAGAAGGGGATACCGGGACTTCACCGTCCTCATAACCGGAAGGGGCGCCCAGCTCGAGAACCTCAGGAAGATAATAGCCGAGGCAGGCCTCGAAGAGCACTTCCGTTTTACGGGCTTCCTGCCGTACAGTTCGATAAGGCGGCTGCACAACCTGGCCGACGTCTTCGTGCTGCCGAGCCTTCCGACAATGACATG
>MGPL01000152.1:16962-17279 GCA_001797415.1 Deltaproteobacteria bacterium GWA2_55_10
GGCTCCATCCCAGAAGTGGTCGCCGACGCTGGGCTGCTCTTCACGCCCGGAAATTGCTTCGAGCTCTCGGAAAGGATATCGCGGCTCATGGACGACAGGTCCCTTTTGAAGGCACTTGGAACAAAAGCAAGGGAAAGGGCGCTTACTTATTTCGACGCCGGCAAGAACGCGGAGAAGATCTACGAGGTCTACAGGAAGGTGCTGGGCTGATAAAGCGCTCTCTTTGCATATCGTCTTCTTTTACCACGGCAGGCTCCCCGTAAAAGAGCATGGCGGAGTCGAGAGCTTCTGGAGGGACTGTACGCAAATAACGCCTT
>MGPL01000153.1:0-8104 GCA_001797415.1 Deltaproteobacteria bacterium GWA2_55_10
GGGCCATGAACACGGCCGCGGCGAAAATGACGGCTCTGGTTTTTGAACGGACCGCTTTCGTAAGATTTCCCGGCGCCCACATAAGCTATCTCCTCCTCATGCCTTCAAAGAAAATGTCGACGAACGTTTCGGCAACCACTTCATTGGGCCGCGTAAAATGGCGTTTGAAGCCGTAGAGCTCCTGGGCGATGACATAGTGGATGACCATTCCTATAAAGGCCCTTGCGCACAGAGCCGGGTCAGCCGCCTTTATGGAGCCCTTTTTCTCAAGCTCTTTTATATGCCCTTCCAGGAACCCGAGGAGCACGAGGGCCCTTGTCTTCATAAACAGCTCTGAAAGAGACTGCTGTTCAAGGGCGCTGTAGGTAAGCAGGCGCAAAAAGGAGGGGTCCTTCTGGTGCTCATCGAGAAGGAAAACGGCGATGGTCCTGAAGACCTCCCTGCCTTCCCTTCCCTTGAGGAGGCCCAATATGCGCGATTCCCCGGTCTTGTCAGCGCAGCATGAGTCTATGATGGCCTTGTAGAGGTCTTCCTTGCAGGAGAAGTGCTTGAAGATGACCGCCTCGCTGATGCCGGCCTTGCGCGCTATTTCGCGCGTGGTCGTGCCCTTGAAGCCCTTCCTGGCGAAGAGCCCGGCAGCGACGCGCACTATCTGGTGGCTCCGCTCCTGACCGGTCATCCTCTTGGGCTGACTGGCCTTTGCGGAAGCGGTTTTGGAGGGCTTGCGGCCGGTCTTCTGGACCCTTGCTTTCATTTTGGACGACCCCTATGCAGGTAAGTAAGTGCTTACTATAATAACTCGGCCGTATTTTGTCAAGACTGAATTTGGCCCAGGGTGGAATTATACCCAAAAAAGGCAGGGGAGGCCTCTGGCCTCCCCTGGCGGCAGGGCAGCGAGGGAAATGGATTTTGAAGAAGGATTCGCTACAGGTATGTTTTGCGGGCCTTTGGCCCGGGGATGGCCTATTTTTCCTCGTTGTACGGTTTTATTATATTAAGCTCGAGATTAAGGGATTATTAGAACGCCTGAATAAACGCCTCAAACTCTACCCGACCAACTTAAATCATATTCATAGGGGCGTTATATGAGATAGATTCATATACAGGGGGAAGTGATATGACGGTATATCAGGATGCAATACTCCATAACGGGATAAAATACGAATGGCTCGGACAGTCCTCTGTGAGGCTGACGGCCGGTAATGGAGTAATATATCTCGACCCTGTAATGCTCGATGAGGCCCCACCGCTGGCCGACCTGATACTGATAACCCATCACCACGTCGACCACTGCCTGCCTGAGTTCATAACTCCCATAAGGAAGGTCGATACCAAAGTCGCCGCATTTCACGAGAGCTATCTGAAGTACTGCGTCCACGACATTAAAGGCGTCAGGACGATAAAGATAGGCCAGACCGTTGATTTCGGGATTGCCGAGGTCACAGGTGTCGAGGCGTACACGAAACGCGGATTTCACATGAAGGGAGAGGGCTGCGGCTTTCTGATCGAGGTTGCGGGCCAGCGGGTCTATTTTGCCGGGGATACCGCTTTTATACCTGAGATGAACGGGCTGGGACAGGTGGACACTGCAATAATGCCGATAGCTGACAATACTTATAACATCTCATTAAAAGATATTGCCGAGGCGCTTAAGGTTATCAAGCCCTCTTTTTTCATCCCGGTCCATTATACGCCTGTCGACGAAGCGGATCCGGCTGTAAAGGACGGGCTCATGCTTTCCAAGGACCCGAGGTTCTTCACAAAGAAGGAAGACCCTGAGAAGATGCTTCCCATCCTTGAGGGAACCGGCATAAGAACGGCGATACTCAGGAAACTCGTTGCGGCTAAGCAAATCTAATTCTTCAGGCTTCAAATAAGCTCCATATGCGAGGCCCCGGTTAAATAGGGGAGCGAGGAATGAGGCGTACTTTTTCCGTACGCCGCTTCTGCCGCTTTGAGGCCAACAAGGCAGATGGACTTTTTCAGCGGCCTCTAAATAGAAATCCTCGTAACAAACGCGGCCAGTGCAAAGAAAAAGACGACTATCGCAACGACGTCCATCGGCTTCAACTCTTCCTTGCGCATACCTGCCTCCTTCATAAGGCTTCATCAATCTGATCCTCCAGGCCGATCCCCCGGTCAAAAAAGATTCAGATTTTCAGGTCAAGTCTAACAGATTTTTTGTTAAGCGCAGATTAAAGCAGTTGACAGATGCAACTAAGTTGCATTAAACTCGACTCATGGCGCAAAAACTCGACGAGATACTCTCTAACCTCTCTGAAGCCGGCTTCAGGCTTACCCGGTTGAGGAGGGCTGTCATAGAGATATTCCTGGGCTCCACCCTGCCCCTCTCGGCGGTCGACATAATCGCCAGGCTGGAGAAGAAAAAGGCGGCCTTCAACAAGACCACCGTCTACAGGGAGTTGGCCTTTCTCAAGGAGACCGGGATAGTGAAAGAGATACAGTTCCTGCACGAGAGGGTCAAAAGATACGAGCTCTCATCCCTCGACCATCACCATCACCTTATCTGCCTCAAGTGCAAGAAAGTCGAAGACGTAGTCCTTGAAAGCCATCTGGAGGAGCAGGAGGAGAAGATACTCAGATCCACCGGCTTCCATGTCTTGAACCATTCGCTCGAATTCCTCGGAATATGCCACTCATGCAGATGACCACTGCGAAAAAGATAGCCGTCCTGTTCATAATACTCGGCGTGATGATAGCCGCGGCTGCCTATGTCGCCCTGAAGCGCAAGCCCGAAACGGTAAAGAACGACAGGCTTGCAGTGTCCGCAAGCTTCTACACGATAGCGCATTTCATAGAGAAGACCGGCGGGGACAAAGTCATTGTAGAGAGCGTCACGCCACCGGGTGTCGAATCCCATGAATTCGAGCCTACCCCGCGGGATATAAAGAAGGCTTCCAGCGCGCGCCTCTTCGCCTTTATGGGAGGCGGCTTTGACCCCTGGGCTGAGCGCATAGCGCCGGAGCTTCAAAATCAGGGTGTCGCGACCCTGGAGCTTACCGACAGTTTTGAGCTCATCGAAGACGAGGAAGAAGCCGCGCATGAGGAAGGGCACGACCACGGCACAAAAGACCCTCATATCTGGCTCGACCCTGCCCTTGCCGTCCGCATGACCGGGGTCATCCGGGACAAGCTCATCGAGATCGACCCCGCAAGGCAGGACGAGTACATGGAAAACTCGGCTCAGTTCATAAAGGACCTTGAGAGGCTCGATCATGATTACAGGACAGGCCTTTCAAACTGCGCCAAAAAAGATATCATCGTCGCTCACGACGCTTTCAGGTACCTGGGAGCGAGGTATAATCTGAATATTATCCCGATAACCGGAATTACCTCAGGCGAGGAGCCTTCGCCCAGAAGGATGGCCGAGATAACAAGGCTCATAAAGGAAAAGGGCATTCAGTATATCTTTACCGAGCCACTCGCAAGCCCCGCAGCCCTTCAGGCCGTAGCCAGGGAGACAGGCGCGAAGACGCTGGTCCTGAACCCCGTCGAAGGCCTTACGGCCGGCGAGGAGAAGGCCGGCAAGGGCTATATCTCGATCATGAGGGATAACCTTGATAACCTCAGGAAGGCGCTCGAGTGCAGATGACAAAGGTTAGCTGCATAGAGGTCAGGGACGTGAGTTTCAATTATAACGGCAACCCTGTCCTTGAGAATATCACCTTCACGGTGGAAGAGGGCGAATACCTCGGCATCATAGGCCCGAACGGCGGCGGCAAGACTACCCTCTTCAAGATAATCCTCGGTCTCCTGAAGCCCGCCACCGGCGAGGTCAGGATATACGGGGAGCCGGAGCCCAGGTTCGGCAGGCGCCACATCATAGGGTATGTGCCGCAGAGGGCGATGGCTGAGGTCTATTTCCCCGCGACGGTCGAAGAGATAGTCAGAAGCGGCAGGACCGCAAGGCTGGGCCTCCTTAAACGCGCCTCGAAAGACGACAGGGCGGCCATAGATCGCGCCATGGAGATAACCGATGTTACGCGCCTCAAGAAGAGGCTCATTGGAGAGCTTTCAGGCGGCGAGCGCCAGAGGGTCTTCATAGCCAGGGCCCTGGCAAGCGAGCCGAAAATACTTATACTGGATGAACCTGATGTCGGCGTTGACGTGACCTCCCAGGAGAAGTTCTACACATTCATAGAGGACCTGAACCGGAACCTCGGGATAACCGTGCTCCTGATATCTCACGACATCGATGTGGTGGCCCATCAGACAAAGTCGGTCCTGTGCCTCAACAGAAAGCTTGTCTGCCACGGCTCGCCCAAGAAGTTCATAAACGAGGAATACATGCAGGAGCTTTACGGCAAAAAAGTGAAGTTCATCCTTCACGGCCACTAATTCTGCTTTGTGCTGTCATTGCGAGGAGTTTAGCGACGAAGCAATCTCAAAGCGCTTGATTTACTAAAGAATAGATTGCTTCGCTCTGCTCGCAATGACAAGTCAACGAATCAGTCAGAGATTTCTTGGAAAGGTTTTTTGAATGCCGGAAATATTCCAACTCGATTTCATGCTGAGGGCCTTTGCGGCCGGGATACTCATCTCGATAATAGTCCCGCTTATAGGCGTATTCCTTGTCGTGCGCAGGTACTCGCTCATGGCAGACACCCTCGCCCATGTCTCTCTGGTCGGGGTGGCAATCGGCATACTCACCAACTCCCAGCCGGTCGTATCGGCGGTGGCAGCCTCGACATTGGCCGCCGTCGCCATAGAAAAGCTCAGGGCGGTAAAGACCCTCTTTGCCGAGTCCATACTCGCTATCTTCCTATCCGGAAGCCTCGCCGTAGCTGTAGTCATAATGAGCCTGGCAAAGGGGCTTAACGTGAGCCTCCTGAGCTATCTCTTCGGCAGCATCTCGACCATAGGCCCTGTTGACCTCTATATGCTCGCGGCCGTATTCATATGCGTGCTGCTGGCTATCGTGCTCCTTTACAAGGAGTTCTTCCTGGTATCATTTGACGAGGAGTTTGCGGAGGCGGGCGGGGTCAAGGCAAGGAGCCTCAACCTCCTGATAGTGGTCCTGGCGGCAGTGACGATCTCGCTCTCCATGAGGATAGTCGGGATACTCCTCATAGGCGCGCTCATGGTCATGCCGGTGGTGAGCGCAAAGCAGTTCGGCCTGAGCTTCAGGAATACGATAATACTCTCCATCCTCTTCTCGCTCGTATCCGTCATGTCAGGCCTTTTCCTCTCTTACTATCTCGACCTGGCGAGCGGCGGGACAATAGTCCTCATCGCCCTCGTCATATTCCTGCTTTCCTTTTTCCTGAACAGGCCGCAGTAGGCAGGCTGCTGAAAAAGTCCATCTGCTGCGTTGTCTCGTCGCCTTGCATATGGAGTTTTTTGAGCAGCCTGAATAACTTGCATGGAGACTATCAATTACGGCTGACCAGTGAAGCCGTAAATGTCGCGTCGACAAGCTCCCTGTTCTCGAATCTTTCCTTTATGGTGAGGTCCCTTATGACCACTAGCCGCTCCCCGTTCGCCGCCAGGTAGAAGAAGTTCACAAGCTGATTCATGTCTATTGATTCGACTTTCACCTCTACCGGCCTGTCCGTATATCCGGCTGCTGTCTTCTCTTCGAGGGGCTTTATGGAGGTTATCCTCTCCTTGGTCCCGGTCCTCTTCGCGAGTTCCTCGACTACCGCGACAGGTGATTCCGTGGAAGACCCCATCCTTGACGCTACGGCGTCGAAAGCCGCCTTTTTCTGTATATACTCCATTTTCATTGCCTCCATTATTGCTATGTTTCTTTCACCTGCCGCCACCGCCCTCTTCAAATGCGCATACTGTCCGTACAGCCCGAAACCGGCCAGTATGAGCGCTATGGGAAGGCCCGCGTAGAGCCCGTATCTCAGGGCCCGTTTTCTGTCCAGGCCGCCCTTCAGGGTGTTTTGCAGCAGATGTCTTGTCCAGGCTATCCTCATCTCCATAATATCTACCTCAGATAAGCGTTGATGCTAAATGATGCCCCGCCTTCGGGCCTGGCCTTTGTCTCATTGAGGCTCACGTCCCGCAAAGGCCCTTTTGCGATCGACTCCTTCAGGCTGTTCGCCGCTTCGAATGACGCGGCCTCGCCCTTTGCCATCACCCTGCCGTCATCGGCAATGGCAAGCTCCGTTATCTTTATGCCTGCGCCGGCAGGGGCAGCTTCCGCAATGCCCCTGAGCGCGTCGAGGGTGTTCACGCCCATGCCGATTGAAGCGCCTTCCTTCTCGATAGCCTTCAGTTTTGCCTCCAGCTGATATACCGGGTCAGATACGTTCTGCTCTCCGGGGAAGAGATCTATATAAGACGACCGCAGAGAGAGCCTGTAGGACTCAAGCTCTGCCGAGAGCCCCATATACCTGACATAAAGGTCTCCGGCGGCGAGCAGCACAAGGGCTGCAGCGAGGCAGGCGGCAATTTTAACGCCCTTCATGAAAGATGCCTTGTCCCTGGTGTACTCGAACTCGCCCCGCCTGAAATTCACCGTGTCGTTCAAAAGGCCCTTTGCCTCTATCAGGGCAAGGGCGTAGACTGATGCGCCCTCCGGCGGACATCCGGCCGGCAGGTCCATCGGGATGAGACTGGACCTGTCGAATATCTCCTTCAATGCCCCCTCGTCCCAGCCCGCGTAATGCACTTCATCGATTGCGAGGCCCTCTGACTCAAGGAAGGACGCGCCGAGACGCACGCCGTCAAGCCTCCGGGTGGACTTGAACAGGCGCGGGCTTGCCCCCTCCATCACGGCCATTGACCCGGGCAGCAGCAGGGCCTTGACCCCTTGTGCGCCGTAAAGATCTGCCGCGAGCGCCGGAATGGCGAAAAGGGCAGAGCCCATCCAGCACGGGTCTATGCCCAATTGCCTTAGCGTCTCCAGATATCCCCTTACGAGCTTTCTTTCGGCTGCTATTGCGAGGAACCTGCCATTCCCGAGCTGTACGGCATCGGTCACGACCTCTTCGACCTCTACATGCAGTAGCCCCGCCAGCTCAAACGGCAGCGCTTCGAGGACTTTTTTGCGTTCGTTGAAGGGCATCTCGACTATGCGTATGGAGAGCTCATCGGCAGGTATGCTCACGAGCGCCCTGTCGAACGCGGCAGCCCCCCTCTTCCCGGCAAGCTCTGTAATGACCTCTGAGAGCGCCTCCTTGAGCCCCATATCGCCGGATCGGATTTCCGCCGATACAAAACCCCTGGCGTCAGGCTTGCCGGCTGAAAACACGCCGGCCCAGAGCCGTTCTCTGCCAATATCCAGAATAAGGACCTTCCGCATTTACATCTCCCTCCAGTAAAGGACGCCTCCGCCGAGCTGTATGACAGCCTCGACCTCGCGCACGACCTCGCCTGCGCTTGCCCTTGAGAATACCCTGTAGGCATTGCTCGTTGTCGTTATGCGGTCCTGCAGGCTGAAGCCCACCCGCTCAAAGCCATGCACCTTCATGACATCAGACCTGTCTTTGAAGGGCGTGCCCGATCGAAATGTTATTATCCCGTCGGCCAGGGCCTCTGTCATCTCGTCGGTCAATGACATGAGCACGGGCTTCTGAGCGGTATTGATATTTACAAGTCCGTCCGGGTTATACGGCGTTACATACTGCCCGATCGTCTTCAAGACATCATTATTGTAGCCCTTTATGAGCCTCAGCTCGTCAACGCTCTCCAGGTAATTGTTCCTCGGCTTATATGGCGTGGACAGGGCCTTGTAGTAATGCTCCTCCGCCCCCCTTGCCCTCGGCGCGCTGTCGTTGTCTATCCAGTCGGCAAGAGCGTCCACGAGCGACTCGTCGCTTATCCTAACGGCCTTAAGGAGCCTTCCGTAGCTGCCGTGCGCCTTGGGCTCTATGACGCCGGTCAGGGGATAGGCTATGCGGGCCGATACCCTGGAGCGCTCGTCTATGGCCCTGACATCTATTTGAAGACCCTCCGCCACTGTCTTTGAGAAGACCATGCCGGTGGCATCCATGACCAGATTGGGGTCTTTTTTTATAAGCTCCTCGAGCCCGGCCCTGGCAAGCGTGACCCCGTCGCGTGCAAGCAGGCTTGCGCGGGCAGAGTCCCTGAAATTCGCTGCCCGGCTGGTCGTTATATAGCTCCTGTAGAT
>MGPL01000153.1:8115-9824 GCA_001797415.1 Deltaproteobacteria bacterium GWA2_55_10
CGAGGGTCGTGAGTATCGCCACGATCAGGAGGACCGTGATCAGGGCCAGGCCTCTTTCGTCGCTATTAATTTTATAATTAAAATGCATGGTTGCCTGAATTAGTTAATAGTCTATCTTATCATAGTGCCTGTTGTCTGCACCAGCTCTTCTCCGTTAGCGAGCGTCAGCTTTACCCGGACGGCCTTCGGGGTTTTACCTTCGAGCTTTGCGTCCCATGCCTTTGACCAGTCCCTTCCGTTATAGAAGCTCACCTCGAAGTCGCCTATCTCCTCGACCGCGTGGAAGCTCATCGTGCCGCCCGTATACGGGCTCCAGACCTCTTTTAAAAGGTGCCTTCTCTCCCCGTCCTTCTCTATCGAATATCTTACAGCAATTAGATCGCTTCCGGGTGCGTCCCCGGAGCCCTGAGGAAAGGTAAAAGAGGTGAATGCGACTTCTGAATGCCGGCTTGTCCGGTCACCCTCGAAAAGGGTATACGGGTTATCCCTCCTGTAATAGGCCGACCGTGTCTCGATCGCGAACCTGTCCAGGAACCTCCCTGCTTGCGAATACCTGACAGAGGCCTTGTTTGCGGTAGCGCCCGCGCCGGCAATAGAGAAGAAGGCCGAGTAGAGGGCAGTCAGCAGGAGCGCGGTGAGCGCCACTGCCACGAGCACCTCGATAAGCGTAAAGCCGTTATTCTTCGTCCCTGCTGAAATAGACAAGAGAGATAGGGGCCCCTTTCCCGTTCGTGACCTTGAACTCATTCCTTTTCACGCCCTTTAACCCGGAATCCTCCTCTAAAAGCGTCCACCTGAACTCCGGGTACGCCTCGCCGAAATCTCCCTCAAGGCCGCCTTTGCCGCCTGCAAGGCGCATCTCCTCTATCTTCTCCATGCCAAGCACGGTAGATAGCACCTCATCGCGGCTCCTCGCGGCAGCCCCCAGGTGGTAATTGAAGCTCGAAAGAAGCATCACGACAGCGCCGGAAAGTATCGCGAGGGCGGCAACGACCTCTATGAGAGTAAAACCCTTATCTCTTGCCTGGTTTTTCATTCTTCTCCGATATAGTGGCCCTGCCTGTATAGGGGTTGTACGTTATAAGAGACCTTCTATTGCCTGAAATCAGCGCAACCTCGAAGGGAGGCGCGCCCGCAGGCGGCATCAGCAACTTTGCTTCGCCGCGAACGACCTTGCCAAGGCCCGGAGCAGAGACTTCTCCTATGTCCACTCCGTTTTTGAGCTTGAACCCGCGCAGCGCCGGGTCAGCGGCAGGCGCGAACTCCTTGCCGTCAGGAGAGCTCTCTACATTTATGCGTGCGCCCTGCAAATCAAAGCCGACCCTGTAATATGTCCTTGAGCTCGCGGCCTTCTCTCCCGCGTACGAAAGAAATAGGGCAAGCCTCTCGGAGTCAGAGTCCAGATAACGGTCTTGAAGTCCATGCAGCCTTGGAAAGACTACCGCGAGCATTAAACCTATTACGGCGATTACGGCGATAAGTTCCAGCAGGGAGAAACCGTTTGAGCGGGGTGCGGATAAAGAGCGCGTGCGGCAGGCTGCTTCAATCTGAACTCTACGGCCAAATGCCCAGGGCGGGCCTTTGGCCTTGCGTCGTCCTAGTCTTTGCATGACGTACCTATAAGCTGCAAGCTTGATCGAGCAGACTGACAAGACACTTGAGAGAACCTTTTTGTAAAAAGGTTCTCTCATACTCTCTCCAAAAACTTT
>MGPL01000153.1:9832-21903 GCA_001797415.1 Deltaproteobacteria bacterium GWA2_55_10
GCAGCCTTGCTCAGTCGAGCTTCCAGCTTTCTATGTCGGCGTCGAACCCATCTCCGCCGCGCGCGTTATCGGCGCCGTAGGAGATTATATCGTAATCGCCGGACTGTCCGGGCGAGGCATAGACATAGGGCTGGCCCCAGGGGTCATTGGGTATCTTCTTTTTTTCGAGATACCCGCCTTCGCGCCAGTTGGCAGGGACCCTGCCGGCCTCGGGCTTCGCTATAAGCGCATCGAGCCCATGTTCGGTCGAGGGGAAAAAGCCGTTGTCCAGCTTGTAGAGCTTCAATGCCGTCTCGAAGTTCATTATCTGGACCCGGGCCTCGGTGACCTTCGCCTCGTCGGTCCTCCCGACTATCCTCGGAGCTATTATTGCGGCGAGGATGCCGAGTATGACGATCACGACCATCAGTTCAATAAGCGTAAAACCCTTGCTCATCCTGTGTGTCATCTGGATATTTTATATCACTTTTTGCCTGATAACAATATTTTTACCACCACGGCACTTGAAAATCGCGCGGATTTTGTTACAATTTATCTGTTGCCGTTCAGCCGTTTGTTCCTTTCAGGGGGAACGCGGTTATGCGGAAAGGAAGGTGATGCCGTAATCCGTACATAGATCCGAGCCTTATTATCAGGGTGTTACGCAGTCCTGCCGAATGCCGTTCCGGCCGTATATTCCTGCAGCAGGTCGAATAAATCAAACGGGGTGGGACTTGATGAGCATCAGAGTGATGGTCGCATTGAGCAACGACCTTTTTTCAGAGGGTGTGACCAGGCTGCTTGAGAACGAGGAAGACCTTGAGACCGACTACATCGCTTCCGGAAGCGAACTTACCTCCGGGGACGTCGAATCCCATGATGTCATACTGACCGACTTCCCTACCCTGTACAGCGCGTTCCATAATCTCGATCCCCCAGGCAAAAGCGGTTTTATCCTCCTCGATACAGATTGCGGTAAAGACAACTTGATATCGGCGATAATGGCCAAGAGCCTTCGCGGCGTTCTCTTGTCCCAGGCTTCGCTCGCGCTTTTGAAGAAGGCTATCAGGTCCGTGGCCTCAGGCGGCATCTGGATGGACAAGGCCACGGTCAAGGACCTCCTCTGGAGCGTGAACAGGCTCCGCAAGGACAGGACCGAGGTCCTCTCTCCGAAGGAGACGGAGATAGTCGCCCTCGCGGGAAGGGGCCTGCGCAACAGGGAGATAGCCGAGAGGCTCCGCATCAGCGAACTGACGGTAAAGACGCATCTCCACAGGATATTCAAGAAACTGGAAATAACCACCAGGTCGCAACTCATAACCTATTCGATAAGAAACACCGTGGTAAAAGAGGCGCTCTACAGGAAAAGATGAGCTGCCGTTCATCGAAAGAAAGTGATGTACAAAAGATGTCGATGTCGAGACTCAAGATACTGAATGTCATTCTGGCCCTTGCGGCATTCCCGCTCCTCGGGCTCCTTGCAAGGGATTATCTGGTCCTGCGATACCCGCCCGAAGCCAGGCATATCGAATCGCCTCCGCCTTCAGAGACGCCCGGCAAGATGGCATTCGAGGATTACTCCGCCATAGTCGAAAAGGGCGTATATCCGGGCGCCGCAGGTAAGCTTGCGAGGATAGACCTCCTTGAAGCAGCGGGCTCTCAGGCCGCGCCGTCACAGTTGTCCGGAGTAAAGCTTCTCGGCACATACACCGGTAAAAGCGGCTATGCGGTATTTGAGAAGGACGGGGGCGCCGCACAAGAGGTATTCAGGGTAGGAGAGACGGTCTTCGGCGCCGGCGTGCTATCTTCCGTCGCTCCCGAAAAGGCGGTTGTCTCCATAGGCGGCGCCGAGGTGACCTTCACCGTCTTCGCCGAGAACATACCCCCTGCCCTCTCGAACATGGGTAAAGAGAACCCTGTGCCCGGCCCTGGCGGGGGTTCCTATTCAAGGCAGGTCTCGGAAGGCGCATGGGTACTCGACCAGAAGGCGGTAGAGAACGCCGTCGGCGACATGAGCAAGGTATTGTCCGACGCGAGGCTTACGCCCAAGGTCAACAGGGGCGCTGTCGAGGGCTTTCTTGTGACCGAGATAAAGCCCAGGGGCATATTCGACGCCATAGGCTTGAAGGACGGGGACGTCCTCACCAGGATAAACGGATACCAGATAGACTCCCCTGAAAAAGCCGTCCAGGTGCTCTCGGCCCTCAAGGGGCAGGACGCCATAGATCTCGACATCATCAGGAAGGGCCAGCCAAAGAGCTTCCATTATTCGGTAAGATAGGGTGACGCCGCCGTTGAAGGGTTTGTGTGTTATAATCATAGCATTTCACGGACGTGAGTACGCGTCTGTTGCCGCATTCGTAGCCGTAAGCGCCGTCTACCAATATCGCTTCCCTTACAGGCCTCATCAAGACCTCGCGAACGCCATGAGAGACATGAATACAGGTGGCAGAAAAGCCCATGTCCTGCTCATATTGCTGATCTTCCTGCTGCTCGCGTCCCCTGCTAATTCGCAGCGGACGCAGGCCAGGGGCAAGGCAGCGGACATCACCCTCAACTTCGTCGACGTTGAGATATCCTCGCTCGTCAAGATAATGAGCGAGGTCACGGGGAAGAACTTCATCTACGACGAGACGCTCAAGGGCAAGGTCACGATAATAGCGCCCGGCAAGCTTACCGGCGACGAGGCACTCGATCTTTTCATCTCGGCTCTCGAGCTCAAGAACTTCACGATCATTCCAACGGACGGCTATTACAAAATAGTCCCGTCCTCGGCAGCCAGGCAAAGCGGCACACCCGTTGTGCGGGACCCTGGCAGGGCCAGCCCCGATGAGTACATCGTAAGGCTCATCCCCCTCAAGTACGTCTCCGTGCAGGACGCGTTCTCCGCGGTGCAGCCCCTTGTATCGAGGAACGGGCAGATATCCGTCTTCGGCGCCAAGAACTCCCTGCTCCTGGTCGACACTGCCCACAACATCGAAAAGATATTATCCATCCTCAATTCCATTGACGCGCCCGCGGTGCCGGCGACGGAACCGGAGGTGGTCTATCTTAAATACGCTCAGGCCGACGTCATAGCCCAGATACTCCGCAGGGAGGAACAGAGGCGGACCGGCGCAAGGAGGGCGGAGAACGGCGAGAGCTCCATTAACGCGGACACCAGGCTCAACGCCATAATCTTCTCCGACTCGCTCGCCGACAGGGGGTTCTTCAGGGACTTCATCGCTCTTCTCGATGTGCCCCCGCCGGAGGCAAGCAGCCGCATAAATGTGTATTACCTTGAGAACGCGGACGCCGAAGACCTGGCCCGGGTGATGGACGCGCTGCTTCGGCCAGGCATGGCGCCCCAGCAGGGCGCTCAGGCCCCGGCAGGAGGCGCGCCGCAGATAACGCAGGAGCTCACCGGCCGGATAATCATTACGCCGAGCAAGGCCACGAACTCGCTTATCATCATGGCGTCCCCGGCAGACTACCAGAACGTCATCCAGGTCATCGAGAAGCTCGACAGGAGGCCCAAGCAGGTCTTCGTCGAGGCCATGATCACGGAGGTCACGGTCGACAGGGCCATTGAGCTGGGCACCAAGTTCAGGCTCTCCGCTGAAAAGGACAACGAGCCTGTAGTCATCGGCGGAGTCGGCGCGGTAGACGCCTCATCCATTCAGAACATATTGAACGGCCTGGCGGGCCTCACAATTGGCGGACTTGGGAACCTCCTCACGATACCGGTCACGAGGTCGGACGGGACTACCTTCAACCTTACGGCCCCGGGCTTCGCCGTCCTCTTTTCCCTGTCGGAGTTCCGGGACATCATAAACGTGCTCTCGACCCCCCACATACTCACGAGCGACAACTCGGAAGCCGAGATAATGGTCGGCGAGAACGTGCCCTTCCTCTCTTCTCTCGAACGCCAGACCACCACGGCAGGGCAGCCCGTGCTGCAGTCGATCGAAAGGCGCGATGTCGGCATAAGGCTCCGCATACGGCCGAAGATAAGCGAGGGAGATTTCGTCAGGCTCGACATATATCAGGAGATATCGGCCATATCGCCCTCGAGGACAGGCGGCGCCGCCGACATAATCACGACGAAGAGGTCGGCGCAGACGAGCGTTGTCGTAAAGAACAAACAGACGGTCGTCATCGGCGGCCTCATACAGAACAGGAACACGAACAACGTCAGCAAGGTCCCGCTCCTCGGCGACATACCGCTTTTGGGGTGGCTGTTCAAATCAAACAGGGACCAGAAGCAGAAGACGAACCTGCTGGTCTTCATAACCCCTTACATAATAGATGACTTCAAGGGGCTCGAAGACCTGCGCGAGAAGAAGCAGAGGGAGTTCGACAAGAACGGGCCGAACGCCCTCAAGAAGGACAGGCTTGAAGAGCTTTTCAAGAAGAAAAGCAGGGTGGAAGGTAATGGATAACGAAGTCTTTGAGGCGATGCCGAGGGGCGGATTTCACCGCATAAAGGAGATCAGGGACGAATATGTAGACACGGCGATACTCGAGAAAGTCACCTTGAGCTACGTCAAGAAGAACATGGTGATGCCGTTGAAGGTGAAGGACGGGCACCTGCTGGTGGCGCTCGCCGGGCCGCGCGGCATATTCACGGTGAACGAGCTGGAGCGCATAACCGGCTTTCCGGTAAAGCCGGTATTCGCCGAAGAGAAGGAGATAACAGACGCGATCAACAGGTTCTTCGACAGGCTCTCCGGCTCGGCGCAGGAGGTCATAGACGGCCTCGGCGTGAACATCGACGCCATCTCGACGAGCTGGGAAGAACCCAGGGACCTTGTCGACCTCACCGACGAAGCCCCCATAATAAAGCTCCTTAACTCGCTCCTTTTCAAGGCCGTAAAGGACAGGGCCAGCGACATACACATCGAGCCCTACGAAAAAGAGGTCGAGGTGCGCTTCAGGATAGACGGCGTGCTCTATCCCGTGCTCACGCCCCCTAAGACCATACAGGAGGCGCTATCGAGCAGGGTGAAGATAATGGCCGGCCTCGACATCGCCGAAAAGAGGCTCCCGCAGGACGGCAAGATACGCCTGCTCGTCGCGGGCAAGGACGTGTACGTCAGGGTCTCCGTGATACCCACATCCTTCGGAGAACGCATAGTGCTCAGGATACTCGACAGAAAATCCGAGATAATAAGGCTCGACAGGCTGGGGCTCAATCCTGCCCAGGTCTCTTCCCTCGAGGGACTCCTCACCCGAAACAGCGGCATAATCCTTGTCACAGGCCCGACGGGAAGCGGCAAGACCACGACCTTATATTCTGCCATCGGCAGCATAAACTCAACCGTGAGGAACATCATCACGGTCGAGGACCCGGTAGAATATCAGCTCAAGGGCATCGGTCAGGTGCATGTAAACCCCAAGATAGGGCTTACCTTCGCTCACGGCCTGCGCTCGATATTGAGACAGGACCCGGACGTAATCATGATAGGAGAGATAAGGGACAGGGAGACGGCGGAGATAGCGATACAGGCCTCTCTTACCGGGCACCTGGTGCTCTCAACGCTCCACACAAACGATACCGCGAGCGCCGTGACAAGGCTCGTGGACATGGGCATAGAGCCGTTCCTTGTGGCCTCGTCCGTCTCCGGCATACTGGCGCAGAGGCTCGTGAGGCTCCTTTGCCCCGAGTGCAAGAAGAGCTACAGCCCGGCCCCGGAGGAGATAAGGCTCTTCAAGACGCCGCCTTCAAGGCTCTACGCTGCCGCGGGATGCGAGAAGTGCTTTGATACCGGCTACTACGGCAGGAGCGGCATATTCGAGTTCCTCATCCCGGGGACCGAGATGCGACCCATGATACTCAAGAACCAGGACTCTGACACTCTCAAGAGGCACGCGCTCTCAAAAGGCATGAAGACAATGGCCGATGACGGTCTGGATAAGGCGGCGCTCGGCATAACGAGCCTTGATGAGGTCTTGAGGGTCACGAGGGAAGACGGAGAAGCATAGCAGATGCCGAATTTCAGCTACAGGGCCTATGACAGAGCCGGCAGCCAGGTCGCAGGCACGATCAACGCGGCCGGCGCAAAAGAAGCTGTACAGGAGCTCAAGAACACAGGTCTTTACCCGACGGAGGTAAACGCGTCCGGCGGCGTAAGCGGGGCCCGCAAGGGCCGGGTAAGAGCCGACGCGCTCGCCGTGTTCACGAGGCAGCTCGCAACTCTTCTCGCCTCAGGCACAAGCCTCACGGAGGCACTCTCGGTCCTCTCCGAGAACACCGAAAATCAGAAACTCTCTTCAGTGGTCTTAAGCCTCAGGGAATCGATAGCCGGCGGCAGTTCGTTCGCCAAGGCCCTCGAAGTACACTTCGATGTCTTTTCGCCGATGTACCGCGGACTGGTGGTCGCGGCAGAGGCGAGCGGCTCGCTCGAGAGCGTGCTGCCGAGGCTTGCCGACTACCTTGAAAAGAGGGCAAAGATAGCATCCGAGGTACGCGCCGCCCTCACCTATCCGGCGCTCATGACCTTTGTAGGCATCTCGGTGCTTGGCTTCCTGTTCGTATTCGTCATCCCGAAGATAACCCGGATTTTCGAAGAGACCGGCGCCGCATTGCCCTTCATAACCCTCATTCTGCTCTGGACAGCGGACCTCATCGGCAGCTACTGGCACATCACGATAGCCACTCTCTCGGCGCTCGGGTGGCTGGCGATGCGCAAGGCCAGGACAGCGCGGGGAATTGAGTTTTTGGACAATCTCATATTAAAGCTGCCCTGGTTCGGCCCGATGGTTCTGAGCTTCTACGTCGCGAGCTTCAGCCGCACGCTCGGAAGCTTACTCAAGGGCGGCGTGCATCTCCTGAAGGCCCTCGAAATTACGGCCGACGCAGTCGGGAACCATAACTTCAGAAAAATGATCGGGGCCGCGGTAAAGGACTGCACCGGCGGAGCCGCCCTCTCTGCAAGCCTCAAGGCCACGGGGCTCCTCCCGCCGGTCGTGGTCCACATGATAGGGGTCGGCGAAAGGAGCGGCAGCCTCGATGATATGCTCCTTAAGACCGCCGACGCCTATGACGCCGAGTTCGAAAACGGCGTTAAGAAGTCACTCAGCCTCCTCGAGCCCATCCTTATCCTTGTCATGGGCCTTGTGGTGGGCTTCATAGTCCTCGCGATGCTCCTTCCCATTTTCGAGCTCAACCAGGTCATCCGCTAATATAGGCTGCTGAAAAAGTCCATCTGCTTTGTTGTCAGCGTCGCGGCAGACGCGACGTACAAGAAGAGTACGCCTCATTCCTCGCTCCCCGATGTAACTGGGGCCTTGCATATGGAGCTTTTTGAGCAGCCTTAACAAAACCCCTGCATCCATGCATCATTAACCCGCAACTCCATCCGCCAAACTCATCCATACAACAGTATTCACCGATGGTAGTAATCCTTTTAATACCTTTTTTTATTCTTTGGATGGATTGAATTGCGCCACGGCTCGGCTATCCTTAAATTTGTGAGCAACGTGGAAAATTAATTAACACGGAGCCGTAATAAATTTTTCAGAGTGCCAGTGATGAGGCTCAGGATCTGCCCTGAATGTAAAAAAGCCTTTTTCGTGCCTTTCGGCGCCGACCGCACGAGGTGCCCGCACTGCGGGGTCTACTTCACCGACCGCAGGGCGTCGAAAAGGATAAGGCAGGAACTAAGTTTGCGCATCTCGTTCAACGGCTCGGTCTACGCTGCAAGGACCGCTGATTTTTCGGATAACGGAGCGTGCGTCCTTTTGAACGGATGGCAGCCGGACAGGGAGGCCATCCTGGACGTCAACATAGAGGAGTTCAGGCTTTGCAGGCAGGCCATTACGGTTTGGGCGAAGCAGCTTACAAGGACCCTCGCCTCGGCGGGCCTGAAACTCCTGTAAAAAATGCGGGACATCCATCCCGCTCCCCGGAGGGCATCCCAAAATGACTGGACTGACCGCAAGAAATATCTTCTCACGTATTTTCGTCCTGCTCCTGATCGGTCTCTCGCTCACGGCTTTATCCGCCCATGAAGCCCTGAGCGCCCAAAAGCTAAAACAGAGCGCGCCTGCTGCCCAGGACCCGGGCTATGTCATCGGTATAGAGGACATACTGGAAATTGACGTCTGGAAGAACCCCGATCTCTCGAAGGTAGTGGCAGTGAGGCCCGACGGCATGATATCGCTCCCGCTCATCGGCGACATAAAGGCAGCCGGGCTTACGCCGGCACAGCTCAGGGACGAACTGAACGGGCGGCTTAAGGAGTACCAGGACCCTGTCATCACCTCGGTAATAGTACAGGAAGTGAGGAGCTACCGGATATTCGTCCTCGGCGAGGTCCTTAACCCCGGCACCTACACCGTATCCAGGCATACGACTGTACTTCAGGCAATAGCAATGGCCGGCGGCATGAGCCAGTTCGCGTCGAACAACGTCATCCTCGTCAGGGAGAACAAGGGCTCCGAGGCCGAGAAGATAAGGATACGCTTCAGCGAGATCGTCGATGAGAACGCGAAGAAGGACAAGAACATGGTATTGAAGCCCGGAGATACGATCTTTGTCCGCTGAAACAAAATTAACGGTTGCGGGCGCCCTTGCCGCTGTACTCTCGATTCCCTGCGTCGCGGCCGCCCAGATCAACACCCTGGTGCCCTCGGTGACGCTGGATTTCAGGTACGACTCGAACGCGAGGTTTACTAACGACAAGACGGCAAGCGACAACGGCGATTTTATCGCCTCGGCGTCACCAAGCTTCGAGTTCACGAGGCACGGCCGCCAGCACGACGTGTCGGCCTTCTACAGCCTGACGGCCGACCATCATACGAGCAACACAGAGCTCAACAACATCTCGCACAGCGCGGGGCTTGATTTAAGCGCGGACCTCACCGGCAGGTGGCGCTTCGGCCTCGGCGACCGCGCAAACTATACGGAGGATTCTCTCAGGGGCGTCGGTTTCGGAGAGGGAGTGCTTGTCACCAGGACCGACATGCTGACGAACACGGCTTACGTTTCATTGGGAAGGGCCGCGAGCCGGAACACAGATGTCACGCTGACGCTCAAGGATTACGTGCAGAAGTTCGACGACCCGGCGCTCGTTGACAGCAGGACCGACTCGGCGGGGCTCACAGGCAGATACATCTACACCCGGACAGGGACGGCGCTTCTCTCATACGCGTACACGAACTTCCGCTTCGATACGAACGGGCAGACTGACATCGATACGCACGGCGTAAGCGTTGGGGTCGAAGAGGCTGTCGGGCGGTCGGTCAAGGTCAATCTCGGGGGCGGCGTCGAATACGCAGACGGTCTCAACGGCGACGGCGACCTCTTCTATACCGCGAACGCCGGAATAGAAAAGACATTCAGGGACTCTGTGATGAATCTCTCTTTCGAGCGGGATATCTCAACCCCGACCGGCCTTGCCGACGAGATAAGCATAAAAGATGTCGTGACCTTCATATGGGACTTCAACGTTAAAAGAAATGTATTCGCGTCGTTTTACGCCGGCATCGCAAAGCACAAGACCGAACCCGAAGGAAGGGTGGACATCAACTCGTACATAGCCGAAGTCTCCGGCAACTGGCAGCCCTACAGGTGGCTCCTCCTCGGGGCCGGGGCCTCGCATTACCAGCAATGGCCGGAGGATGATTTCGGGGTCGGGCTGACCAGGAACAAGATATTCGTCAATATGACTCTCATAGGCCCAGAGTGGAGGTTCTGAAAATGGAGCAGCACAAAAAGAACATTATCGAGCAGCTGTCGGTATTCGTGTACAGAAAATGGCTCTTCATCATACCCCTTGTGATAGGGACCGCAGCCGGGCTTGTCACGAGCTTCGAGCTTGACGAGAAATACAGCTCGAGCACCCTCATACTGGTAGAGGAGCAGCAGGTTCCCGAGGAGTACGTCACCCCGACCGACAGGACGCCCTTCAGCCAGAGGCTGAACGTAATAAGCCAGCAGATACTGAGCAGGACGAGGCTCGAGCAGATAATAAAGGAGTTCAAGCTTTACGAATACCAGGACCCGGGCCGGATCGAGGAGGCCGTGGCGTTAATATCAGGCAGCTCGCTTGAGATGCGCACGCCCGAGGACATAATCGAGCGTATGCGCGCCGACATACAGTTCACGGTCATAGGCGAGACAAACCCCAAAAAGAATCAGAACTCCGGCGGAAACGCATTCACGATAACCTACAGCGGCAGCGACCCGCAGACGGCCATGCAGGTCACCAATACGCTCGCCTCGCTCTTCATAGAGGAGAACCTGAGGGTCAGGGAGCAGTACGCCGAAGGCACTTCCGAGTTCATCTCCAGCGAGTTGGACAAGTCCCAGGAGGACCTCTCGAAATTCGAGCAAAGGATAAAGGAATTCAAGCAGGCTAACATGGGCACCCTTCCCGAGCAGCTCGAAGCCAACCTCCGCACCCTCGACAGGCTTCAGCTCGACCTGCAGAACGTGACCGCATCGATAAGGCAGAACGAGGACAGGAGGATGGTGCTCGAAGAGCAGCTGAGAGTCGCGCCCGCCGCCATAGCCTCTCCGGCAACGAAAAGCTCGCTTGCGGGAGAGCTTGAGAGCGCACGGGCCCAGATGAGCCAGTTGCTCTCGCTCTTCAAGGATACTTACCCGGACGTCATCATCCTCAAGAAGAGGATAAAGGACCTTGAAGCACAGCTCGGCGCCGCGCCCACGCCCTCAACCGAAGGGAAAAAGCCCGCGCCTACAGTCCTGAACCCTGCGTATGCCGAGCTTATGGTCATAAAATCACAGCTCACCGCTATGAAGCAGCGCGACGGTGAGATTCGACGGAACATCTCCGCGTACGAAAGAAGGGTCGAGCTTACGCCTTCCACAGAGCAGCAGCAGAAGGACCTCATGAGGGACTACGAGATCTCCCTTGAGAACTACCAGGGCCTCCTCGGCAAGAAGATGAACGCCGCGCTTGCCGAAAACCTGGAAAAGAGGCAGAAAGGCGCGAGGTTCAGGGTCGTAGACCCCGCCAACCTGCCCGACAGCCCCGATTATCCCAATAAGCCCCTCGTGACCGGGATCGGCCTTCTTGGGGGCGGCGCGGCAGGCGCGGGACTGGTCTTCCTGTTCGAGTTCCTCAACCCGGCATTCAGAAAGCCCGAAGACTTCGAAGGCATACTCGACATCCCCGTACTTTCGAGCATTCCGCTCTTCAACAAGGATGAGGGCAAGGCCGAACAAAAACTCAGGCTTATAAAGGGTAAGGCAAGTGCTTAGTTTCGACTGGATAAAAAAATTCATAAGCGGCGGAAGGGAAGAAGAGATCCCGCCGCAAGCCCCGAAGATGAGGCCCGTCAGCATGACATCGCCCTTCGGCACGCAGATCTGGGCGGTCGGCGGCGGCAAAGGCGGCGTAGGGAAAAGCCTGGTCGCGTCCAATATAGCGATAGCTCTCTCGAAGCAGGGCAGAAAGGTGCTCCTGGTTGACGCCGACCTCGGGGCCGCCAACCTGCACACGTTTCTCGGCGTAGACGGCGGAAAAGGATCGCTCTCGAGTTTTTTGAAGAGCGAAATATCCGAGATCGGGTCGCTGATATCAAAGACGCCCTTCCCAAACCTGGACCTGATAAGCGGCGCGAGGGACTCGCTCGACGTTGCCGACGTAAAGGGGACCCAGGTGGGCAGGCTCAAAGAGGCGCTCAAAAAAGTCAATTACGATATCGCATTGCTCGACATCGGCCCCGGCACCTCGTCCAACCTCCTTGACATGTTCCTGATGTCCAACCAGGGAGTGATAGTGTCAACTCCGGAACCGACTACCATAGAGAACAATTACCGGTTCCTGAAGTGTCTTTTCCTCAGAAAGATAAAGACCATCGCGGATTCCCAGGGCGACGGTACGCTCAAGGAACTGCTGCAAAAGATATTCAGCGACACGTGGTCGAACAGGGTCAAGACCGTCTCCGACATAATGGAGGAGCTCTTGAGGCTCGACTTTGACCAGGGCAGGATGCTGAAGGAGGACCTCAGGAACACGAGAGTATCGATGCTGATGAACCAGGCAAAGAGGGGCGAAGACAACGAGATGGGCCCTGCCATACAGAAGGCCTGCGGCGATTACTTCGGGGTCGATATCGGCTATCTCGGCTCCATAGGGTAC
>MGPL01000154.1:0-11328 GCA_001797415.1 Deltaproteobacteria bacterium GWA2_55_10
CACCTTAGTCCTCCCCTGTCAAGGGTGAGGAAAAAAATCTTCGCATGACTACGGCTTAGTTTACGATACTCCTTCTGAGAGCGCCCCGCCCTTTATCCTCTCGACCTTGATGACCTTCTTTATCTTCTTAAGCGCGGATATTATTGACTTGAGGTGGTTGGCGTCGCTTACCTCCACCTCGAAGGTACAGACAGCCTTGTCCTCCTGGTCTGTCCTTATGTTCGCGCTTGTGATATTCGAATCCGCGTTCTTGATAGCGTTGGACATCTCGGCAAGGAGGCCCTTCTCGTTCCTCGAGACGACCTGTATGCTCACAGGCCTCTTTACCTTGGCCTTCTTGTCCCAGGCGACCTCTATCCTCCTGTCGCGGTCGATGTGCAGCAAGGTCTGGCAGCCTGCGGCGTGTATGGCCACGCCCTGGCCGTGGGTTATGAAGCCCTCTATCTCGTCGCCGGGCAGAGGGTTGCAGCACTTGGCGAACCTCACCAGCACGTCATCGACGCCGCTCACCATGATGGCGCTCCGGTTGTCCTTCTCGCCGGGCTTCAATTTGTCGAACATCCGCTTGAAGGAGAACTTCTGGCTGTCTCTGAGCTTCTCATGCGGGAGCATCTTGCCGAGGACCGTAAAAACGGAGAGCTTGCCGTAGCCTACGGATGCAAGGAGGCTCTCGGCGCCCTGAATGCTCAAAGCGGCAGCCACCTTCTCCAGCTCGTCCGTCTTAAGGACCTTCCCGGGCTCGAGGCCGTGCCTGGAGATCTCCTTTTCAAGGAGCTCCTTTCCGAGCTCAATGGACTTGGCCCTCTCCTCGGTCTTAATCCACTGCCTTATCCTCGCCTTTGCCCTTGAGCTGACGACGAACTTGAGCCAGTCCTTCGATGGATTATGGCTCTGCGAGGTCATTATCTCTACGATGTCGCCGTTCTTCAGGCCGTACTTCAAGGGCACCATCCTGCCGTTCGCCTTTGCGCCGGCGCAGGTGTTGCCTATGTCCGTGTGGATGGAATACGCGAAGTCGACCGGGGTCGCGCCCATGGGGAACTGCTTTATGTCGCCCTTTGGCGTAAATACGAAGACCTCCTCGGGGAAGAGCCCTACCTTCAGAGAGTCCATGAACTCGTCAGAGTCCTTCAAGTCCCTCTGGAATTCCAGCAACTGCCTGAGCCACGCGAAGCTCTTCTCGTCCTTGTCCTCGACGCCTTTGCCTTCCTTGTACTTCCAGTGCGCGGCAATGCCGTACTCGGCTACCCTGTGCATCTCCTCGGTGCGTATCTGCACTTCCATCCTTATGCCATACGGGCCGACGACCGTCGTGTGCAGAGATTGGTACATGTTGAGCTTGGGTATGGCTATGTAGTCCTTGAACCTGCCGGGAACGGGCTTCCAGGTGGAATGTACTATGCCGAGGACCCCGTAGCAGTCCTTGAGGTTCTTGACTATCACCCTGAATGCCATGATGTCGTATATCTTGTCTACCTCTACGTCCTGCCCCTTCATCTTCTTGTAAATGCTGTAGAGGTGCTTCGGCCTGCCCGTAACGTCGCCTTCGACGCCGTTCTCTTTCAGCTTCGCCTCTATCTGCTCCTTTACGGTGCCGATGAAGTTTTCTTTGATATTGAGGGCTATGGCGAGCTTTTCCTTGAGTTCGGCGTACTTCTCCTTTTCAAGGTACATGAAGGCGAGGTCTTCGAGCTCGGTCTTCATCCAGCCCATACCGAGCCTGTTCGCGAGAGGCGCGTAGATGTCGATAGTCTCCTGGGCTATCCTCCTCTGCTTCTCAGGAGTCATCGAACCCAGGGTCCTCATGTTGTGGAGCCTGTCAGCGAGCTTTATGAGGATGACCCTGATATCCCTGCCCATGGCAAGGATCATCTTGCGGAAGTTCTCGGCCTCGTGGTCCGCCTTCTTGTCAAAGGTCATGCGGCTCAGCTTCGTGAGCCCGTCTACCAGGCCGACTATCTCGGGCCCGAAGAGCTCTTCGAGCCTCTCAAGGGTAGTATGGGTGTCTTCGACGGTGTCATGCAGAAGGCCGGTCGCCACGCTCTGCACGTCCATTTTGAGGTCAGCGAGGATATTGGCTACTTCGATGGGGTGCGTAAGATAAGGCTCTCCGGACTGCCTTATCTGGCCCTGGTGGAGCACACCGGAGACCACATAGGCCTTCTTTATGAGGTCGAGGTCAGCCCTGGGGCTGTAGGCCGCTACCTTCTCAAGGATATCTTCGAGCCTTACCATATCAATCCAATTTAACGCAAACACCCCGAATTTTCAATAGCCATCGAAGTCTCAAACCGTGATTTCAACTGAAATTTAAAGGATTTCGGGAGGTATTTGCGATTGCTTTGAGAGCCTCTTTTCTGTTATCATTTCCGGATGAGGTTAGTAAAGATACTGCTTGCGCTATGCCTGGCCTTTGCAGCCGTTGGCCTGGGGACATACTTCTATTTTACACGCACTCTGCCTGCATTGGACACCCTCCAGGACTACCACCCCAACCTGGTCACAAAGGTCTGGTCCCATGACAACAGGCTCATAGGCGAGTTCTACATCGAAAGAAGGATCGTCGTCAATATAGACCGGGTGCCCAGGCACGTGATTGCCGCCTTTATCGCCGCCGAGGACTCCAGGTTCTACGAGCACGAGGGCATAAGCTATACCAGTATTTTAAGGGCATTTCTAAAGAACCTGCAGGCAGGCCGGGTCGTCCAGGGCGGCTCCACCATAACCCAGCAGGTCGCCAAGAGCTTCTTTCTCTCTTCTGAAAGGACCATCTCGAGAAAGATAAAGGAGGCCATAATGGCCTTCAGGATAGAGAAGAACCTCAATAAAGAGGAGATACTCCATCTCTATCTCAACCAGATATACTTCGGCAACGGCGCATACGGCATTGAGACCGCTTCAGAGACCTACTTCGGCAAGGACATAAGCAGCTTAAGCATCTCGGAGGGCGCGATGCTCGCGGGCCTTCCCAAGGCGCCGAGCAAGTACTCCCCGTACGAGAACATGGTACTGGCCAAGGGCAGGCAGGAATATGTGCTGGGCCGAATGGCAGAGGAGAAGTTCATAACCCCTGAGCAGGCCCAGAGGGCCGCTTCCGGGAAGATCGTGCTCATGCCGAAGCGTTCGGATTCCCTCTGGGTAGGCCCTTACTTCACTGAAGAGGTCAGGAAGTATCTCGAGGCGAAGTACGGCAACGACCTGCTCTACAAGGGCGGGCTCGAGGTACATACTACCCTGGACGTCGAGGCACAGAAGGCGGCAAACAGGGGCGTTGACGAGGGGCTTCGCGAATACGACAAGAGGCGCGGCTACAGGGGCCCTGTAAAAACGCTCAAATCCGACGAAGAGATTGCCGCATTCAACAAAGAGCTGGACAGGAAATTCCTCTTTGACCCGCCCTCGCCCGGCAGGTATTACATGGCTGCGGTGGCGGCCTTCAACCAGAAGGACAGGAGCCTTAGCGTAGTAATGGGTTCGAGACGCGCCGTAATATCCGCCCCTGACATGGCATGGGCAAAGCTCTACAATCCCACGAGAGAGCCTGACGGAGGCAAACAGGAGGAGCTTTCCCGGCTCTTCAAGCCGGGGGATGTCATACAGGTCGCGGTGAAAGAAGCGCCCAGCGACGCTTCAGCCGCGATATCCTTGAGGCTTGAACAGGAGCCTTTAGTACAGGCTGCGCTCCTGGCCATAGAGACCGAGACAGGAGCTGTAAGGGCGATGGTAGGCGGCGCGGATTTCTCCAAGAGCCAGTTCAACAGGGCTGTGCAGGCCCAGAGGCAGCCCGGCTCTTCTTTCAAGCCCATAATCTATACTGCGGCGATGGACAACGGCTTCACCCCTGCGAGCATCGTCATGGACGCTCCCCTGGTATTCGACGACGCTGAGAAGGAGACATCGTGGAGGCCCAGGAACTATGACGAGCAGTTCTACGGCCCAACTACCATAAGGGAGGCTGTAGCCCGCTCAAGGAACATAATAACCATTAAAGTCCTGAAAGAGGTCGGCGTCGGCAAGGCTATGGAGTACGCGAGGCTCCTGGGCATTAATTCACCGCTCGCAAGGGACCTGTCCCTTGCGCTCGGCTCATCTGCCGTGACATTGCAGGATATGACGGTCGCCTTCTCTACGCTGGCGAACCTGGGCGTAAAGCCGGCGCCGCTCCTCGTTACCAGGGTTACTGACCGGGCCGGGAATGTACTTGAAGAAAACGCACCCTTCTCAACGCCTGTCTTGAGTCCGCAAACGGCCTATATAATGACAAGTCTTTTGCAGAGCGTTGTCGAGTCGGGCACAGGCATGAGGGCAAGGGCCCTCGGCAGGCCGGCCGCCGGAAAGACAGGGACGACGAACAACCTTAACGACGCATGGTTCATGGGCTATGTCCCCGGCCTTGCGGCAGGCGTATGGGTGGGTTATGATGAAGAAAAGCCCCTTGGACACCGCGAGACAGGCGGAAAGGCGGCGCTGCCCATCTGGGTCAAGTTCATGCAGGACGCGACAAGGGAGATGCCGGCGAGGAGCTTCCCCATACCCGACGGCCTCGAGTTCGCCAAAATAGACCCTGAGACCGGCCTCCTTGCGGGGCCGTACACGCAGGACCCGGTCTTCGAAGTCTTCAAGACCGGGGGCGCCCCTGTCCAGGTCTCAGGGCCGAGGACAAGGAAAGACCCATCCGACTTTTTCATGGTAGATACTGATCCGGCACCTGTGAAAAGGATAAAGCCGGACGAATCCGAGTTCACAGACTGAGGGATGATGCAGCCACTTGTTGACGCATACGAGCGCAAGATCGACTACCTCCGGATATCTGTTACGGACAGGTGCAACCTGCGCTGCGTCTATTGCATGCCGCCGGAAGGCATAGACCTTGCCGAGTCAAAAAATATCCTGCGGTACGAGGAAATACTGAGGCTCGTGAAGCTCGCCGCCAGCCACGGAATAAAGAAGGTGCGCGTCACCGGCGGAGAGCCGCTTGTAAGGAAGGGCATAGTCGAGTTCCTGCACGACGTGGCCTCTGTCCCCGGCATAGAGGACCTGAGCCTTACAACAAACGGAGTCCTTCTTAAGGAATACGCATGGGAGCTCAAGGATGCGGGGCTAAAGAGGGTGAACGTAAGCCTCGATTCCATGAAGCGCGACAGGTTCCTCAAGATGACCAGGGGCGACAACCTCTTCGAGGTCCTCGAAGGGCTCGAAGAGGCCCTCAAGGCCGGACTTCTTCCCGTGAAGATCAACATGGTCGTCATAAAGGGATTCAACGACGACGAGATAGTCGACTTTGCCCTTCTTTCAAAGACCAGGCCATTTCACGTCAGGTACATAGAGTACATGCCCTTCAACACGCAGGAGGGCTGGCAGAGGGACAAGTGCATAACGGCCAGGGAGATAAAAGAGATAATCGAGAAGGCTGCGGGGCCTCTGGAGCCTGTAGCTGAATCGGGCGGCGTGGCCGGCCCGGCACGGCGCTTCCATTTCAAGGGCGCGCCCGGCGAGATCGGACTCATAAGCCCGGTGTCAGAGCACTTCTGCGGCTCGTGCAACAGGCTCCGCCTTACGGCTGACGGCAAATTGAGGACCTGCTTATTTTCAGACAACGAAATTGATCTCCGCACGCCTTTAAGGGACGGCTCAAGCGACGAGGTTGTGACGGATATCCTGTTGAACGCCGTACGGGAGAAGCCAAAGGGCCACACCATAAACGAGAACATATTCAAAAAATGCAGCAGGACGATGAGCCTTATAGGCGGGTAGAGCTGCATTCCCCCTCACCCCAGCCCCAGCCCTCTCCCCAAGGGGAGAGGGAGTTGGAAACCGAAGCCTGATATTGAAAATAGAAAAGGCGGGGTCAGATGACCCCGCCTTTTTTCATTTTCTCGTTGTCATTCTGAGTGAGCGGAGCGACCGAAGAATCTCGTATTGATTTAAAGCTCAGATTGCTTCGCTTCGCTCGCAATGACAAGATTACTTCCCTCTTTTCCAAAGGGGGACTGAGGGGGATTAGAAATCGAAATTACATCCGAAAGCGCACGGTTTTGTGATTATGTGCGAATATGAGATTCTTCGCTTCGCTCAGAATGACAACAAACGACATGATCAATTCTAATCTCCCCTGCCCCTCCTATTAAGAGGGAAAATTACTCACCACCCCAGTTTCAATCTCTCGGCCAGCCTCTCCGGAAGCCCTGCCGCGAGTATCTTCTCAGCGGTCGCGTGTATATCGTACTCGACCCTGTAGAAGTTCACCTGGTTCTTTTTCGTATCGTAGATAAGAAAAGACGCCCTGGGGTCCCTGTCCCTGGGCTGGCCCAGGCTGCCCGGGTTTATGAGATACCTGACGCCTTTTTTGAGCTTTATCCGGCTTTCGCGGTCAATGACAATCTCGCCGTCCTCCTGGCTGTAGGCGACCGGCACATGAGTATGTCCGAAGAAGCACAGGCCCAGAGTTGCCCTGGCCTCTTTCATCAGCTCGAAATTCCTCTCAGCGTCCCTCGGGCCCATGATATAGCGGTCGGTGTCGTTCACCCAGCCGTGTATTGCCATGAACTTCCTGTTGACGAGAAGGCTCCTCGGCAGATTCCTGAGAAACTCCATCCCTTCCTCATCGATTGCGTCCCTTGTCCAGTAGACGGCCGCGGCGGCGTGGTAATTGAAATTCGTGGGCTCCTCAAAACCAGCCACCCTCGAGTCGTGGTTTCCGATGACGCACTGGGCCCCTTTCTCTTTCAATAGCCTGATGCACTCGTTGGGGTTTGCGTTGTAGCCTACGATATCGCCAAGGCAGATTATCCTGTCGACGCAGAGCTGCCCGGCTGCTTGAAGAAAGGCATTGAGGGCTTCGAGATTGGAATGGATGTCGGAGATGACGGCGTAGCGCATGGCTTGGGGTTCAGACAGATAAGGCCTTCAGTGTATCGTGCCCTTTACGTCCTCTCCCTCGAATACGGCCTTGCCTGTCTGGAACGGGTCGCTGGTGAACCTGTCGCGGCAGTTCTTGCAGAGTATGTAGATGAGCTCCTTTGAGACGTCCTCTTCGAGGGTCTTGGCGTCCATGCTCTCCATTGCGTCGAGGAGGTCGTTTATGCCCTCCTCCACGTCGCCCTCGAAATCTTCGAGATAGCCGTCAAAGTCAGCGAAACTCTTGATCTCTATTATATATTTCAAGTTGCCCTTGGGGAGTTCCCTGCCGCAGCAATGGCACCTGAGTTTCTGCATTATGCTTATTCCCTTTCTGAACCAAACTGCTGATTTTATTGATAAATCAGCTTAATATTAAAGAGCCGGCAACTGCCGGCTTTCGACTTTTGTCCAATCTTAACCCTAAAGATGCCGCTTGTCAAACCAAATGGGACATGTTAAATTCCCCTGATGTCCTACGATGTTATCCTTTCGAGGGACTCCTTTCTTCTCTCAGTCGAGCTCCGGATCTTCTGGGCAATAGCCTTAATCTACGGCGCGTCCCTTCTTTTGCATTTGGTCCACATCGCGAGCAGGGGCGCATTGGCCGGGAGAGCAGCCTATCTTCTGCTATGGGCCGCCGCGGTGCCCCATGCCGGGCTCATACTCTTGCGCACCTTCGAGGCAGGCAGGGCCCCGTTCCAGACCCTCTACGAGAGCCTATCGTGGTTCGCCTGCTCGGCTGTCCTCACCTGGCTCTTTGTATCCCGCAAATGGAAGGGCTTTTTTCTCCCCGGCGCGCTCGTATCCGCGCTTGCCCTGGGCGCAAGCCTTTATGCCCTGCTCTCGCGTTCGCCTGCCATAGAGCCCCTCTCACCGCCTTTGCAGAGCTGGTGGTTTGAATCGCATGTCATACTCGCCTTTTTCTCGTACGCGGTCTTTATCGTAAGCGCCTCGATTGAGATAAGCTGGCTGGCGTTCAGAAAGCGCTCTGACCTGTACGGCCTGCCTGAAGAGCAGCTCAAGGGCTTTCACGATACGGCCCACAGGCTCATCCTCTTCGGCTTCCCATTGCTTACCTTCGGCATATTCTCGGGCGCAGCCTGGGCTAACGAGGCCTGGGGCAGATACTGGAGCTGGGACCCGAAGGAGACCTGGTCTCTTATCACATGGACGGTGTTCGCCGTCTACCTGCATTCAAAGACCGTCCCCGCCCTCAAGGGAACTCCCGCGTCAGTCTTCAACATCCTGGGCTTCATCTGCATGCTCATGACATTCCTGGGCGTAAACTGGCTTGCCAAGCTCCTTGGCATACCGAGCCTGCATATATATTCGGTGTAGGCGTATGAAGACGCGGACAGATATAAAAAATATCGAATGGCTCTCATCTTTGAGGAAGGCCCTGGCCTGGTCTTACAGAAAGCTCTCGTCCATTGAGACCTCTGTCTGGCTGCTCTCCCTTCTCGCCATCTCGTTCATGGTCGGCACGATATTCCCGCAGGGCGGAGACTTCGACGAGTACGTGAAGGAAGGCGGCAGGTTCGTACTCCTTGTAGAGGCCTTTGACCTTCTTGCGTTCTTCTCTTCGCCCTTATTCCTCGCAATCGCTCTCCTGTTTGTATTGAACCTCGTCATCTGCACCTGCGAGAGATACAAGGCGCTCTTCGCCAAACGCAGGTTCCCTGAGTCGTTCGCTCCCACGAAGAGCTTCCTTGTGACGCAGGACGCAATACGGGCCCACGATGAGACGAGAAGGATTTTAAATGACAGCCTCGGCTTCAGGCTCGTTGACAAGGACAGCGCATGGATAGTAATGGAAAAGGGGCTGCCTTACAGGTGGCTGACATGGGCATATCACGCTGGACTCGTCGTCTGCCTCATCGGAGTCCTCTTTACCTTCCTCTTTGCATTTGAAGATACGATAACGCTCAAAACCGGCTCTCCCCAGACCGTCATCCCGACAACGACAGGCCGGGTGCAGTACATCTGGCAGAACGGGTCTCCCCAGACCGATTATCATCTCCTTCTCGATTCATTCACGACGGAGTACGAGGAATCGCACGAACTCGATTACCCGGATGACAGGAAGGCAAGACTCGCAATGGGCCTGGGCTGGAAGATGCCCGAGCACAAGATGTCTGTCGACCCGCTCTTCGCGACGGACTGGAAGGCGAAGCTGAAGATAATCGGCGGCAGCAGCACGCTCGCCGAAAAAGAGATAGAGATAAACGAGCCCCTGAAATACGGCGGCTACACCTTTTACCTCATGGGCTTTGAACAGAGGCTCAAGCTCAGGGTAAACGACAGTTTCATGCCTCTCGACGCCAAGGCCGACGATGATGTGATAATACCCGGCAGCATGATCGCGTTAAGCCTCGGGACGCTCCGCACGGGCAAGGCCAAAAGGCTCGACGGCACGATTGACGAGCTTACGCCCTATGTCACCGTGAAGGACTCGGCCAGCAAGGACGAACCTGCAATACTCAAACTGAACGACTCCATAATCGTCGACGGCAATATAGTAACCCTTATCGGCTTCACCGAGCAGGCAATCCTGAGCTACAGGTACGACCCTGGCGTAACCATCCTGTGGATAGGCGGGATCATCGCGCTTGTCGCGCTCTTCCTGCGGCTCTACGGTTCATACTACCTTCTCGCGTACAAAGTAGATGACGCTGACGCCATAGTGACTGTCAACTTCAATATCACCTCAAAAGGCCTCTTAGCCTCGCCTGAACATATCGAAAACAGGATAGAGGAGCTTCTCACGGCAGGCGACCTCAAGCCGCTTGCGCTTCCAGAGCAAACCTGATACAAACCGTGCCCAATTCATAGAAAATAATGAGCCGTGATGATATTATCTTGAGATGGACATCAGGGCGTTCATAGACGAGATAACATCGAGGCCGGACCTGCGCGAAGTGGTCCATCATGAGGAGATCCCTTCCAGGGCTCCTTCCTATGCCGAGACCTCGACCCCACTGCGTCCGGAGATCAAGGATGCCCTGTCATGCCTCGGCATCAACGGGCTTTTCAGCCACCAGGCCGAAGGCATAGACCTTATCCGACAGGGCAGGAACGTAGTCGTGATGACGCCTACCGCGAGCGGCAAGAGCCTCATCTACAACATCCCGGTCGCTGAGGCGGTCCTTGATGACCCCGAGGCAACGGCAATGTACATCTTCCCGCTGAAGGGTCTTGAGCAGGACCAGCTCGGCGCATTCAGAGAGTTTGCCTCAAAGCTCCCCATAGAGCGTCCTGAGAGCCCTGCCAAGGGCAAGAGAAAGGCCTTCCATCCCGGCATATCCGAGATATACGACGGGGACACCAGCGCGTACAAGAGAAAGAAGATTAGAGAAGCGCCGCCGTCTGTCGTGCTCACGAACCCGGACATGATCCACCTTGCGATTGTCCCCTTTCATCAGAAGTGGGAGAAGTTCTTCAGGAACCTCAAGTACGTCATAGTGGACGAGATACATACCTACAGGGGCGTATTCGGTTCGCACGTCGCAAACGTATTGAGGAGGCTAAGGAGGATCGCGAGGCTCTACGGCAGCGACCCGGTCTTCATCGCCTGTTCGGCGACGATAGCAAACCCCGGCGAGCTTGCCCGGATGCTAACCGGCCTTGAGTTCGAGACAATAACCAGAAGCGGCGCGCCGCAGGGTTCCCGGCACTTTCTCTTCCTCAACCCCTCTTTCGGGGTAAGCCCATACACGGTCGCAACGCGCCTGTTCGCGTCGTCCATCAGGGCGGGCTTCAAGACAATAGCATTCACTAAGGCGAGGAAGATAACCGAGATCATGCACTCGTGGATACGGGACGGGTTCCGTGACATAAGCGGTTCCATCAGCTCTTACCGCGCCGGGTTCCTCCCGGAAGAGAGGCGCGAGATAGAAAAGAGGCTCTTCTCAGGCGAGCTCTCCGGAGTAATCTCGACGAGCGCCCTCGAGCTTGGCGTGGATATAGGCGGACTGGATGTCTGCATACTGGTCGGCTATCCGGGCACAATAAGCTCGACCTGGCAGAGGAGCGGCAGGGTCGGCAGGAGCGGCAGGGATTCGCTCATCGTGATGGTCGGCCTTACTGACGCGCTTGACCAGTACTTCATGAGGAACCCTATTGATTTTTTCAGGCGCGCCTCAGAAGCGGCGGTGCTCGACCCGTTCAACAGGCCCATAGTCAAATCGCATGCGTTATGCGCCGCTTCAGAAAGGTACCTGAAAAAAGACGACCCGGTCTTCGATGTGCCGAGGCTCGCCCCTGTGCTCGACGAGCTCGAGGCCGAAGGCAAGCTGAGGCGCGGCAAGCTCGATGTATGGTTCAGCCGAAAGAAGTATCCGCAGATGGAAGTGTCCATCAGGGAGGCTGGAGAGGCGTACTCTATACTCAAGGACGACGGAACGCTCCTCGGCGAATCGAGCTCTTCGC
>MGPL01000154.1:11345-12134 GCA_001797415.1 Deltaproteobacteria bacterium GWA2_55_10
CACCCCGGCGCGATATACCTGCACAAGGGCGTGCAGTACAGGGTCGCGAAGCTCGACATGCGCGACAGGGTCGTCGTATGCAAGCCTGCCAATGACATCGCCTATTACACGAGGGCCATAACGAACGAGGAATCGCAGATACTCTCCGAGGATGATTCGATCGAGCTCGGCGGTACTGTCATCAAGTTCGGCAAACTCAGAATAACGGAGCGGGTGCTGGGCTACAGGAAAAAGCACATCTATACAGAGTCGCTCCTCGGAGAATTCCTGCTCGACCTGCCGCCATCGATTTTCACGACGACAGGGATATGGTTCAAGGTGGATGACGGGATTTTGAGCGAGGTGAGAAAAAAGGGCTTCAGCACAGGCGGCGCGCTTCACGCAACAGAGCACGCGGCGATAGCCGCCCTGCCCCTTTTCGCGCTCTGCGACCGGATGGACCTGGGAGGGGTAAGCTACCCCATGAACCCGGAACTTGAGAGCGCGGCGATATTCATCTACGACGGCCACGAAGGCGGCGTCGGCCTCGCCAGAAGGGGCTTTGACTGCGTGCGCGACTGGTTCTCATCGACGGTAAGCCTGATGGAGGACTGTTCATGCGAAGTCGCCTGCCCATCGTGCACGCAGGACCCGAAGTGCGGCAACAACAACGAGCCGCTCGATAAGAGGGGGGCAATTATGATACTCAGAGGAATACTCTCGAAGGGCAAATAATTATTGTTCTCAGGTTCTTTTTTGGCGATTATTTTCACCTTCTCCCCTCCGGGGAGAAGGTCGGGATGAGGGGGC
>MGPL01000154.1:12154-13775 GCA_001797415.1 Deltaproteobacteria bacterium GWA2_55_10
CAGGCTGCTCAAAAAGCTCCATATGCGAGGCGTCGAGGAGCGAGGAACGAGTCGTACTCTTCATGTACGTCGCAGTGACGAGCTACGAAGAGAACAAAGCAGATGGACTTTTTCAGCAGCCGCTATAGCTCTTTGAGTACCGCCTCACCCATCTCCGCGCAGCTCACCCTCGTCATTCCGGACTGCATGATATCGGCTGTCCTGTAGCCCTTGGCAAGGACCTTCTCGACCGCCCTCTCGATAATATCAGATGCCTCGTTCATGTCGAACGAGTACTTGAGCATCATGGCAACCGACAGTATGGTCGCAATGGGGTTTGCTATGCCCTTCCCGGCTATATCAGGGGCGCTGCCGTGGATGGGCTCGTACATGGCCCTGTTCTTCGTGGAACCGATGCTTGCCGAAGGCAGCATGCCAATGGAGCCGGTGAGCATCGATGCCTCGTCGGACAGTATGTCTCCGAAGGTGTTCTCCGTCACGATGACGTCGAACTGCCTGGGGTTCCTTATGAGCTGCATGGCGCAGTTGTCGACGTACATGTGGCTGAGCTCGACGTCGGGGTAGTCCTTCCCTACCCTGATGACGACCTTTCTCCAGAGCTCGGTGGTCTCAAGGACATTGGCCTTGTCAACGCTGCAGAGCTTCTTCCCGCGCTTCCTTGCGACATCGAAGCCGACCCTGGCGATGCGCTCTATTTCAGGCGTGGTATATACCATCGTGTTCACGCCTCGCTCAGTTCCGTCAGGCAGCTTCTCAATGCCCTTGGGCGTTCCGAAGTAAAGGCCTCCGGTAAGCTCCCTTACGACGAGGAGGTCGACGCCTTCGATGACCTCGGGCTTCAAAGTAGACGCGTCGATGAGCTCCCTGTATATCCTGGCGGGCCTCAGGTTGGCGAAGAGTCCGAGCTCTTTCCTCAAGGCCAGGAGAGCGCGCTCCGGCCTTATCGAGTAGTCCAGCCCTTCCCATTTAATACCGCCTACCGCGCCGAGAAGGACGGCGTCGCTCTTCATTGTAAGCTTCAATACTTCATCGGTAAGAGGCACGCCGTGGGCGTCGATGGACGCGCCGCCGACGAGGGCCTCGCTTAACGCGAACTCGGCCAAGAACTTTTGGCCGACGGCCTGCAATACCTTAACGGCCTCTCCCACTATCTCCGGGCCGATGCCGTCGCCGGGCAGTACAGCGATGTTAAACCTTTTCACTTGCAGCTCCTTGGGGACGAATTTGAATGCGCAAACAACCTTAATCAGATATCAGCTGAACGCGTTATGAAAAAGGCTAAAAGGTGGTGCCCGCTATCTTCTGCAGCACTTCCATGAAGGCGGCCAGTCCGGTAAACGGTATAACGACCGTACTGCGCCTGTCGTTAGAGAGCTCTGCAACCTGGAGGAACCTCCCGCCTTCGTTCTCCTTAAGATCAACGAAGAGCGTCTTGTTCTCTACATGCAGCTTCTCAGTGAAGAGGACCTTGCTCTTAGTCCCTTCCCTCTTCATATAACCCCCCTCTTTTTGATCGACTCCATGAGCCCGCCCGCCTTTATAAGCTCCTGCATGAACGGAGGGACCGGACGGGCGTTGAAGCTCTTCCTCTTTGTCACGTTTACTATCGTGCCGCTGTCCA
>MGPL01000154.1:13851-17845 GCA_001797415.1 Deltaproteobacteria bacterium GWA2_55_10
GAACGAGTTCCTGTAGAATATCCTGGCGAAGCTCTTGGCGATCACGCACGATACGCCCGCCGCCTTTATGGCGATAGGCGCGTGCTCCCTCGACGACCCGCAGCCGAAGTTCTTGTCGGCTATTATGATATCTCCGGGCTGCACCTTTGACGAGAACGATGGGTCCTCGTCCTCCATGCAGTGCTTTGCCAGCTCCCCGGGGTCTGACGTATTGAGATACCTGGCAGGAATAATCTTGTCAGTGTCGATATCCGCCCCGAACTTCCAGACCTTTGCCCTGAACTTCATCTGCTCACCTCTTATGAAAAATTCTTTATCTCTTTTTTACGGTTACTATCTGCAACGACCTGTCGATAAGAAACGAACGCCTGAAGTCTTTGAAACCCAGCCCTGAAAGAAGCGACTGGATGTCAGTGCCTACCCAGTCCCTGGCGGTCTCGCCCTCGAAGAAGGTGAAGAAAAGGGATTGCGCCTTTCCTGCCATCCCTTCAGCCCTGTGGAAGTCCATGATTGCGAGCCCGCCGCCGGGCTGCAAGACCCTCTTCGCCTCTGAGAGTATCTCCGTTACAGCGCCCGGCCCTGTCTCATGCAGGCCCATCGAGGCTACGACCCTTTCGAACGAACCCTCTGCAAAGGGCAGCATTGAAGCGTCCGCCCTTACAAACCCTATCTTTACCCCGTAGCCCTTTGCCTTCTCTTCAGCAACCTTGAGCATGCCGCCGGTCACGTCAAGGGCAGTCGCCTTCGCGCCCCTCTTTGCCGCCATAACCGAGAGCGTCGCTGTGCCAGAGAATATCTCGAGCACCCGCGTACCCTCTTTTATCTCCGCCTCGTCCAGCAATCGCTCCCTGAGCCGGGCCTCGCCGCCGAACGGAAGGGAGGCGAGCCAAACGCCGAGGTCATACAGAGGCGCAAGCCAGTCATAGAGGCAGTAATGTGTGGGTCGGGGCTTTCTCATTGGAAAAAGGTCAAGGCCCCGTCCAAAAGGGCCGCCTACTTCGATACCTCGTCCGGGTGGGCTATCCTCCCCTTTATGGCAGTCGCCGCAGCGATCGCCGGGCTCGCGAGATAGACCTCGCTCTTGGGGTCGCCCATCCTTCCGACGAAGTTCCTGTTGGTGGTCGCAAGCGCCCTCTCGCCGGCCGCGAGTATGCCCATGTGGCCGCCAAGGCAGGGGCCGCAGGTGGGCGGGCTTATGACTGCGCCGGCCTTGAGGAATATATCGAAGTAGCCGAGCTTCATGGCCTGGTTATAGATAAAAGGCGTCGCCGGGATGACGATGAGCCTTACGTACTTGGCAATTTTTTTGCCCTTGAGGAGCTTCGCCGCCATCTGGAGGTCTTCGAGCCTGCCGTTCGTGCAGGAGCCGATGACGACCTGGTCTATGGTAATGTTCTTGAGCTGGGAGACGTTCTTTGTGTTCTCGGGCAAATGCGGACAGGCTACCGTCGGCTCTATCTTCGAGCAGTCGTACTCCCTGATATCGCAGTACACGGCTTGAGCGTCGCTCTCGTAGAACTTGTACGGCCTCTGGGCCCTGTTCTTCATGTAGGCTTCCGTCGTTTTGTCAGGCGCTATGATGCCGCTCTTCGCGCCCGCCTCTATCGCCATGTTGCACATCGACATGCGCGAATCCATGGAGAGCTTCTCAATGGGGGTGCCTGTAAATTCCATTGCCCTGTAGAGCGCGCCGTCGACGCCGATGTCGCCTATCACCCTTAAAATGAGGTCCTTGCCGCCGACCCACTTATTGAGCTTGCCCCTGAATACGAACTTTATCGACTCTGGCACCTTGAACCAGATCTCTCCGGTTATCATGGCCGCAGCAAGGTCCGTCGAGCCGACGCCGGTCGAGAACGCGCCGAGCGCGCCGTATGTGCAGGTGTGCGAATCTGCGCCTATGACGATGTCGCCGGGCACCACGATTCCCTTCTCCGGGAGGAGCGCGTGCTCGACGCCTACCTCACCGCCCTCGAAGTAATACTTCAGCCCCTGCTCCTTCGCGAATTCGCGGAGTATCTTTACCTGTTCCGCGGACTTGATGTCCTTGTTAGGCGTGAAGTGGTCGGGAACGAGCACGACCTTGTTCCTGTTGAAGACCTTCTTCGCGCCGGCCTTCCTGAACTCCTTGATGGCTATGGGCGCGGTGATGTCGTTGCCCAGCGCAATGTCCACCTTCGCGTTGATGAGCTGCCCGGGAAGAACTTCCTTAACCCCGGCGTGCTTCGCAAGTATCTTCTCTGTAATCGTCATCGGCCTCATGCTTCTCGTACCTCTCCGGTATTAATTTGCATTTTCAGGCTGCTGAAAAAGTCCATCTGCTGTGTTGTCATCGTCGCTCGTCGCTGCGACGTACATAAAGAGTACGACTCGCTCCTCGCTCCTCGACGCATTGCATATGGAGCTTTTTGAGCAGCCTGTTTAAAAACTAAATTTTCGATAAACTTGGCAGAATGCTAAAGCGTCAGGCTTTCGCGTCTGTCTTTTTTCCTGTATTCGAGCCTGTTGAGCGCGTTTATGTATGCCTTTGCGCTCGCAACGATGATATCGGTGTGCGAGCCCTGTCCGAGGACTATCTGGTCATTTTCCTGGAGCCGGACAGTGACCTCTCCCTGCGCGTCCGTGCCGCCCGTGATGGCGTTTACGGAATACTTGAGGAGCGTGCTCCTTGTGCCGGTCATTTTGGCTATGGTGTTGTACGCCGCATCGACCGGGCCGTCGCCGTTGCCCGAATCTTTCACGGCATTGCCGTCTATCTCCATCTCGACATCGGCTGTGGGCGGCGTGTCGGTGCCGCTCTTTACGTTGAGCTTCACGAGCCTGTACCTGTCGGGCATCTCTATGCGGAGAACCTCGTCCTGTACTATTGCCTCGATGTCCTCGTCAAAGACCTCTTTTTTCTTGTCAGCGAGCTTCTTGAACCTCTCGAAGGCCCTGTCGAGGTTCTCCGCCGTGAGGTCAAATCCAAGCTCAGCGAGCCGGGTCTTGAATGCGTGGCGGCCCGAGTGCTTGCCGAGCACGAGCGTCGAGCGCGAAATACCGACCGACTCGGGCTTCATTATTTCGTAGGTGGATTTGTCCTTGAGCAATCCGTCCTGGTGTATGCCGGACTCGTGCGCGAAGGCGTTGTCGCCGACTATGGCCTTGTTGGGCTGGACCATTATGCCGGTTATGCCGCTTAAGAGGCGGCTTGACGGAAAGATCTGCTCGGTTACGATGTTGGTCTCAAGGCCGAGGATGTCCTTCCTTGTCTTCAGGATCATCACGACCTCTTCGAGCGAGGCGTTACCCGCCCTCTCGCCGATGCCGTTTATGGTGCACTCTATCTGCCGCGCGCCGTTCGTGACGGCGGCGAGAGAATTGGCGACGGCCAGGCCGAGGTCGTTGTGGCAATGGACCGATATGACGGCCTTGTCTATGTTCTTTACGTTGTCCCTTATGCCCCTGATGAGCTCTCCGAACTGCTCGGGGAGCGCGTAGCCGACGGTATCCGGGATGTTGACGGTGGACGCGCCGGCATTGATAACCGCCTCTATCATTTCGTAGAGGAAGGCAGGCTCTGTCCGAGAGGCGTCCATGGCAGAGAACTCGACGTCGTCCATGTAGCCGCGGCTGCGCTTAACCATTTCAACAGCGCGATCGAGCGCCTCTTTGCGTGTGAGCCTGAACTGGTGCTTGAGGTGTATCTCGGAGGTCGAAATGAAGGTGTGTATCCGTGTTCTGGCAGCGCCCTTCAGGGCCTCTGCTGCTGCGTCGATGTCTTCGGGCTTGCACCTGGCGAGGCTGCAGATGACCGGGCCCTCGACCTCGTGGGCTATCCTTCTGACAGATTCGAAATCACCCGGAGAGCTGTAGGCGAAGCCGGCCTCTATGACGTCAACTCCGAGCTTTGCGAGCTGCTTTGCTACCGCTATCTTCTCCTCGACGTTCATCGAGGCGCCGGGGGACTGCTCACCGTCCCTTAATGTCGTATCGAATATCCGTACCCTGTTAT
>MGPL01000155.1:0-3894 GCA_001797415.1 Deltaproteobacteria bacterium GWA2_55_10
GGAGTTCGAGCTCCTTATTCACCGGCTCCGGCTCTTCGGCCCTGGGCCCGTTCGAGTTCTCTTTGAAGACCCCGAGATACGCGAGCGACTCCTGCGCTATCTCCCTGAATACAGGGCCTGCTATAAGCCCGCCGTAGTACTCTCCCCTGGGCTCGTCCACTGTGACCAGGATCGCGAGCCTCGGGTTGTCAGCAGGCACAAAGCCTGTGAAAGAGGCTATATACGCGCCTGAGGCGTACCCGCCCTTCTTGAAGTCCGGCTTCTGCGCAGTGCCTGTCTTTCCGGCGACCGCGAAATCAGGCACCGCTGCCAGAGTTCCCGTGCCCTTCTCCTCGGTAACTCCCTTCATCATCCCGGTAAGCTCTCCGGCCGTCTTCTCGGATATCAGCCTCCTTACGATCACCGGGTGAGATTCGCTTATCACCTTGCCGCCCTGGTCCTTCACTGATTTCACCACGTAGGGCTTCATGAGAAAGCCGCCGTTGGCTATCGCGGACATCGCGGTTACGAGCTGAATCCCGCTTACTGAAACGCCCTGCCCGAACGAAACGGTATGGAGCGTTACCTTCGACCAGTTGTTGTAATGCCTGAAAATACCCGACGCCTCGCCCGGCAGGTCAATGCCGGACTTTGAGCCGAAGCCGAAGGCCTTCGTGTACCTGTAGAGCTGTACCTTGCCGAGCGTCTCTCCAATTTTCGCGCTGCAGATGTTGCTCGAGTACTTGAGTATCTCGGATACGTTGAGCCAGCCGTACGGGTGATGGTCGTGGAAGACCCGGTCAGCGACCCTGTAGCTGCCGTTCTCGCAGAAGAACCTGCTCGAAGGCTTTACCAGGTTCTCTTCGAGCGCCGCCGCTATGAGGAAGAGCTTGAAGGTCGAGCCCGGTTCATAGAGGTCGGCTATGGCCCTGTTCCTCCAGTGCTGCTGGCCGAACTTGCCGGTATTGTTCGGGTCAAAGGACGGCTGGTTCGCCATCGCGAGCACCTCGCCGGTGGCGGGGTCCATGACTATCGCGGTGCCGCCCTTTGCGCCGGAATCGTCCACCGCCTTCTTCAATGCCTTCTCGGCGATGTACTGTATCGTCTTGTCTATTGTAAGCTCGACCACCATGCCTTCGAGCGGCACGGTCTTGTCGCGGTCTTCGTAAAGGAGCACCCTGCCTATCGCGTCCTTCTCGCCTGTGAGCCTGCCCGACGACCCCTTGAGCATGGCATCGTAGTACTTCTCAACGCCCTCGAGGCCGTTTGAATCAAGGCCGGTGAAGCCTATGATATTGGACGCGAGCTGGCGGTTCGGGTAGAACCTCCTGCTCTCCTTTATTATTCCGACCCCTTCGAGCTCCTTTATAAACTCCCTCTGCTCCTCCTTGAGGTCGACCTGGCGCTTTAGCCAGGCGAAGCTTGAATCGTTCCTGAGCTTCTTCTCTATCTCGAACGAAGGCATGCCGAGTATTGGGGCCAGGACCTTCGCGACCGTCCTCGGCGACTCTATCTTGTCGGGCTGGGCGAATATCGAGTCAACCTCGATGCTCACGGCCAGTTCCTTCAGGTTCCTGTCGTATATGTCCCCTCTCTTGGACTGCACGTTCAGGGTCTTCCTGTGCTGCTTCATGGCCATCTGCTTGAGCTTCGGCCCGTCTATCACCTGAAGCTGCACTGCCCTGAAAAAGATCGCCCCGAACACGACTACGAAAAAGCCCAGCACAAGATATATGCGCACCCTTGGCGCGGTGGCGGACTTCCGCTGGCCGGGCTTTCTCTTTCTCATTTAAGGATGACTACCTGCTCGCTCGCAGGATTCCCAAATCCAAGCCCCGCTGCCAGACCCTCTATCCTCTCCGGGCTCTTCAGTCTCATGTACTGGAGCTTGAGCCTTTTGTTCTGCTCGATGAGGCTGGCCCTCGCGGAGTTCGCCCTGGATATCTCGTAGCCCGTGTTCACGACCATGAGCCTGCTCCAGAGAAAGGCGAATATTATGAGCACGGCCGCTACGGCCGCGAGCACTGAGACGAAGAGGAAGCTCATGTCATTGAGGTTCCTCTTCGCCTTCACATCCTGCCCGATGAGCACACCGGGGAATTCCAATTTCTTACTTACCACTTCAGCCATTATGGTCCTCCTTGGGGCTGCGAGGCTTGTGAGGGTTTTTTTGGGGGAAACTTTCTACAGAAAGTTTCCCCCGGTTACTCCAGCCTCAGAGCTTCTCCAGGGCACGGAGCTTCGCGCTTCTGGCCCTGGGGTTGATGTCTATCTCTGCCTCAGCCGGTATTACGGCCTTTCTTGTTACGAGCCTTGCCTGCGGCACCCTGTTGCATACGCATTGAGGTATCCTCGGCGGGCATATGCAGCCTGTGGAGGCGTCCCTGAACGCGTTCTTCACTATCCTGTCTTCGAGCGAGTGGAAGGATATGACGACAAACCTTCCGCCCGATTTCAGCGATTCGACGCCGTCGGCAAGGGCATCTTTCAAGCTTCCGAGCTCATCGTTAACGGCTATTCTCAGGGCCTGAAAGACGCGCGTGGCAGGGTGTATCTTGCCATAACGCGCCTTTGCGGGCACTGCCCGCTGGATTATCTCCGCAAGCTCGGTCGTCGTCTCGACGGGCTTTGCGGAACGCGCCTTTATGATGGCCCTGGCTATCCTTTTTGAGTGCCGCTCTTCTCCGTAGTCCCTGAAGATGCGTACGAGTTCGTCTTCCTCAAGTTCATTGACCAGGTCGAAGGCCGTCTCCCCCCCTGACCTGTCCATCCTCATGTCCAGCCTTGAGAGCTGGCGGAAACTGAAGCCGCGCTCGGCTCTCTCAAACTGGTATGACGACACGCCCAGGTCAAGGAGCATGCCGTCGATCGGCGGTGCGCTCAACGATTCGAGCACTGCCTTTATATTCCTGAAGTTCTCCTTTACGAGGGTGAACCTGCCTGCAAAGGGTTTCAGATTTTCTTCGGCCGCCCTGAGGGCGTCCTCATCCCTGTCGATGCCTATGAGCCTGTTCTCAGGGTTTGCCTTGAGTATCTCCCTGCTGTGGCCGCCTCCGCCTGCCGTACCGTCGACGTAAACGCCGGCCTTCCTGCAGTCGAGGTACTCTATAACCTCCGCAGGCATCACTGATAGATGGCTGAACTCCATCTATCAGAGCCCCAGCCGCTCGAGGGTGTTGACGATATCCTCCTGCGAGGCCTGGGCCTCCGCGGCATCCCACAGGGGCTTGCTCCATATCTCCATATGCCTGAAAGCGCCTATGAGGATGACGTCCTTGTCGAGCTTCGCGTAGTCACGGAGCGTCTGCGGCAGGAGTATCCTGCCGAGCTTGTCTATCGCGCAATCCGTTGCGCTCGAATAGAAAAACCTGAGGAACGCCTTTGTGTCCTTCTTGAACTCCGGCAGCTGGGAGATCTTCTCTTCGAGCTTGAGCCATTCGGCGAGCGGATAGGCGATAAGGCAGCTGTCGTATGTGGTCACGACAAGACGGGAGTCATACCTTTCGTTCAGGGTCTCCCTGAACTTGGAAGGTATGCTCAGCCTGCCCTTTGAGTCTATTAAGTGTTCGAATCTTCCCTTGAACATCGCGTTTTCCGGCCTCCGCCGGTCTTGAAAATTTACGGGAATTACTGCCCCTTTGTTCCACTTCAGGGTCTATTTATACCACTTTATACCACTTTATACCACCTAATGGGTCAACTATATTCCTGCGGGATTTCTTTGTCAAGGGGAATTTAAGTAGATAAAGCATTAAAAAAGCAGCGAAAATCGCCTCTTTTTCAACTAATTGTATAGTCTGTTTTTGAAGGATACTATTAGTGGGGTTTTGCGCGTGCGGAATAGAAATCAAGGTGTGAATAAGCTGTGGATTGCGAAATTTAAAGCGGCGACTTGTCGCTTGAGGCCTGGTTCTC
>MGPL01000155.1:4024-12032 GCA_001797415.1 Deltaproteobacteria bacterium GWA2_55_10
AAATGGGCGATCCCCTTTCTGAGGTGCTTGTCAACGGCCTTGTCGCGCTCTGTCTTTGAGCGTTCAAGGAGCTCTTTCGCGTTCATGTACGAGGGGACTATTCTGACTGAGAGCGTAAACTCCTCTATCGCCCTGGCGTAGGCCCTTGATTCGAGATAGACCTTGCCCTTAAGGTAATGCAGGTTCGCGAGGTCCTCTGGTTCTTCCTTCCAGCTCTTCTTTGGAGGGGGCGGGGCCTGGGCCTTCTTCTCCTGGGGCTCAGGCGCGTCTCCCGCGCGCATCGCGTCGGTGAGGACCTCCATCCTCTGCCTCGCGAGTATGCTTGATGGATTATATTCGAGGGCCTTGCTGTATTCCCATACGGCCTTCGAGCGGATGCCCGCCCTTTCATAGTCCTCTGCCATCTCCAGATGCCTTCTGGAGAGCTGCATTGAAATGGCGTTTATGTCTTCGAGCAATTTCCTCGCTGCCCTGTAGCTTGGGTCGTCCTTCGGGATGGACCTCGCCTTGTATCTGGCGTCGGCAAGCCTGCCGCTCTCATACATCATGAGCGCCCTGTCGTACTCGGTCCCCTTCACGTATCGGGACGACATCTGCATGCAGCCAGACATGAGAACGGCAGTGGCCATAATGAATACCAGGCTGCTCAAAAAGCTCCATATGCGAGGCCCCGGTTGAATCAGGGAGCGAGGAATGAGGCGTACTCTTTGCCGTACGCCGCAGTGACGAGCGACGATGACAACAAAGCAGATGGACTTTTTCAGCAGCCTGCTAAAGGACAATGCCTTCCCTCCCCAGCTCGATAAAGGCGAGGCGGACTATCTGGGCCACCTCGGTATTCCACTCGCCGCAGAGCTCCCTTATGTTATAGAGCGTTACCGGCTTATCAAAGCCCTTTATTGACACGCCCCGTATCTCCTCGGCAACGACGTTTCCGGCGACCGCCTTGTAGATGAACTCGCTTACCAGGATGTCTCCTCCCTTTGCAAGGTCAGTGAGGCGCGAGGCCGTGTTCACCGGGTCGCCAACGGCGGTATACTCCATCCTTACGCTCGACCCCATGTTGCCGACGATGACCTCGCCGGCGTCAAGACCGATGCCCATGTGAAGGGCAGATTCGTTCTGCACTGCCCGGAGCCGGTTGAGCTCCTCGATCGCGAGCTTTACCGCCATCGCGGCCTTAACGCCGCTCTCAAGGTGGCTCGGGCTTTTGATGGGAGAGCCGAAGACGCTCATCACGGCGTCGCCTATGAATTTGTCTATCGTGCCCTCGAAGCGGAAGACTATATCGGTGACGACGGTAAAATACCGGTTCAGGAGCTCTACTATGTCCTCCGGGGCCATCTTCCTTGAGATCGAGGTGAAGCCGCGTATATCGGCGAAAAAGACCGTGACCTCCCTCTTATCGCCGCCGAGCCTTATGCGTTCCGGGTCCCTGAATATCTCATCAGCTACGTGCTGACTGACGTAGCGGTTGAAGACGCCCTTCAGGACCTCTTTTTTCTTGAGCTCTGAGGCCATCTTATTGAAGGACCTGACAAGGTCCCCCATCTCGTCCTTGCCGCCTTCCGGGATCCGGTAGTCGAAGTTGCCGAGCGCTATTTCCCTTGTGCCCCGGAAGAGCCTGAAAACCGGACGAAGGAGCCCCGAGGCCAGCGGGATGGATATGAACGTAACCGCGGCCACTGCTATAAGGCCGATGAGGACGACCTTTTTTATCGAGCTCCTGACCTGCTCCTGTATAAAGCTGTTCGAAAAAGAGAGGACCGTGTAGCCCACGGTCGTGCCGCGGAAGACTATGGGCGCGGCAAACGTTATGAGCCCTTCTCCGCCGTCGTTGACGAGCCATGGCGCGGCATCCTGCCTGCTTGCAATCAGGCCTCCGTCAAAACCCTTGAACTCAGTGCCCGCCTCCACGAGGTCCTTATGCGCCTCGACCTGCATGCTGTGGTTAAGTATGTAGGCGTCATGTATGCCCGGGTACTTGAGTATGTTCTGGACGGCGAGGTTCATGGCCAGGCTGTCCCTCTGCATGAAAGGTATCTTCGAATCGCTCGCGAACTCGTGGGTTATGGTCCCGGCCATGGAGCGGAGCTGCTCCTCAAGGGACGACCTCTGGTGGACCACGAGGATCGCGCCTATGGAAAAGGTGGCCGCGAAAAGAAGCGTCGAGAGAATGACGGCCAGCTTTATCTTGATGCCTATTTTCACGCGGAATCTCGGACCGTTCAGGCAGCGGATTGAAGGCGGCTGCCCTTTAGTTGTTAGCGGCTTCGGTTTTCCAGTTCCCAGGCCAACCGCCGGTTGAGAGAGGCGGTCCCGGGCGGCATTTACGAAAAAGCGATTCTAAAAGGATAACCCGCAAAAACCCGTGACAGACGTCACGGAAGGCCTTTGCGGGAAATGGGAGACTGATGACGGAGAGCATAAAACCGGAAGATTAAATACAGGCGGCGGTCTGATTAAAAAACTCTAACCGCCGGAGGATACAGGGCAGCTGATAGGACTTAAGTTGCCCGTCCTGTCTCCCTTTTTTAACTGGTCTACATCTCTGGCACCCTCTTGAAGGGGACGAAGCGGTCTCAAAAGGACCGCTTCATGGCGGAGGTGCGCCCGAAATAATTCGGACGCATTCCAGGTTGTTTTAAAAAAACCGGAGGGTGCCGTAAGCCGGATCCTGTGCCCGGTAGAACCGGGCGGCGGCCATTCGTCTAGGCCTGCCGTTGCCGGCAGGCTCGAGCGGCCAACCCGTTCCGCCCTCCTTTGGGGATGAAGGACGGGCCGTCCTTGAAGCGGAACCTATTTGGCCTTGCACCGGGAGGGGGTTGCCAAGCCCTGCCGGTCGCCCGGCAGGCTGGTGGGCTCTTACCCCGCCTTTTCACCCTTACCGCTTTGCAGCGGCGGTATCTTTTCTGTGGTCCTGTCCCTGGGGTCGCCCCCGGTCGCCGTTAGCGACCTCCCTGCCCTATGGTGTCCGGACTTTCCTCTGAGTAATTAACCCAGCGGCCGCCAGGCACCCTCCGATTTAAAAATAATAAGTTTTCACGCACGCCGCTCTATGGCCTCGTTAGCCAGCTTGTCGGCAGCGGCGTTCTCTTCCCTGTAAACGTGCACTATTTTAGACGACCTGAAGCCCTTTAAAAGCGCCGCGGCCTTCTCGAAAAGGGGCCTCAGGTCCTCGCTCTTGACCTTATAGACTCTATTGAGCTGCTTTACCATGAGCTCGGAGTCGGCAAAGACCTCGACATCCCGTATGCCCATTGACCGGGCCTCCGAGAGCGCCATCACAAGCGCCTGGTACTCGGCGACGTTGTTGGTAACGACCCCGAGATACTTCCTCAGCTCCCTGACTATTTTGCCCTGGGCATCTCTTATAACCGCGCCCGCGCCGGCCTCTCCGGGGTTGCCCCTGGATGCGCCGTCGACCCTTATCTCAAACAGGCCGGGCCTCTCGGCCTTGAAAAGCGCCTCCTGAACAGGTTCGCCGGCAAGGCCCTTTAATAAGGCCCTTGCATCGTCCTCCGTCATGCCGAGCTTCTTTATAACGGAGCGGACATCAAGGGAATTTGCGAGCTCTTTTAGAAATCTCTTAGCCAGGATAGAGTCCCTGGGGGACATCTCAGACAGCCTCTAACTCGCGCGGGGTCTCTGCGTACAGGAGCCGGTGGCAGTGGGGGCAGGACTGAAGTTCCTCAGTCCCTCTCTTGAGCATTATGTAGACCTGCGGGGGAATGTGAGTGAAGCAGCCCTGGCATATTTCGTTTTTGACCTGCGCGAGCCCCAGGCCGCCCCTCTTGGAGCGGATCATCTCATACTTTCTGAGGATATCGGGCCTGATCTTGGACTTTATATCGTCTTTTGACTTGAGCTTTGACTGGGCGGCCTCTTTCCAGGCGTTTCTCTTCTCTACGAGCTCGGCTGAGAGCCTGTCGAAGTCCGCCTGCTTCTGAGCCGCAGACTCTTTTTTGGCGTTGAGCGCGCCCTCTTTTTCAGAGACCCTGGCGGCGAGCTGGTTCTTCTCCTGCTCGCCCTGCTTCCTGGATTTATTCGCGCCGTTTATCTCTTTGGTAATGGCGTTCAGTTCCCTGTCGTTCTTGACCGAGTTGAGCCTCTTTTCGTCCTTCGAGACCCTCTCCCCGCTCTCGCGAATCCGCTCTTCGGCTTCCTTTATCTGGGCGGCGAGGCCGCCAGCTTCTGCTCCAAGCGCCTCTATTGCCGCGTTCTCTTCTTTGAGTTCGGTTCCGAGTTGGTCCAGGTTGGCTATGAACTCCTTCTCTTGTTCCTCGATTGCCTTGATCTCGAGGTCTATCCTCTGTATCTCTTCAAGGACTTTCAAGGTCTCTATCAAAATGCCTCCAGGGCTGAAAGTTTTGGTGGGCCCACCTGGGCTCGAACCAGGGACCGACCGGTTATGAGCCGGTGGCTCTTCCAACTGAGCTATGGGCCCCCAAGGGGGTAAGCGGGAGAAACCAGCCGGGGTCGCCCTCTTCAGGAAAAGAGCGGCGTATAGCGCTTCGGGGTTCCTTGACTCAATCGACTTATTTTATGAAATAAAACTCTTGTTTGTCAAGGCGTTTCTGGACGATACGGCCTGAATACAGATTAAAAAGTACGGCAAAGACCACTTTATCCTGATAAAAGGGCAGTCTTGACAAAAACAAGCCCCGGGTTAAAGTCTATTTGAGGGGGAAATTGCCCCGTAACATAATCCGAGACCTGACTATTCAAGCGCCTGCCGGAATTCATCATCCCCTGAAAGCAAATACAAGACCTGAAAGGCCCTTTATGGAGGAGAGGCGGAAAATGCGCATCCTGTTCGTGGACAGCGACGAGGACCTCCGCAGCTTCTGCTCCGAGGTGCTCACCGGCGCCGGTTACAGCGTCGAGCTTGCCTCCAGCGGCACAGAGGCATACTGGAAGCTCAAGGAGACCTCCTTTGACCTCGTGATAACAGATATAAAGCTCAAGGGCATGGACGGACTGGGCCTTTACCTGGACACCTTGAAAATATACTCACATATGAAGGAGAAGTTCCTTTTCATGACAGAGGACTCGTGCTCGGATTTCGAGAGCCAGTCGGTTATAACAAGGCTCAATGAAAAGTACCTGCTGAAGCCGTTCGACATAAAGGAACTGCTCAAAAAAGTCGAGGCCCTTACCGGCGCAAACCTTTCAGCCTTTTTCGCGATGTACAGAGGCCTCGACGAGAACAGGCGGATGGAGAGAAGGCTCTGCTGGGCCGAGGACTGCAAGGTGTTCGAGGACGGCTCGGAGGTCCCCAGGCCATTTACTCAGACCGCGGATATCTCAAAGCACGGAGTAAGGATAAGGTACATGGGGACGCCGTTGAGGCAAGAGGATACAGTCTACATATCGGTAAAATGGCTTAGCGTGGAGAGCAGGGCTCTTGTAGTATGGTCGCGCGAGATAAACGATCTGGAAGCCGCGTCAGGGCTCAAGCTCTTCGATCCTGTCACAGCCGCATCCCTTTCAAAGGTACTCCAGAACAGGAAGACCTTTATCCCTCCGCTCGTATCGAGGGAGGAAGGGAACTGAAATCTATCGCCCCTTCACGGCTCTCTCCTCTGGTGAGGGGGTTTTGTTTTGTATTCAAACAAGCGGGGCATAAGGCGAAAGGAGCCTAAGGTTGGGGGAGGGGCGAGCGAGCCGGGGCTGTAGGAGCAAAACCTTAATGGTTTTGCGACATAAGGGGCGAGCGAGGAGGAATGGGGCGGAGAGCTTATGCCCAAAGAAGCCCGGCAGGGCGCAAAAGGCCTTCATGGAAAAGGCAGATTCTTCGCTTCGCTCAGAATGACAATAGGTACTGAGAGTACCCTATCCGGTTAGCAATACTTGCTTTCAAGATAGATTGCTTTGCTCCGCTCGCAATGACAAACTCTAACCCGGTTTCAGTTCATACCTGAGTATCTTCCTCTCAAGCCTCGGAATGGAAATGCCCAGCAGCCTTGCGGCCCTTGACCTGTTCCAGCCAGTGTGGTCGAGCGTCGCCGCGATATGGCGCACCTCGATGGCGCTCAATGACTCTGGCGACCATCCCTGCGCATCCCCTGCCCTCTCGAGGGTCTTTATATCCATGAGCACGCCGCCCTTTGCGAGGAAGACGCCCCGCGTTATGACGTTCTCAAGCTCTCTCACGTTGCCTGGCCAATCGTAATCGATGAGTCTCTCCATGACATCGTCCGGCACCTTTGTTACCCTTTTGTGCAGTTCGCGGTTCGACTTCTCCAGCAGGTATGCCACGAGGTGCGGGATATCTTCTTTGCGCTCACGCAAGGGCGGTACGTCTATCGTTATTACCTTGAGCCGGTAGAAGAGGTCCTCCCTGAAGCCACCGGTTGAGGTGAGCGTTGCCAATTCCCTGTTTGTCGCTGCGATCACGCGCACATCGGTCCTTATGGTATCGCTGCCGCCCACGCGCTCAAAGCTCCTCTCCTGGAGCACCCTGAGGAGCTTGACCTGAAGGGCCTGGCTCATCTCGCCTATCTCGTCGAGGAATACCGTGCCGCCAGCGGCAGCCTCGAACTTGCCCTCCTTCCTGAAGAGCGCGCCCGTGAAGGCCCCCTTCTCATGGCCGAAGAGCTCGCTTTCAAGGAGCGTCTCTACAAGGGCCGAGCAGTTTATGGCGACAAAGGGCTTCGCCCTCTCCTCGGAGCTGGAGTGTATTGCGCGGGCGATGAGCTCCTTACCCGTGCCGCTCTCCCCCTGTATCAATATGGTCACCTTGGAGAGAGAGGCTATGCCGATGGTCTTGAATATCTCCTCCATTGCCCGGCTTCTGCCTACCAGGGTATCAGGCCTGTAAACATCCATATGGATGTCAGAGAGGCTCTTTGTAAGATCCAGCCCGTCAAAGACCCTCTTGAGGCACTCGTCCAGCGCCTTCATGTCGACCGGGTTATGGAGGCAGTCGAACGCGCCCTTTCTTATGACCTCGACCGTAGTCTCAAGCTCGTGCCTCGAGGTGAGGACTATTATGCTGGCCCCCGGGTCTATCGAGCGCACGCCATCCAGTATGACCCTGCCCCTGCCGTCGAGGTCCATTATTACGGCCTCTGGCCGGGTCTCGGCAAACGCATCCGCAGCCCCATCGAGCCTTGAGCACTCCACGCTCAGGTACCTTCCGAGGTGAGACTTGAGGGAAGCGAGCCTCTGGTCGTCGTCTGTCGCAATGAGTACCTTTCTCATCTGTCCTCATTATTATTATAGACCCAGGAATTAAAAGGGGTTGAAAATAACCGGATTTTTGATAAATTGGTTGCAAATAAAGAAGCAGAGGGAAAATGGCTAAAGACCTCCTTTTTGAAATAGGGACCGAAGAGATACCGGCAGCCGTAGTGCCAAGGGCGCTTGCCGCCCTTGAAGGTTTCCTGAGGAAAGGGCTTGAGGCAAGGAAGCTCTCGTTCAATGGGATAAAGACGCTCGGCACGCCAAGGCGTCTCACCCTCATAGTCGAAGGGCTTGAAGAGAAGCAGGCTGATGCAATCGTCGAGGTCAAGGGGCCCCAACTGAAGGCAGCCTATGACGCATCCGGCAAGCCCACGGGCGCGCTCCTTGGATTTGCAAAATCGCAGGGCATCGATATAAATGCCATCAAGAGCGTAAAGACCGACAAGGGCGAATACGTGATGGCAACAAAAGAAGTGAAGGGCGAAGAGACCTCTTGCATCCTCCCGGAGGTCATCACCAACGCCCTCTCGCAGGAGTTCCTGCCAAAGTCCATGCGCTGGGGCTCGTACGACATCTCTTTCTCAAGACCCATACACTGGCTGCTCCTCATCTTCGGCGGCAAGCCTGTAGAGCTATCTTACGGGCACCTGTTGAGCTCGGATGTGACCTTTGGGCACAGGTTCCTCTCTGACAAGTTGCCCATAAAGGTCAGCTCCCCGGCTTCTTATGTCGAAGCGCTCCGGAAGGCCTTTGTCATCCCTGACCCGGCTGAGAGAAAAAAGACAATAGCCGAAGGCATCGTAAAATCCGCAAAAGAGGC
>MGPL01000155.1:12058-12674 GCA_001797415.1 Deltaproteobacteria bacterium GWA2_55_10
CAGAGGTATTTCTCCGTAGTCGATCCTGACGGGGCGCTCCTGCCCTGCTTCATAACCATAGCCAACACCCTTGCCAAAGACATGGACGTGGTGAGGAAAGGAAATGAGCGCGTGCTGCGGGCGCGGCTCAATGACGCGAAGTTCTATTATGAGCAGGATATCAGAAAGCCCCTTGCCGAAAGAGTAGAGGCCTTAAAGGGGGTCGTATTCCAGGCAAAGCTCGGCACGTCGTTTGAGAAGGTGGAGAGGTTCGCCACCCTCGCACTATCGATAGGGGCGATTACAGGCTTTTCAAGACCAACGGAGCCGAACGAGAGGCCATCGGATTACCTGACCGAGAGCTTCAACCCGGCAAAATACGATATTAAGAATGTAGACCCCGGCCTCTATTCAAAATTCGTAATCGGCAGGGCGGCCATGCTCGCAAAGGCTGATCTCACTTCCGGAGTCGTCGGAGAGTTCCCGAAACTCCAGGGCACGATGGGCTCTGTCTACGCCAAAAAGAATGGTGAGCGCCCCGAAGTGAGCGTTGCCATTTACGAGCATTATCTGCCGACAGCATCCGGCGGAAGCCTTCCTGCCTCGATACCCGGCGCGATAGTAAGCATAGCCGACA
>MGPL01000155.1:12715-16178 GCA_001797415.1 Deltaproteobacteria bacterium GWA2_55_10
CCCACAGGAGCGCAGGACCCGTATGCGCTCCGCAGGCAATCGCTCGGCATCATAGCGATAATCCTTGATAAGAACCTCAAGCTCCCGATTGATACCCTCGTCGGCGAAGCAGTGAAGCTCGTTGGCCCCAAGCTTACGAGAAAGGCCGAAGAGGTCCGCGCTGATGTAATAGAGTTCTTCAAGGAGCGCCTCAGGAACCAGCTACTTTCGCAGGGGCTCTCACATGATTCGATAGACGCGGTCCTCTCAGCGCCCTGGTTCGAACTGCCTGATGCCGTGAAGAGGATAAAGGCCCTCGAAGGGTTCAAGTCAAACCCGGACTGCGCGAGGCTTGTCACGGCCTTCAAGCGCGTCTCGAACATATTGAAGAATGTCGAGCCGGGCCAAGGCGCGCCCGACGCCGGTCTCTTCAAAGAGCCTCAGGAAACAGAGCTCTGGAAGGCGAGAAATGAAGTCGCGCCCGTAATGGAAGAGAAGAGGAGAAAGGGCGATTACGAGGCGGCCTTCGAGGCCCTCGCGGCGATAAAGGACAGGATAGACGCGTTCTTTGACAAGGTCATGGTAATGGCCGAGGACGCCGCGATAAAGGAGAACCGCCTGAAGCTGCTCAACTCCGTGCGGGGCCTGTATTTCGAGATAGCAGACCTTTCAAAGCTCACGGCCTAAAGAAGGGTTGCGATGTTTAGAAAGATCATCCTATCATTTCTTTTCTCATCCGCACTAATGGGGCAGGCCCTTGCCCTCACGGACATCACGGCCGCCCACAGGGAAGACAACGCGGCCGCCAACGCCGAAGAGATAATCGATATGCGCTCGCGGCTGGCAAAGACCATTGAGCCGGGCTCCGAGGTCACCGAAGAGACCTTCAGGAAGGTCTGCGGCGCGGTCGCCAAAAGGGTAAAGGAAATAAGCGAATCAGAGGGCGTAAAGATCCGTCACGCCTCATTGAAGAATAGAAACGCGATGAACGCCGCTACGCCCGACGAGGCGGCCCTGATAAAACTCTTCGAAGATGAAAAGAAAAACGAGCGCTGGGACACTGTGACGCTCGACGGGATTGCGTACAAGCGGTATACAAGGCCGATCTTTGTCGAGAAGGCCTGCCTTGCCTGCCACGGCGACAAGGACGCCAGGCCGCGGTTCATAGTGGAAAAATACCCTGACGACAAGGCATACGGATACAGAACTGGCGAGCTTCGCGGGATAATCTCGATACTCTTGCCGGAATAGGAAATCTTCTCAGGAGGAGAGCAATGAAAAGAATATTTTTAGCGTCGTTAATAGCAGGCCTTTTTACTTTCGGCATATCCTATGCCGCCGACCACAAGGCCATGCACGAGAAGATGACGGAAATGGGCGGCCCCAAGCCCGACGACAGGATAGAGCTAAAGCTTCCGGACACCATGAAGGTCATGCAGAAGAGGATGATGCGCCAGCATCTGGACACCGTGGGCGAGATAACTCTCGCGATCGCGAACAACGACCTCTCAAAGGCGGCCGCTGTTGCCAAAGGGCTTGGCTGGAGCCCGGAGGAAGAGGCCAGGTGCAGCATGGTTAGCGATCTGACGGGAGAAAAAGACTTTTTGAGCCTCGGGATGGCGGTCCACAAGTCAGCCGATGAGCTTGCACAGGCAGCAGTAGCCGGGGACAGGGACCTGGCGCTGATCAATCTCTCCAAGCTTGTGAAGAACTGCAACGCCTGTCATGAGAAGTTCAGGCACTGATCTTTCTCCTTCTCCCCTCCGGGGAGAAGGCTGGGACGAGGGGGACGGTATTGAAAGCCCCCCTCACCTTACTCCTCTCCCCCATGGGGGAGAGGAAATGACCGTGTCCCATCATTGCGAGCCGGAGGCGAAGCAATCCCAGAGATTGCCGCATCGCTGCTCTCCTCGCAATGACAAACAAGAACTCTAAGATAATCTCCCCTCACCCCTCTTTAGAAAAGAGGGGAAAATGTCGCGCGCGGCAAGGTAGCGGGTATTATAATAGAAAATAGAACAGAGGGGGGCTTAGGCCCCCTTTTGCTCTTTAAGGAATTTCTGCACCTCGGCGAGCCCCGGTATCCCGGCCCTCCCCCCAAGCTTTCTGCATTTCATGGCCGCTACGGCTGACGCGAACTCGACTGTCCTCTTCAGATCCCAGCCCTGCAATACCCCGTACGCGTATGCCCCGTGAAAGACATCCCCTGCCCCGGTCGTATCGAGAGTCTTTACCTTGAATGCCTTCTGCAAAAAGACCTTCCCGCCGTGATAGGTAAAGCTGCCCTTGTCCCCGAATGTCGCTGTCACAGCCCTGGTCCTGCCCGTGGCGAGCTTCTTGAACGCATCTTTTATGCTGAGCTTCAAATCCGAGACAAAACGCTCTGAGCAGACTACGTAATCGCACATGGAGGCGAGCTTGAGCATGCCCGGGCGCATTTTTCCGGCATCGAGCATGACCGGGATATCCCGCCTTGCCGCAATGGCGGCTGCCCTGCAGGAGGCCTCTGTCATGAGGCCGTCGAGCATCAAAAAATTCGCGCCTATAAAACGCGTTGGCTCCACCTCACGCGCAGTCAAGGGCGGGACCGTTGGCCTCTGCCAGCAGATGGTCCTGGAGCCGGTCTTTTTATTGACCATGATAAACGCCTGCTGGGATGCGCCGCCTGCTTTTTCAAGCAGGCCCCTTACGTCCACGCCCTCGGATTTAAGCCCTCGCCTTATCTCCAGACCCGCGCTGTCATCGGACACCCGCCCCAGGATTGCGGCCTTCACCCCGAGCCTGCTCAATGTTACCAGCGCCGTTGCGACCGGCCCGCCTCCCTGGACAGTAAAATCAAGGACCTCCTCCTTGGTGTCCTCCTTCGGGTAGTCCTCGACCAGGGCGACATAATCGAGCGAGCACTGGCCAAGCCCCAGCGCCTTCATCTTTCACCCACTGCCTGCAGTGCGATTCTGCGCTGTCTCGGCCTGTTATCGAAATCGATGAGCACGACCTGCTGCCATGTGCCAAGGGTGAGCGCCCCGGAGGTGAAAGGAATGGTTATGCCAGGCTTCAGGAGGGCTGCCCTTACATGGGCGAACCCGTTACCGTCGCCCCACTGGCCGTCATGCCTGTACGGGATGTCCCTTGGCGCGACCCTCTCGATAGCGTCCTTGAGGTCCTGTATCACGCCGCTCTCAAACTCTATCGTGGTAATCGTTGCCGTGGAGCCTATGACGAATACCGACAGCAGCCCTTCGGTGAGGCCTGATTCGCTTAGCGCCGCCTCGACCCTGGGCGTGATGTCAATGATGTCGGAGAAGCCCCTTGTAGGTATGTCGATATAGGCGGAGTAGGTCATGTGGTGAAAAATAGCACTGAAGCACGTCCAAGTCAACTGAGCCCGCCGGGTACCCGATATTTCCGTCCTTTCAGAAAGCCTGGTCAGGCCTGTACCCTTATCGGGAGTATTATGGTGGTTATGCCGCTCCATTGAAGCCGC
>MGPL01000156.1:0-248 GCA_001797415.1 Deltaproteobacteria bacterium GWA2_55_10
AAGCGCTTTGCCGTCTGCAGCAGCTCGATAAGGAGGCCAGAGATATTTATCTGCTCCAGCGTCCGGCCGAATATCGGCTCCGAGATGTCGCGCAGGGCCTCCTCGAATTCTGATAGGCTCACGTCATTTCCGATGAGCCCCATCTCCCTGTGCACAAGGGCCATCCTGTAGTAATCTGCTCGCACCAGGTGATAGAGCATGGACGCGAGATACTTCCTGAGGTCCCTGTCGAGCCTGCCGACGATGCC
>MGPL01000156.1:268-2571 GCA_001797415.1 Deltaproteobacteria bacterium GWA2_55_10
CGCCGTCGTCCCTGACGAAAATATTGCCGGGGTGCAGGTCGGCGTGGAATATCCCGTGCTCGAATACCTGCTTGAAGAATATGGCGATGCCGCGTATCGCGACCTCTTTGATGTCAACGCCCCTTGATTTCAATACCTCGACCTCGTCGATGGGCGTGCCGTTTATGCGCTCCATCGTGAGGATATCTGCGGTGGTGTAGTCCCAGAAGACGCGCGGTATCTGGATATTCGGGTCGTCCTTGAAGATTGAATAGAACCTGTTTATGTTGACGCCTTCGACGCTAAGGTTCTGCTCGTTCTTTATGACACGCTCGAACTCGCTTACGACCTCTCTTGGCCTGTAGCGCCGCGCGGCCGGGATGTACTTCTCAAGGAGCCCCGCAACGGTATCCATGACCGAAAGGTCGGCGGCGATCACCGGCTCTATGCCGGGCCGCTTTACCTTGACCGCGACCTTGCTGCCGTCAAATAGCTCGGCGAAATGGACCTGCGCGATGGAGGCCGAAGCAACGGGAGTCGTCTCAAAAGAGCTGAACTTCGAACCAATGGGGGCCTTTAATGAATCCTCTACCGCTTTTTTCACCTCTTCGAAAGGCACCGGCGGGACCATGTCCTGGAGCTTCTTGAACTCCTCGACCCAGTCCGCCGGAAGGAGGTCTGCCCTTGTAGAGGCTATCTGGCCGAGCTTGATGAAGGTGGGGCCGAGCTCTTCGAGCACAAGGCGCAGTCGCACCGGGGTGCTCAAGCCCTGCGCCTTCTTCGATACAAAGAGCCTCTCCACTGCAGGCACAAAGGACGGAAGGACCCTGAGCTCTCTGGCGATGTCACCGAAGCCGTACCTTATGAGGGTTACGACTATCCGGTTGAGCCTCTTTAGATTTTTTATCGCGCCTGCTGACATCTTGCCTGTTACATTCCCTCTCTGAATTCGTTCTTCTCAAGCCTCGCCTCGAGGTCGGCGACCCTCTTCTCCAACTTGTCAGCCTTCTCCCTCGCGATGCGGGCCATCTCCTTTATCACCTCGACCTCTTCGGTCGTGGCGACATTGAGCTTCTCGAATACCTTACCTGTTGAGGACGCGACCTCTTTTTCTATCTTGTCCTTTGCGGAGTTCACGACAGACAAAAATTCCTTCAGGGCCTTTATGCCCTCGTCTACCACCTTGTTCTCGACCTTTTCCTTGAGCGGAAGGCCCGCTTCGTCTGAGGTCTCCTTATTGGCCTTGCCGGATTTCTCAAGCTCATCGAGGACCTCCCTTGCCTTCCTCTCAAGCCCCATTCCGATGAGTATCGCCTTATCGAGCAGGTCTGCCATAACCGCCTCCTTCTGCGGTCACGCCTGGACCGCGGCTAACAGTTTGCGAAGCAAACTGGGCAATCCAGGGATGGATTGCCAAATTGCGAGATTATGAATCGAGCAATTTGTGAGACTTGCACGAATTCACTTCGTGCAAGTCGTCTGCTGAAAAAGTCCAGTGATGGCTTTTTCAGCATCGAAATAGTCCTTACCGGCGCCGCCGTGATACCAGCCGTTTGAAAAACTGCCCTCTGTTATTGCCTTCAACTCCTTCAAGCCCTCGGCAGGGCCGAGAGTGCCGTTTACGCGCGCGTGGAAGACCTCGGCTATTCTGGCCGTGTTCCTGTACTGCGGCGAGATGCGAATGGCCTTGACGCCGATGGATTTGAGGTCATCCACGACTTCGACAAGAGAGCATGTGCTCGCGCTCAAAATCGATGTGCCGTTTATGGAAAAGAGCGGCTCGCCCTCGACTGTCTTGAGTTCCATGCCGTCCGGGTATTTCATGCAGTCGTGCCTGCAGCCGGTCTTCGAGAGGCCGAACGCCCTCGATGTGTAGCACCGCCACGAGAAGGCAAGGGGCATCTTGCCGTGCGCGAAGACCTCCCCGAAAATGCCCGTATGTTTTATGTTGTACTCTATCGATTCCTTTGAAAGCTCAACCGGAAAGGCCACCCTGTTAACGCCGATGGACTTGAAAAATTCTATCGTCGGCGCGTTGTACGATGTTATATGAGGCCCGGCGAATATCTCCCTATCTTTCGGGTCAGACAAGTTGAATACGGCCATGTCATTGGCCTCAATCGAGCAATTATATGAAAGGAGCTTTCTGGTGAACTCAAGCTCCTCTTCATTGGATATGACGGCAAGGCTCGAGAGCGTTACCTTTTTTCCGGCATCCTGCAGCGACTTTATTATTGCCTCGATGTCGTTGAGCCTGAGGCCTATCTTCTTCGTGCAGACGGCCTCGCCGACATAGACCCTGTCTACGTCCATTTTGGCCGCTT
>MGPL01000156.1:2616-5028 GCA_001797415.1 Deltaproteobacteria bacterium GWA2_55_10
CGACCTTTACCAGGATAAGCCCCTGGCTGGGGGCCGTCATGGAAGCGGCAGTGCGGTCCTTTGCCTCTATTATTGCGGGCATCTCCGCAGGGCTTATCTTGCCCTTGCCAACGGCAACGAGCGTGCCTGTCATTATGCGTACCATGTGACGGAGGAAGGCCGTGCCCCGGACCTCTATTTCGATAAGGCCCTCGCCCCGGTCAAAGACCTCGACAGAGGTGACCTCCCGTATGAAATGGAGCGCCTCTGCATTGGCTGCCTTGAAAGAAGAGAAGTCCTTCTCGCCAATGAAGTGCTTTGCGGCCTCGCGCATTGCCGCGATATCGAGGGGCGCGAAGATATGCCAGGTGAAATTGCGGGCTTTGGCCGAAGGGTGGTTCCTGTTGATTATCCTGTAGAGGTATATCTTGCCCTTTGAGTCGTTCCTGGGGTCGAACCAATCGGGCATATCAACGGCTTCCTTGATCACGATGTCATCCGGGAGGAGCGCGTTCATGCCCTGCATCAATTTGTGGCAGGGCATGGCTGATTCGGTCTTGAGGCGCGCGACCTGGCCCAGGGCATGGACGCCAGCGTCCGTGCGGGAGGCCCCTGCAATGGCAGCCTCTTTCCGGGTGAGCCTTGCGGCGGCGTCGATAAGTGAGCCCTGGATAGTGGGAAGGCCGGCCTGTACCTGCCACCCGGCGTAGCTGGTGCCTTCGTACTCTATGAGGAGTTTGATATTGCGCATATTCTTTACACGAATCCCCCTTTCCTAAAGGGGGACATAGGGGGATTATGGATGAGCCTGATAATCTCCCCTAACCCCTCTTTAGAAAAGAGGGGTATTCAATAAAAAAGCCCTCTCCCCTCCGGGAGAGGGCTTATAAAATCGGTCTTAGATGTAGTCCTTTATCAGCGCCTCTGCTATCTGTACCGCGTTCAATGCAGCGCCCTTGCGGAGGTTGTCCGAGACTATCCACATATTGAGGCCGTTGGGGACCGTGTCGTCCCTCCTTATCCTGCCTACGAACACCTCGTCCTGCCCGGCTATGTCTGCGGGCATGGGATATGCGCCCTCCCCTGGTTCGTCTATTACGACTACGCCCGGAGCTTTCGAGAGGAGCTTCTTTACGTCTTCAGGGTCAATGGGCTTCTCGGTCTCTATGTTTACCGCCTCGGAGTGCGCGACAAAGACCGGCACGCGCACCGTTGTGGCGGTGATCTTCACGGAATCATCGCCGAAGATCTTCTTTGTCTCGTTGACCATCTTCATCTCTTCCTTGGTATAGCCGTTGTCAAGGAAGGAGTCTATCTGGGGGATGCAGTTGAAGGCTATCCTGTGCGGGAAGACGTTGACTTCAGGCTCCTTCATGTTGAAGAGGTCCCTGACCTGCAGAGAGAGCTCCTCCATCGCCTCCTTGCCGGCGCCGGAGACGGACTGATAGGTAGAGACCACTATCCTCTTTATCCTGTACTTGTCGTGGATGGGCTTTAAAGCGACGACCATCTGGATGGTCGAGCAGTTGGGGTTCGCTATGATGTTCTTTTTCTTGTAGAGGCCGATGTCCTTGGGGTTTACCTCTGGCACGACCAGCGGCACATCCGGGTCCATCCTGAATTGGCTGGTGTTGTCTATCACTATGCAGCCCGCCTTAGCGGCCCTGGGCGCGTGCTTTGCGCTCACGCTCGCGCCGGGCGAGAAGAGGCCTATGTCGACGCCCTTGAAACTCTCGTCATTGAGGTCTGTCACGAGTTCCCCATTGCCCTTGAAATCAATCCTGCTGCCCGCGCTCCGTTCAGATGCGAGGAGCTTTATCTCGCCGACGGGGAAGTTCCTCTCTTCCAGTATTTTAATAAACTCCCTGCCGACGACGCCTGTCGCGCCCGCGATGGCCACATTATACTTTTTCTTCTTCACTTTAAACCCCTTCTTTATCCATCGATGCTAATAATTTCAGGTATTTGGCCATGATAAGGCAAAAACACGGGTCAAGTCAACGGCTCTCTTACTTTCTTTTTCGAGAAAAAGAAAGTCCAAGCATAGCCCTGAGGAGCTCTTGAGCCGCGCCCCCGCTTTGTGGCCATCCAAATAAAAAAACCTCCGACTCCTGATGATAACCTTGCACTGAGTTGGAGGCAAATGGAAAAACAGTATTCGGATCAACCCTCTCCCCTGGGGGAGAGGGCAGGGGTGAGGGGGATACTTCCTGAACCCTGAACTACGTAACAGCCCCTGCGAACAATTCAGGTTCAATCTGCAAGATCGAACCTGCCAAGATGCGCCGAGATTCTTCGTCGCCTTCGGCTCCTCAGAATGACAAAACTAAATAATCCCCCTCAGTCCCCCTTTAGAAAGGGGGAAGAAAGCATATTAAACCTGCTCCTTCTCCCTCTCCACACCTGCCCCGGCCTCCAGCCTGTCCCCGAACT
>MGPL01000156.1:5050-7902 GCA_001797415.1 Deltaproteobacteria bacterium GWA2_55_10
CCTTGAGGCCCATGACAATTGTCTGAAGGTATGCGTAGAAGCTGTTCGGCGAGACAGGGACGACCCTCTTCGATAAGGCGTACTCGGAGAGAGTCGCCCCGCTCTCGTCAGCCCTTGTTATGAACTCGTAATAGACGCCCTCTGAAGGCAGGTACATGAGCGCGAAGTTGAGAGTGCCTTCGGTTGGCCTTATATAGCTGGATGCAATCGCGTCCACGTGCTTCCTGCAATCGATAGAGAGCCGCCTTGCAGCCCCCCGCCTCTCATCGTCCGTGTTGGCATCTACCAGTCTCCTGAAGTTCTCAAGCGGGAACTTGGAATCTATCGGCACCAGGCCTTCCTTGAGCTGTATTATTGCATCGACCCTGCTGCCGTCAGAGAAGCCGTATTGGAGGCTGTAGCGCGCCTTTGGCAGGCACTCGGAAAGCAAGTCTTCCAACAGAAGCTCGCCGAGGCCGCCCCTTGCCTTTGGAGCGGCAAGTATCTTCTCAAGGCCGGAGATGCTCTTTCCCACCTCAAAGACCTGCTCGGTCGCCTTTGATAGCTCCCCCAGGGCATGGCGCACCTCGCCCACGGCCCTCTGGGCGTTGTCCATCCGGGTATTTATCTGTCCTGTGGAAGAATTTATCTGGGCCGTGACGGAAGAGAGCTGTTCGGCGACCTGCGCCGTAACTGAAGAGAGCTGGCTGTTGATGTGGCGGACGCTTGCGGAAAGGGAACTCTGTACTTCTGACTTGAAAGAATCTATCTCGCCCCTGAGGTCAGGAGCGCCCCGGGCCCCTCTGGAGAGCATTACAATCAGCGCCAGAAGGCCCAGGGCTATAATCGTCAGGAGTATGAGAACGGCCAATTCCATCAGGCTCAGGGGTGCGCGTGTGTGCCTTTTGACGCCGCGGCTTTTGCGGGGTTCCGCAGCATGAACTCCCTTGCCTGGTGCACAAAGGCCTCCATCCTCGTCACCGAGTTGGTGTCTTCGTTGCCCTCAAAGACCATATTCAGATACGGTAAGTTATCGTTGTCCTCGCGGAGCCTCTTCAATAGCGCGTTCACGATAGTGCCCGGCATGCAGGTAAAGGGCATGGCGTTCACCGCCCACGGCCCTCTGGGCGTTGTCCATCCGGGTATTTATCTGTCCTGTGGAAGAATTTATCTGGGCCGTGACGGAAGAGAGCTGTTCGGCGACCTGCGCCGTAACTGAAGAGAGCTGGCTGTTGATGTGGCGGACGCTTGCGGAAAGGGAACTCTGTACTTCTGACTTGAAAGAATCTATCTCGCCCCTGAGGTCAGGAGCGCCCCGGGCCCCTCTGGAGAGCATTACAATCAGCGCCAGAAGGCCCAGGGCTATAATCGTCAGGAGTATGAGAACGGCCAATTCCATCAGGCTCAGGGGTGCGCGTGTGTGCCTTTTGACGCCGCGGCTTTTGCGGGGTTCCGCAGCATGAACTCCCTTGCCTGGTGCACAAAGGCCTCCATCCTCGTCACCGAGTTGGTGTCTTCGTTGCCCTCAAAGACCATATTCAGATACGGTAAGTTATCGTTGTCCTCGCGGAGCCTCTTCAATAGCGCGTTCACGATAGTGCCCGGCATGCAGGTAAAGGGCATGGCGTTCACGATGCCGTGCGCGCCCTTGCCTATGTAGTCGATCGTCTTGCCGATCGAGAGGACGGCCTCACCCTCGAAAGAGTCATGGAGATAAGGCGAGGCGTTCCTGAGGATGTCCTTTGTAAGAGGCTCGTGTCCGCTCCTCAGGTCCCCGTTCATGATATCCTCCATCTTCCTCTCGTCCCGCCTCTGGAAGAAATCGGTCGCGACCGTCCTTATGTAGTCGCCCCACTCCCCTCTCTCCCTCATCTGACGCTTGTTGCAGAAGTTGGTGTAGTATATCCACTCGCCTATGGTCGGCAGCCTTACTTCCGCGCCGAGTGCCTCAAGCTTCTTTATGAGGTTCTCGTTGGAGTACCTGTTGCTCCTGACGTATATCTCGCCTACTATGCCGATGACGGGCTTGGTGCCCGGCGCTGTCACGGGGACCCTCTTGAAGGCCTCCTTCGCTTCCCGGAGCTCTTTGTCAGGAAACCTCCTGGCGCGCACCGCGTCGCAGACCTTGTGGACGAAATGCCAGTAGACCTTCTCCGATTCGCCGGGGTTCTTCTCGTAGGGCCTGACCTCAAAGAGCACCTTCTCAAGGAGGTCGACTCCGGCGATGCCCCACCACGCGAGCCTCGGGAAGTTGCCGCCTACGACATTGAGCTCCTTGTAGAAACTCCCGTCCTGGTCAGGCGCGTAGACCGGCACATCCTTGAACCCGAGCTCATCGAGTATTATCCTGTGCAGCCTGTTGTACTGTCCGAACCTGCACGGGCCGTTGCCCGAAGGCATGAAAAAGGCGCTCTGCTCAGGGACAAAGTCCTCTCTCTTCGTTATCTTTATCATATCGCCCGTGGTCAGAATCGTCGGATAGCATTCCCTGCCGGAAGTATACCGTCTTCCCCATTTGAGTGATTCGTCATCCGGATCGGGCATGACCTCGGCCTCGACGCCGCAGGCCTGGAACGCCGCCACTATGGCGTGCGCCCCGTCCGACATGTTCGGGAGGTAGAGCTTTTTCTTTATGTCGGTGCGCTTGAGCACGCGCTTTTCGCCCAGATCTATCTTGAGCTTCCCCCTGGTGTTCCGGATGCTGTCGAGGAAGGCCTCGCATCTCGTAATGGCGCCCGCGTCGGCGGAGTGCTCGTCTATCTCGAGCTGGAGGAAGGGCTTTCCGCCGGAGGAGTCCTTGTAGAAATGCGTTATCATCGAGTCCGGGCCGCAGCCGAAGTTGGTTATGTAGATGGAGAAGAGCCTCTCGTCTT
>MGPL01000157.1:0-731 GCA_001797415.1 Deltaproteobacteria bacterium GWA2_55_10
GCTCTCGGCCCTCGAGCAGGGCGAGCTCTACGGGTACTGCTCGAGGAAGGGGATAAAGTTCATGTCAACTCCCTTTGACGAGGAGAGCGCGGACATGCTCGAGAGCCTGGGCATGGAGATATTCAAGGTGCCTTCCGGCGAGCTTACGAACAAGGGGCTCCTGCAGCACATAGCCCGCAAGGGAAAGCCGATATTCCTCTCCACCGGCATGTCCTCGCTCTACGAGGTTGACAGGGCCCTCTCCTGGATAAGGGACGCCGCGGAGGAGGGCGGGCCGCGGGTCACGCTCCTGCACTGCGTCTCGAACTACCCGTCGAGGATGGAGGACGTGAACCTCGCCGCAATAAGGTCCATGGCGGCCGCTTTCGGGATGGCTGTCGGCTACTCGGACCATACGCTCGGCACGGAGGTCGCCATAGCGGCATCCGCGATGGGGGCGAAGGTCATAGAGAAGCACTTCACGCTCGACAGGCACATGAGGGGACCGGACCACAAGGCCTCCCTCGAGCCAAAGGACTTCGGCAGGATGACCTCGGCCATACGGAACGTAGAGCTCGCAATGGGCGACGGCATAAAAAAGATGACGCACGGAGAGCGGGAGATACAGGCCTCCACAAGGCGAAGCGTGGTGACGGCGCGGCCCATAGCCAAGTACGAGGTCTTGAAGCCCGAAGACCTCGTCATAAAGAGGCCGGGCACCGGGATAGCGCCCGAGTTCCTCGACGTCGTCG
>MGPL01000157.1:767-3147 GCA_001797415.1 Deltaproteobacteria bacterium GWA2_55_10
CTGTGCTCAGGTGGGAGGACTTGAAGGATGCGTAAGGTGGCGGTCGTCACAGGGTCAAGGGCCGAGTACGGGATGCTTCGCCGCATAATAAAACTCATTAAAGGCGATCCGCAGCTTGCGCTCTCTCTCATCGTCACCGGGTCGCACCTCTCTCCGGAGTTCGGCCTTACGGTGGGGGAGATAGAAAAAGACCGCGTGCCCATTGCCGAAAGGGTCCAGATGCTCCTCTCCTCCGATTCAGAGGAGTCGACTGCAATGTCGATGGGACTTGGCATGATAGGATTCGCAAAGGCCTATTCCAATCTCAAGCCCGACATCATCCTTGTTCTGGGCGACAGGTTCGAGATATTCGCGGCTGTGTCGGCCGCGGTCCCTTTTGGAATACCCGTTGCGCATATTCACGGCGGCGAGAGCACGGTCGGCGCCATAGACGAACTGTTCAGGCACGCCATAACAAAGATGAGCCACCTGCATTTTCCGGCTGCCCCGAAGTATGCCGAAAGGATAGCTCAGATGGGAGAGCAGAGTTGGCGTATCTTCTGTCTCGGAGCTCCGGGGCTGGACAGTCTGGATGAGATTAAATACCCGAGCAAAAAAAGATTGCTCAAGGAACTTGGGATAAAGACTGAAAAGCGCATCGGCATCGTGACCTTTCACCCGGCCACACTCGAGCCGGGAAAGGCCGGACCGCAGGCCCGGGAGCTTCTCTCGGCCCTCAGAAAATTCACGGAGGTCTTCTGGGTCTTTACCATGTCCAACTCCGACGCGGGCGGCAGGGCCATAACCGAAAGGGTCGCGGAGTTCGTAAATAAAAATGTTGAAAGATCAGCTTCATTCGACTCGCTCGGGAGGCCTGGATATCTTGCCCTCCTTAAGCACGCTGACGTTATGGCTGGAAATTCATCTTCAGGGCTGATCGAGGCGCCTTCCTTCGGCCTGCCGGTGGTCAATATCGGGAACAGGCAGCAGGGCAGGGTCAAGGCTCCGAACGTCATAGATGCATCGGCAGAGGGCAAGAGCATAGAGACCGCGCTTGAAAAAGCGCTTTCGAAGGATTTCAGGGTACTCGCAAAAGGAGTGAAAAATCCCTATGCGCAATTAGACGCGAGCAGGAACATTGTCGCGGTCTTGAAAAAGGCGCCGCTCGAGAAGCTCGGTAAAAAGTCCTTTTGCGACATCTCGACCGGTACGCGGCCCCATGGAAACCGGCGTCCGATCGCCACGGCAACGCATTCCATTTAGCCGACAGGGAATACAGGCATGGACAAGGCAAAACTGAAGGCATTGCAGGTCCCCTCTGAGATGACGCTCAAGTGCGCCATGCAGAGCCTTAATGATACGACCGAAAAGATACTCTTTGTGGTGAACTCCGCCAAGAAGCTCATAGGCACCGTCACGGACGGAGATATCAGGAGAGGGCTCATAAAGGGGCTTGGTTTCAGGGGCAGAATAGAGGAGGTCATGTCTCGACATTTCATGGCGCTGGACTGCTGCGAGGCAGACAGGCATGAGAAGGCCGCGAAGATAATGCATGAGCACAAGATAGAGCACATACCCGTGCTCGACGTAAAGGGGCGAATAAAAGAGGTCGTATCGTGGACCGATTTTTTCGAAGGCGCACTGCCGCTGCCGAGAGTCGCGTCCATTGAAAACCCCGTGATCATCATGGCCGGGGGCAGGGGCCTGCGGCTCGACCCGTTCACCAGGATACTGCCGAAGCCGCTGATACCGATAGGGGAGAAATCGGTCCTCGAAATAATAATGGAAAAGTTCCACCGGAGCGGCTTCAAAAACTTCATATTCACGCTCAACTACAAGAAGGAGTACATCAAGACTTTCCTCAGGGAAAACGAATTCCCCTACAACATACGCTGGGTGGAGGAGGACGGCTTCAAGGGGACTGCGGGCGCTCTCTCTCTTCTGAAAGAGGACTGCACAAAGCCGTTTATCGTATCCAACTGCGACGTGATACTCGACGCTGACTACGCGGACATACTCGACTGGCACGGCAAATCCGGGAACATAATGACCCTTGTCGGCTGCCACAGGGAGATAAAGATACCATACGGAGTGCTTGAGATGGAGAACGAAAAGCTCAAGAGCTTCGTTGAAAAGCCCAATTACGACGTCATCATAAACACAGGCGTATATGTATTGAACCCCGAGGTGGTCTCGCTCATCGATGAAGGGAAGTCGATGGACATGAACGTGCTCATAGAGCGCGCATCAGTTGCGGGCAAGGTCTCGGTCTATCCGGTGGGCGGCGGCTGGCTTGACGTTGGGCAGTGGGACGAGTACCGCGACAGCATAAAAAAGATGAGAGAGATCTGATGAAGGTCCTTATCGTAAACCCGCCAATAAGGCTGCATGACAAGCCGCG
>MGPL01000157.1:3159-3893 GCA_001797415.1 Deltaproteobacteria bacterium GWA2_55_10
CGGCCTCGCAATAATCGCCAGTGTCATAAGGGAGAGGCTCGGGATCATCCCGCGTTTTCTGGACATGAACGCCCTTCGCCTGAACCCGAAAGAGGCAGAGAAAAAGATGGCGGAGGAGGAGTTTGATATCGTCCTCACCGGCGGGCTGATACCGGTTTACAGGCATATAATCCGGATAGCCGAGACGGCCAAAAAAATACGGCCCGATGCGCTGGTGATCGCCGGAGGCAGCGCGGGCATGTCGGTGCCGCGCCTCCTCCTTGAAAATTCAAAGGTCGACGCTGTCTGCGCCGGCGAGGGAGAAGCTGCGGTAGTCGAGCTTTTGCAGGCTCTGTCACGCGGAGGCCTTAATGAGGCGCTCGGCGTAAAGGGGTTCTATTTCAAACGGGACGGCGGGATACACTTCAGCGGAGCGCGCGAGCTTATCTGCGACCTCGATAAAGAGAGCGCCCTGCCCGCATACGACCTGCTGCCGATGGACATCTACCTTTCAAATCCCATAATCGGTTTTGGAAAGGACATCGATTTCATATCCAGCCGCGGCTGCCCCTTCAAATGCACATTCTGCTACCAGCCCTGGGGAAGGAAGTTCAGGGGCCACAGCACGGATTTTATCGTAAAGGCCCTGAAACGCCTCAGGTCGGAATACGCGATAGATTTTGTCTCATTCCAGGATGACGAGTTCATGGCAGACCGCAAACGAGTGCGCGAGTTCTGTACGCGGTTGAAAAGCG
>MGPL01000157.1:4042-12373 GCA_001797415.1 Deltaproteobacteria bacterium GWA2_55_10
GAGATACAATAGAATTCTGCGTCAGAAATAGTCTGGCATTGAAGTCCCTCATGTTCGCAACGCCGTATCCGGGCACAGCGCTCTTTGAGCAGGCCCTTGCTTCCGGAAGGATCGATCGGGCAGCGCTGCACAGCTTTGTCTCGTCACTCGGGGACGCGCGTGATTTCGTCGTGAACCTCACGGACGCCTTCAGTGATGACGAGCTCAAAGGCAAAAGGCAGGAGATGATGGATGAAGTCTGTTCGCGGGTAAAGCCGCTGGATGAGGAAGAGTACGAAGGCAGGATAAAAGGCCTCTTCGGCGAGCTTGCCGGCGGTCATCTCAAGGACAACGCCCTAATGAAGCACAGGGCGATGCACGGCGGGATAGACCTCTTCTAAGGAGTTATAAGTGATGCAGCCACGGACGCTTGCGCTCATACTGGCGCGCAAGGACAGTAAGCGCCTTAAGAGGAAGCACCTCATCCAGACTGGAGGCAAGCCGGTCATCGAGTACACGTTCGAGTATGCGAAATCGCCGCTCGTGACGGATATCGCCTGCTCGACTGACTGCAAAGAGATAGGCGCCCTTGCTACAGCCGCGGGGATATCCTTCATAGAGCGTCCTCCAGAGCTCGCGGGAGACACGGCTCATATTATAGACGCGATAGAGCACGCCTTGTATGAGTATGAAAAGCGGAACAAATTTCTTCCGGCAATCACCGTGACGCTTTACGGCAACGTGCCTTACAGAAGGTCGCGCCTCGAAGACGGGCTCAGGCTATTTCACGCGTCCGGCGCTGATTCGGTCGTGACCGCCTGCAGGGTCGCCAAGTACCATCCTGACTGGATGTTCAGGGCCGGAGAGAAGAACGCGCTGGTCTTCGATAAGGATTCGCTCTCGTACAGGTGCCAGGACCTGCTGCCCTACTATATAGAGACCGGCGCATTCATCATCTCGAAAACGGATGTCCTCCTGAGGCGCAGACCAATGAGCCAGCTCTACTCGGACTTCGGGGACAGGATACATTTCCTGGAAGAGCGCCTCGGCGATACGGTCGAGATAGACGAGCCTGGCGACCTCGAATACTTCAATTACCTCATTTCCAGAAACGGAGGCGGGACAGATGGGCGCAATCGCTGAAAGGCTTCGGCTTGAGGAGTCGATGCGGCTCTGGGAAGAATCCAGGGGCCTTATCCCGAATGGCACGCAGACGTTCAGCAAGGGCCCCACGCAGTATCCGCTCGGAGCATGTCCTGTCTATCTCAAAAAGGGAAAGGGCGCCTATGTAGAGGACGTTGACGGGAACAGGTACATCGATTACGGCATGGGCCTCCATTCGGTGATACTCGGGTACGCGCACCCGCGCGTAGTCGAGCGGGTAATGGAGGCGGTAAGGGATGGAGTGAATTTTACCCTGATGCACCCGTTAGAGGTCCAGGTGGCGAAGGAGTTGAGAAGGCTCATACCTTCCGCCGAGATGGTCCGCTTCGTAAAGACAGGTTCGGAGGCGACATCGGCGGCAGTGAAGATCGCGCGCGCCGCAACCGGGAAAGAGCATGTCGCGGTCTGCGGCTATCACGGCTGGCATGACTGGGCGCTCGGCGCGACTGAAAAGAAGAACGGGATACCCAGGGCCGTCGTCGGCCTTGTCCACAAGTTCACCTACAACGACGCGAAAAGCCTTGAGGCCGTATTCGAAAGCTTCAAAGGCAATGTGGCCGCAGTCGTGCTCGAACCATGCGGAGTAAAGCCGCCCGAGCCTGGTTTTCTCGAAGGGTGCAAGAGGCTTGCGGCCGAGAACGGGGCGGCCCTCATATTCGATGAGATAATAACAGGCATGAGGTGGGACAAGGGCGGGGCGCAATCTCTATTTAATGTAACGCCGGATATCTCGACATTTGGAAAAAGCATCGCGAACGGCATGCCACTGGCCGCGGTGGTGGGCAAAAAAGAGTTCATGGAGGTACTGGAGACCAGGGACGTCTTCCTATCGACGACCTTCGGGGGCGAGACAGCATCCCTTTCAGCCTGCCTGGCGACGCTTGAGGTAATAGAAGAGCAGGACGCGGTGAAAAAGATCTGGAAGGCCGGCGAGGAACTCATGAAAGGCCTGAGGGCGATAATAAAACGGCTGGACCTTGAAGGCCTCACGGAGGTGGACGGCTTTCCCTGCAGGCCCGTTATCGCGTTCAAGTCTCAGGATGGCGTCGAACCGCTCCTCGTAAAGTCCATTCTCCAGCAGGAGTGCGCGAAAAGAGGCCTGCTCTTCGCAGGATACTTTGCCGTCAGTCTTGCCCACGATACGGATGTGATAGGAGAAAGCCTGGCGATAATGGAGAAGGCAATGAAGCTTCTTTCAGAGAATGCGGGACAGGAGAAGTTATCGGAGCTTCTCGAAGGCAGGATAGTATCTCCGGTCTTCAGGAGCCTTTAAGAAATGGATTTGAACAAGCTATTCAATATATCGGATGAGGTTATCCTCCTGCTCGGGTTTACCGGACCCATCGGAAGACAGTTCGCAACCGTCTTTGCCGAGAGCGGTTGCACGCTCGTCCTTGGAGACAACAGCGAAAACGGCCGCGATCTGGCCGAGAGCATAAAAAAAATGAACAGGAACACGGAATACATAAGACTCGACGTCACGGACGAGACTGATGTCAGAGACGCGGTTTCATATGTGGCAGAAAAATACGGTCTCATATCCGTGCTTGTAAATAACTTCTCAGCCAGGCCAGAGGGCTTTTATAAAAAATTCGAAGATTCTGAACTGGGCTGCTGGAATGAAGTGCTCAATGTAAACCTCTCTGCCATGTACCTCTCGTCAAGGGAGGTGTCGAAGGTGATGATGAGACAGGGTTACGGCTCGATAATAAACGTATCTTCTGTGCATGGCGTGATAGCGCCTGACCAGAGAGTCTACGGCGGTTCCGGGCTGAATTCCCCGGCCGTGTATGCTTCATCCAAAAGCGGCGTCATAGGGTTAACGAGGTATCTGGCGGCATACCTCGGAAAATACAACATACGCGTGAACTCCATTTGCCCGGGCGGTGTAAACCCCGGGAACGTGGACAAGGGCTTTGTCGACGAATATTCCACGCGCATACCGCTCAACAGGATGGCTGATATGGAGGATATGAAAGGGCCGGTCGTCTTTTTGGCAAGTCAGGCATCAAGGTTCGTGACCGGACAGAGCATAATCGTGGATGGCGGGCAGAGTATTTGGTAGCAGCGCACGAATGCATTCAAGGCAGCCTCAAAGGAGATTGAGAGTGAAAGCATACAGGGTTGAAAAGGACATAGACAAGGGCCTCTACGGGCCTGAGAGGAGAAAGAGGCAGGCCTTCTTCGGCCTGCCTGATAAGGTCAGGTTCTGCAAAAAGTGCGTCTATTCGAACCAGGTGCCCGGCTCCTCAATCGAGTTCGAGCACAAAAGCGAGAGCAAAAAAACGACCGTGCGCATCGGCAAGGACGGAGTCTGCGACGCGTGCAGGTATACGGCTGAAAAAGGAAAGATCATAAACTGGGACGAAAGGGAAAAAGAGCTGAAGGAGCTCTGCGACAGGTACAGGAGCAGAGACGGCTCCTACGACTGCCTTGTGCCCGGCTCGGGCGGCAAGGACAGCTTTTACGCCGCGCATATACTCAAGTACAAGTACGGCATGCACCCGCTCACAGTGACGTGGGCGCCGCACATCCATACTGAATGGGGAAGGAAGAACTTCAATGCCTGGATAAACGCCGGGTTCGACAATTACCTGTTCACGCCAAACGGAAGGGTGCACAGGCTTCTTACGCGCCTTGCTGTCGAAAATCTCCTGCACCCCTTCCAGCCATTTATCATCGGGCAGAAGGCCTTCGCGCCAAAGCTGGCCCTGCTCTGCAGGATACCGCTCGTATTCTACGGCGAGAACGACGCAGAGTACAATAACCCGATAGCCGACAACGCTTCGGCCCAGCGGGACTGGAAGTATTTCACTGTCGAGGACCCGTCAAAGGTCTATCTCGGCGGCGTGTCCATAGCGGACATCAAGGCGCATTTCGGCGTGTCCGAGAACGACCTTCTTCCATATATGCCCGCTGACCCGAACCGGATAGAGAAGCTCGGGATGCAGGTGCACTATCTCGGCTATTACCTCAAGTGGCACCCGCAGAAGAATTACTATTATGCCGCGGAGCACGGCGGCTTCCAGGCCTCTCCTGAGAGGACGCCCGGCACCTACAGCAAGTACAACAGCATAGATGACAAGATAGACGACCTCCATTACTACACGACTTACATGAAGTTCGGCATAGGCCGGGCCACCTATGACGCGGCGCAGGAGATACGCTCCGGCGACATAACGAGGAGCGAGGGCATCTCACTTGTGAAAAAATACGACGGCGAGTTCCCTGAGAGGTTCATAGGCGAGTTGCTTAAATACCTGAGCATCGGTCCGGAAGAGTTTCCCGGGGCAGCACAGATGTTCGAGGAGCCTGTAATGGACCTCGATTACTTCAATCACCTCGTAAACAGGTTCCGCTCGCCCCACCTCTGGGAACATTCGAGCGGCGTCTGGAGCTTGAGGCACGCAGTCTGGAACGAGGTTAAAAGTGAAAAGGAAGGCGCAAGCGACGCCTACGAATGGGCAGGCAATGCCTACGGCCCGGAGGCTTAAATCTCGATGCCGACCGTGCGCATCATAGCAAGGCTCGATATAAAGGGGCCGAGGGTCGTAAAGGGTATAAGGTTCGAGGGGCTCCGTGTAGTGGGAGACCCGAATGAGCTTGCGATAAATTATTACGGTCAGGGCGCTGACGAGATCATCTGCATCGATACGGTCGCGAGCCTCTATGGAAGGAACAGCTTGAAAGAAATCGTAGGGCGGGCGGTGCGGGAGGTATTTATCCCGATAACGGTTGGCGGCGGAATCCGCTCAGTCGATGACGCGAGAGAGCTGTTGAGGATCGGCGCCGACAAGATAGCGGTAAATACGGCGGCTGTTAACAGGCCGGAACTCATTACGGAGCTTGCAATGGCATTCGGCTCACAGTGCGTGGTCGTTTCAATTCAGGCCAAAAGGCGCTCTCACGGATGGGAGGCATACACCGATTACGGACGGGAGCACACTGGCCTTGACGCCCTCGAATGGGCAAAGAGGGCAGAGGAGCTTGGCGCGGGCGAGATACTCCTGAGCTCGGTCGATATGGACGGCACAGGGCAGGGATATGACATTGAACTCACAAGATCTGTCGCGGAAAAGGCAGGCATACCGGTCATTGCCTCCGGCGGCATGGGCACGCCGCGCCACTGCCTTGAGGCTATAAGAAGCAAAGCGGACGCGGTTGCCGTCGCAAGCTCAATTCACCATGGAAAAAACGGGGTAAACGATATTCGGGCTTTTTTGATGAACGCGGGGGTAAGCGTAAGGCAATGGGGACAGAGGTCATTATCATAGATTACGGCAGGGGCAATGTCGCGAGCGTAGCGCAGGCATTCGAGCGCGTCGGCGCAAGGGCGTCTCTTGCGAGTACGCCGCATAAGGTCATGACTGCGGATTTTCTTGTGCTGCCCGGCGTCGGCGCATTTGCAGACGGGATGGCTGCCCTGAAGGAGCGGGGCCTCGATGAGGCCTTGAAGGAGTATTCCCTCACAGGAAGGCCTTTTCTCGGAATTTGCCTCGGCATGCAAGTATTATTCGATAAGAGCGAGGAGTTTGGAAATACGCCGGGGCTTGGCCTTTTGCCGGGAAGGGTGGCCGCAATACCAAGAGAAGGCGAGGGCCGGACAAGAAAGGTCCCGCACATCGGCTGGAGCGGCATTAATCCGGCAGATAGAAGGGACTGGGCAGGGACAATACTTGACGGGATTGTTCCCGGAGAGTCGGTCTACTTCGTACATTCCTACATGGCCCTGCCGGATATTGACAGCTGCCGCGTTGCGGAGAGCGATTACGAGGGGTGCTTGGTCACTGCGGCCATTCAGGAGGGCGCGCTCGCAGGCTGCCAGTTCCATCCTGAAAAGAGCGGCCAGACCGGGCTTAAGATAATACAGAATTTCCTCGGCATGTGAGAGGGCCCCGTTGATCAAAAGACTTTGTTTCTGGCTGAGAGCCGACAGGCTCGGGCCGGACATCCCGATAACCCATCTGATGCTCTATTTTCCGGCGCTGATGAGGATGATCTGCTCTAAGAGGTTCAATGGCTTCGGAGAGGGCTCGGAGTTCCGGCCGGGAGCTTATGCCGATAACTGCTCGAGCATCACCATCGGAAAGAATGTAGCTGTCAGGCCGGGGACGATGCTCTTTGCGGAAAAGGGGGACGGAGTCCCGGGAAGGATAATCATCGAAGACGACGTGCTGCTCGGGCCGGGGATACATTTTTACTGCCCCAACCACTCATATAAGGACGCGTCCAGGCCCATACCGGAACAGGGATATTTTTACAAGGGCGACATCGTCGTGAGGCGCGGGGCATGGATAGGGGCCAAGAGCGTTATCCTGAGCGGCGTGGAGATCGGCGAGCACGCGGTCGTCGGCGCCGGCAGCATAGTCACAAAGTCAGTCGAGCCGTTTACGGTAGTTGCCGGAAACCCGGCAAGGCTGATAAAGAGGCTCAGGTAAAAGGACTGCTGGAAAAATGAAAGGAGCGTCCATGGCTTCAAAGGGAAGAGTGCTGTTCATCATACATGACAACTTCAAAGAGGATAATGTATTCCCGCTCGGGGCCGGGTATCTGGCGGCTGTCCTACGAAGGGCAGGGGCCGATGTCTCGGTCTACTGCATGGACGTTTTCCACTTTACGGAAGAAGAGCTGGCGGAATATCTGTCGGACAGCAGGTTCGACCTCATCTGCATGGGGTTCATGGCCCCGAACTTCAAGAGGAACATCGAGAGGCTATGCAGGACCATCAACGAGAATAAAAAGAACGCATGGTTCGTACTCGGCGGCCAGGGGCCCACGCCCATACCCGAGTATGTCATCGACAAGACGGCAGCCGATGCGATCGTAATAGGCGAAGGCGAAGAGACGATAGAAGATATCCTCCATTGCAAGATGAACGGTTCAGGGCTCAAGGGAGTGAAGGGGATCGCCTATTCGGAGGACGGCAGGGTGGCGGTAAGCCCGAGGAGAAAGCCCGTAATGAAGCTCGATTCGCTCCCTTTCCCCGAATGGGAGCTCTTTCCGATGACCCGGTATACGGAGTGCCTGAAGTTCGCGGGCATGGGGCCTTCTGACAGGTCGTTCCCGATGATAACGACAAGAGGCTGCATAAACAGGTGCAGCTTCTGCTACAGGATGGAGACCGGGATACGCGCCAGAGGCTTGAAAAACATTCTCGGAGAGATAAAGGCGCTCAAAAACAACTATGGAGTGAATTATTTCTTTTTCGCCGACGAGCTCTCCATTGTCTCGAAGAAAAAGATCCTTGAGTTCAGCAAGGCCATACAGGACGAGGGCCTGGTGATCATGTACAGGATGGATTGCAGGGTGGACCTCTTTGACGACGAAATAGCCAGGGCGCTGAAGGACTCCGGCTGCGTATTCCTGAACATCGGCTTTGAATCGACGGAACAGGCCGTGCTCGACCAGATGGACAAGAACGTGACGGTCGAGGAGAATCTCAGGGCCGCCGAAATAGCAAACAGGCACGGGATAGGGATAGGGCTCAATTTCATCTGGGGCCTGCCCGGCGACAATGAAAAGACGCTTCGAAAAAATGCGGAGTTCATCAAGCGTCATAACCTCTACGACCAGGTGCGCACCATAAGGCCGGTGACGCCCTATCCGGGCTCGCCGCTCTATTACAAGGCGATAAAGGACGGGCTTCTCTCGGGACCCGCGGATTTTTTCGACCGCTTCAAGAACTCGGACCTGTACATGGTCAACTTCATGGGTATACGCGATGAAGAGGTCTACCGCATGCTCTTTGACGTCAACCGCGATCTCATTCTCGACCACTACAGCCATACGGGCGGGAAAATGGCAGAGGCCGAGAGGCTCGTCGACAGGTTCTATAACCTCTACTTCAGGCAGGATTACTCATTCAGCGGCGCGAGGTCGCTGGTTGACAACGCTGACGTACGAAAAAAAGGCGGGGCGGCGGCAGAAGAGAGGCCGAATTGATTGGGTGACAAAATCCTTGTCGTAAGCAGGGAAGCGGCTCAAAGGATAAAGGCATCCGGATACAAGAGGGTCTTTTGCTACAAACGACACGAGAGAGCCACAGACACCCGCATCGAGACCATCCCCGAAGACTTCTACAACGCGACCGACTTCCTGAAGGCAAATAATCGGGCTTGCTCCTTAATAGAGGGGCTCTGCGCAAAAATACTTGAAGACAGGTCCGCGCTCCGCCCGCTTCTGGAAATA
>MGPL01000157.1:12393-15525 GCA_001797415.1 Deltaproteobacteria bacterium GWA2_55_10
GCTATTCGTCAAAAAGGCTGTTTTGACCGACGCGGAACGGGTCTGCAGGTATATTTCACTCGCCGAGAAGGTCCGCGACAGCTTCGGTATTAAAAGCCGGATAGAGCTTATTCCGGGGCCGTTCTCAAGCAGGGTCTATTCGGCGATGAGTCACGCGGGTGTCATCAGGAAGGGGATATCGATACCAGAGCGGCTTTGTTTCTTGAACGGAGTACGAGAGAGGATCAGGAACAATCTCCACAGGGCGCGTCTTGCCCTTTATCCGGAACTGGTCTTGACAAGGGCACGAAACCGGAAAACGGATAAAAGGACTTACAGGTACGCGATACACCTGCATGACGGAAGAGGCTTTTTAAAGAACGAGGGAAGCATGGATTTCATGGTTGATGATAAGAAGGTAAAGGCAGGGGAGCTGCTTTATCTCGTAAGCGAAAGGCCGTGCAATGGCAAGGCCGGGATGAAGAGGCTTAAGAGGGCAGCAGCCGAAAGAGGGTACGCGGTCGCGGCGCTCGACGAACAGGCTGCGGGCGGGAATCTGAAGCGGCTATACTCCAGGGCAGCCGCATTAAGGCCAGGCCTCCTCTCGCTGAGCATCAAATACCCGGAGCTCGGCCCCGCGTGCTGCAATGCCATGAAGGAATTTCTTCTCTGGGAGCTCTTTCATGATGGCTGCAGGGTCGATAAGATCGTCTCCATCCAGCACCCCGCCAGGCTCACCGGCGCCTTTATCGCAAGAAGACGCGGCGTCGAGAGCGTATTCCTCCACAGCTCCGTTGTCTTCGACAGGCTCGACAGGAGCGCGGGCGATGCGGCAGGCAACGCAGAGCAGTGCTACTACTCGCATCTGGCCTTTGACAGCGTCTGCTCGGACAGGCTCTCAAACGCATGGCTCAGGACAAGCCGGAACTCGATCGCCGAGTCCATAGATATCGGGCCCGTATTCTCAGACATAGTCTTTGAAGCGAGGGTCAATAGAAAATATGAGCTGAGGCGGGCCATAGGAGTGTCGGACGGCGCGAAGCTCGTCTCGTTCTTCGATTCGACGGTCGGACACAACGGCGTCCTTACGCTCAAAGAGGAAGAGGAGTTCATAAGGTCCGCGCGCCTTCTGCTGGAGAAGAACACCGGCCTATTTGCCGCGTTCAGGTTCAAGAACCGGGCAGCCTTCGACGGGTATTCAGGCGAGGCGCTTAAAAAAGAAATCGATTCCCTCCTGGACCATCCCAGGTGCGTCTGCGCAAACGACCTCAGGGTATCCAATTTCGAGCTAATGGGGGCTTCTGATTTGGCAGTCTCCGCCCCGCTCTCATCCGTCATCTTCGAATCGCTCGTTGGCGGCGTGCCTTCCGTCTATTACGACCCCCTTGGCAGATACCGGGAGCCGCACTATTTCATAGAGCGTCTTCCGATGGTGGCGGCGCATAACCGGAAAGAGCTTGAGGCGAACGCATATTACTGGCTTGAGGACCATGGCGGCGATAGGTTCGCTGGCTTAAAGGAAGAGTATCTGAAGAAGTATGTAGATGCGTATTGCGACGGCAAGGCGTCGGACAGGTTCAGGGACGCGCTTTTAAGGACGAAGACGGCATGAACAGGGCGTTGACAAACTTTCCAGGAGAGCTTCACCTTATAGTATTCGACTTCGACGGGGTCTTCACGGACAACAAGGTCCATGTGAGCGCCAGCGGGGAAGAGACTGTAGTATGCGACAGGAGGGACGGCCTGGGCATAAGGATGTTAAAGGAGAAAGATATTCCCATGTTCATCCTCTCGCTTGAGACAAACCCGGTAGTGGCTGTCCGGGCTAATAAGCTCGGCCTGGGCGCCGTTACCGGGTGCGAAGACAAATTGGGCGTCTTGCGGACATATTCGGATAAAAACGGCATAGACCTCTCAAAGACAATCTACATGGGCAACGACCTGAACGACCTCGACGCGATGCGCGCCGTCGGTTTTTCGGTATGCCCGTCGGATTCGCATGAGGAGGTCAAAAAGGTTGCTTCAGTTGTGCTCAGGTCAAGGGGAGGAGACGGCGCGGTGCGGGAGCTTTCCGAGATGATATTGAGGGCAGGATGCAGGGCAGTGCAAAGGAAGGATGTAAATTCTGAAAGGACGAGGTGAAGCAGATGGGGATCTTTATTGTCGCCGAAATAGGTATCAACCACAACGGGGATGTCGGCATAGCGAAAAAGCTTATTGATGTAGCCTGCCTTGCGGGCGCGGACGCGGTAAAGTTCCAGAAAAGGACGGTGGATGCCGTCTACACCGGAGAGGAGCTCGACAAGCCCAGGGAGAGCCCCTGGGGCGCAACCAACAGGGCGCTAAAGGAGAGGCTCGAGTTCGGATCGGACGAGTACAGGGAGATAGACGCCTACTGCAAAGAGAAGAAGATAGAGTGGTTCGCGTCGGCCTGGGACCTGGAGAGCCAGAGGTTCCTGCGCCAGTTCAACCTCAATTACAACAAGGTGGCCTCGGCGGTCCTGGACAAGCTCGATCTCCTGCATCTCGTAGCGGAAGAGAGGAAGTACACATTCGTATCAACGGGAATGTCCAGCTTCGACGAAATAGACGCGGCTGTCGAGGTATTCAGGAAGCACCGCTGCCCGTTCGAGCTGATGCACTGCACAAGCACCTATCCGACAGACGACGAGAAGGTCAACCTGAAGGCGATAGAGACGCTCCGTGACCGGTACAAATGCAGGGTCGGCTACAGCGGCCACGAGGTCGGGCTCGCGGTCTCGTACGGCGCGGCGGCCCTCGGCATAACGTCCCTTGAAAGGCATATCACGCTGGACCGGGCCATGTTCGGTTCTGACCAGGCTGCGTCTGTCGCGCCAATGGGCTTCATGCAGCTCTGCGGCGCGGTGAGGAAGATAGAAAAGGCCCTCGGAGACGGCGTAAAAAGGGTGCTCGACGAGGAGCTTCCCATAAGAAAAAAGCTCCGGGGTTATTGAAAAGAGAAAAGGGGAGAGATGATGCCTGCTCAATCGCAGATAGTGAGGGAGAAGTTCAACGAGAGGTGGAGCGAATACGCAAAGGGCTTTGAGGATTTCAAGGCCAAGATGAATGACCCAGAACACGTAGTGCACGGCGAGGTGACTATCAGCCAGGTCCACCGCGCCATGCTGACCG
>MGPL01000158.1:0-791 GCA_001797415.1 Deltaproteobacteria bacterium GWA2_55_10
CCCGGGCCCGGCTGATATTATCGTTACCGCCCTTCGTAAGGGGCGCAATAACAATATACGAAAAAAGAGCTGCGAAAGCTGTGACATAGGTCCGGCTCTCATCATTTCTATCATGGAAAAAAAAGATATCGTTGCGGGTTATCTGCTTGTAGCCGCTTCCGCGGTGACATTCGCCGCAAAGGGCATCTTCGCCAAGCTCATCTACGGCTTCGGCGTGGACCCCGTAACGCTCCTGGCCCTGAGGTTCTCGATCGCCCTGCCCTTTTTCTGGGCAGCGGTCCTCTTCTTCCCCTCCCCGAAGGTATCCTGGAGGGACATCCTCTATCTCGTGCTGAGCGGTCTTCTGGGCCTCTACGCGGCGGCCCTCGCGGACTTCTACGGCCTGCTCTACATAGACGCGTCCCTTGAGAGGGTCATCCTCTATACATACCCGGCCATAGTCATAATCTGGGCCGCAGTCTTCTTTAAAGAGCGGCTGAACCGCCGGAAAGGGCTCTCCCTCGTCCTCACATACGCGGGGCTGGCGCTTGTCCTGAAGATAACGAGCGGGATAGGCAGGGCCGACGCGACAGGCGCAGGCCTGGTGCTCTTCTCGGCGGTGATTTACTCGCTAAGTTACATACTTACGGAATTTCTCTCAAGAAGGGTGTCAGGCGTGAAGATTGCGGCCTACGGCACCACAGCGGCTACCGTCGCCTTCCTCGCAACATGGCGCGGCGAACATGTCCCCCATGAACCCCAGGTCTGGGGCCTTCTGCTGGCGCTCTCGGTCGTATCGACCTTTGTGCCTG
>MGPL01000158.1:821-3210 GCA_001797415.1 Deltaproteobacteria bacterium GWA2_55_10
TAGGCGCGAGCAGGGCAGCCCTTGCGAGCTTTGTGGGGCCCGTAGCGACCGCTCTTCTTGCCTGTTTTGTTTTAGGGGAGACCCTCGATCTGGTCCAGATAGCAGGGATGGGGCTTGTTATAACAGGCGTGCTGGTAATATCCTTTGACAAGCCTGCCAGGGCAGAGCCGGGATAGGGCTATCTCATCTCTGTCTCGGCAGACTTGATGAAGCTGCCGAGCTTCTTGTCCAGGTCGCCTATATGGTTTATAAGCCAGTCGACGACTTCGCGCTGGACCTTTATGACGAGGCCGGTAGAGGCGCCGTTCTCGAACTCTTGCCTCAGGGCGGCAATCTTGTCTATGAAGCCCGTGTGCTCGGAAAGGTGGCCGACAGTCCCGGGATAATTGTACTTGTTCATGGCGCGCTCTTCCGCCTCGAAATGCACCACGAAGTACTCGTCAAGGAACTTGAAGAGATCTCTTACCTCATCCTTGCCGTACCCGGAGGACATGGCGTCCAGAAGGCGGTTTATGCGCTTGAAAAGCTCCTTATGGTGCCTGTCCTGCCAGTCAACCCCGGTAGAGAGGTTGCTGCTCCACTCGATGCCCATTTAACACTCCTGAAGAATCAGTATCAATATCAGTTTATTACAGAAGGACGGGGTTGGGGAAGGAAAATATTGGGGGAGAGAGAAAGGCGGGCAGTTTAAGGTCTTGCCCGGGACCGTCCTGGGCAGCCCTCAGAGCAATGGGCGACCCTCGGTATAGCGTATCTCTTCCTCATAATTGCCACCCCTTTCGTCTTTGGCGTAAAACTTATTGCATCCCGTCCTGGGACATCTCATCCTCTCCGGCATCCATCGCGTCTGTTCCGGAGTCCATCGCGAGCATGTCGGTGAGCCGGCTCCTCTGCTGGGGCGTAAGGACCAACTTGAACTCCTCCATGCTCCTTATACCGGCGAGCATGAGGTCAGCGGTCTTTGACGCTATCTCGCCGGTCTTTGCCCTTACCTTCTCCATATTGACCGGCTCGGCCCTGAGAAGCTCATGCAGCTCTATCCTGGCTATCTTTATCTCAGAGCCTGTCTTTATGGCCTGCTTCCTGTAGCTGATGTAAATATCGCGCGCCTTTGCTTTCTGCTCCGGGCTGAGGTTGAGATCCTTTACGGCCCTCATCACCTTGCCGTACAAATGGCCCAGCATGGGATCCATCATGCCGCCATGCATGCCGCGGCCCATCATGCCCATGCCGTCCCCGTGCTTGCCCATGCCCATTTTGCCGCCCATCTGGGGGCACTGCCCGCGAGCCTGCCCCATCATGGGGCACAAGGCCTGGCCCATCATGGGGCAGTCCTGGCAGCTACCGCTGCCCATCATACCCTCCATGCCGCCTCCCATCATGCCGCCACCGCCGCCCATCATCCCCCTGCCCATCATGGCCGTGGAAGGCATCTCGCCCAAGCGCACGTTGATGTTCTCCGTAGCGCCTCCCCTTTTGACCTCGAGGGCGACCGTTGAGCCTATCTCCCCGGTGCGTATCCTGGATATGAAGTCGTCGGCATCCCTCACGTCCTCGCCGTCAAGCTCGACGATCACGTCGCCCATCTGGAGCCCGGCCTCCTGGGCAGGCCCGCCAGGGGCCACCTGAGAAACGAATACGCCCTTTGTTTCCGTTACGCCGAGAGACCTGGCGGCCTCTTCGTTCATCTCCTGGATGGTGATGCCGAGCCAGGGCCTGTCCTGCATCTGCATCTGCATCGGCATCTGCCCCTGGCCGGGGGCCGGGGATTCCTGCTGCGCGTACGCAGGGTATGTGAAGAGGACCGAAACGGCGAGAAAAAGGCTTGCGAAGAGCGTCTTACCGTATCCCATGCCTGACCTCCTTGATAGTAGTGCGGTTAAGGGTTGAGGCAAAGACAGATTAAAACGCATGAATGAAAGATTAAGGTTGAATGATCAGAAGACAGCTCACGCCGGAAGGAACCTGCTCTCTATCCACCTGCGGAGCACCTTCCAGGGCTTTGACTTTACCTTGCTCAATACCCAGGCATAGAACTCCGCGCACTGCTCCTCGCCCCGGATCACGTCATAGTACTTCAACATTATATCATGATCCTTCTCGAGCATGCTGTACCAGAGCCTCGGGTGGTTGTAGATCAGGTCGGCGAGCTTTCCGGCAGACCTGAACTCAGGGAAGACCTCCCTTTCGAGCCAGGACTGGTATTCCGTGAGGCTCCCCTTGCCGTTCACATAATCAATTATAACAGATGACGCGGCTTTGGCAGTGCGCACGGCGAAATAGATGCCCTCGCCCAGGAACGGGTCCACGAGGTGGCCGGTGTCCCCGACAAGGACTACCCTGCCCTTTACCGAGGCTGGCTGCCCCTCGTAGAATATGGGCACTGTCC
>MGPL01000158.1:3236-9557 GCA_001797415.1 Deltaproteobacteria bacterium GWA2_55_10
CCCATCAATGCCGGATGGGTCGAGACGAACTCGTTGAAGCAGTCTTTTATGATGCCGGCGGATTTTGCCGCGTCACCGGCAATGCCGACGGAGAGGTAATCGTTCTTGGGAAATACCCAGGCGTAGCCGTAAGGCACGCAGCCGAATTCTATGAAGAGCTTGCCGGAGTAGTCCCGTTGGGAGCGCTTGAGAGGGACCTCCGCCGTGATGGAAACCGCTGATTCTTTAGGCTTGAGCCCGAAAAGCTCCCTGCCTATGAAGCCGGATGAGCCGTCAGCGCCGACGAGCACCCTGCCTTCGAACGACCTGCCGTCCGAAAGCTTCACCTTCACGGACGCGCCGGTATCTTCCACAGACCTTACCCTTACGCCCTCCACGTCCTCTGCCCCTGCGTCCCTGGCCTTCTCTAAAAGGAGATTGTCGAAGGTCGCCCTCATGACGTTATAGCCGACGGGCTTGCTGCCCATGATATCCATCATGCGGCCGGACTTGTAGGTGAAGGTCGCTCCTGTTATGGTCTCTTCTATGGCGGGGGAAATGTCGAAATCGAGGAGGCCCTGTATCTTGGTGGAGATGCAGCCACCGCAGGACTTGTACCTTGGGAAGGTCTCCTTATCCAGCCCAAGCACCTTGAGCCCTGACTTCGCGAGATAATAGGCGGCGGTAGACCCGGCAGGGCCGAGGCCGACGACTATGGCGTCGTACATGCCTAATCGCTCTCCTTCTCGACGCTGAACTCCATCTCGCCGCACCAGAAGCCTGTCCTGGTGAGGGACTCGGACTCCCACCTCAGGGACTTCAAGTGCGCCTTCTCCATTTCAAGAAGCTTCGTAAGGACGACCTTCTCGACAGGCTGAGTTGCTTCTTTCAGGAGGCGCGAATAAAACTCTATCGCGGCCTCCTCGTTCTCAATCGCTATCTTGACCGCGTTAAGGTCGGTCTGGTTGGACGTGAGCCTCTTTACAAGCTCGTTCTCTTTCGGATAGGGTATGCTCTGGGTGAGCGCGAACCCTTCGGCAAGGGCCTGCTCGTAACTTATCCAGCCCAGGCCGCTCCTTACCGACTCGGCTATCTTGCCTACGACCACTATATGAGCGAGCTCGTCCTTGGCGAGGTTGGCGAATACGGTCCTGCCCTTGGGGTCCTCGACAATAGCGGCCGCCGTAGCGTAAAAGTGGTATCCGGCTATCTCGGTGTCATAGGCAACGGCGAGCTCATCAACGATACTCATCTGGGCCATTATCCCCTCCCAATGAATTTAATTGCGGTCTTCGAAGATAAAGGCCTTATCTCCTGCCGGAATCAGTCCTGCCGGCCTTGTCTATATCGTGCTTCTTCTCCAGCGCCTCGCCCCTTATCTTGTCCTCGCAGGCATGGCAGATGGTAGTCTCGGACGGCCTGCCGCAGATGGAGCAGACGTGCTTTTTTTCCTTTTTCTCGTTCTCAGGCATATCTAAACACCCCCCTGAAAGTATGCGATAAGGGTTATAATTACCATATTATTCCTGTCATTACAACACTGCTTTCTTTTATGAAAGGCGCTTTAAGAGGTCCTTGAACGAGAAGCCGGAGAGGACCGGTTTGCCGATGCCCTTGTGCTGGATAAGCACACTGAAGACATCCCCCATGCCCCCCGGCGTTATAAGCCTGGCTATGGCCCTGTTGTGGGCTATCTCGTCAGCTACAGGCATACTGCCCTGCGGGGCTTTAAGCTCTTCCAGTACCCCTAACCCAAGCAGGAAGTTCTTCTGCGTAGTGAAGCCTGTCAATTCCAGTCCCGCCTTCTTACCGAAGTTTACCAGGGCGGTGAAATCCGCGTGGGTCGTCATGTCCTGTTCCCCGATATTCGCATACGGGTCTTCGTTGAGGGTGTGCCTGAAGTGGCATACGAGGGTGCCCTTCCTCTCGGGCGCGTAGAGCTCTCTTGCCGGAAAGCCATAGTCAATAGTTATGACAAAGCCCTTTTCAAAAAGCCCGGCCGCCTTCTCTATCCATTTGATGGCGTGGAGGTTGACCTCTGTTTCCATTCCCTCGAATGGCTCTATGCCGACGGATGAAAAGTAGCTTTCGATCTCAGGGTTTGAAAGCGGGCCTATGGTCTCTACAAATCCGGAGTCATGGCCCACGTAGACCTCTTTGAGGGAGGCTTCCGTGAATACGACCTTATGCACCGGGAAGCTGTCGATCAGTTCATTAGAGAGGATGCAGCCGGATTGAAACGGCGGGACCTCGCCGATATCGGAAAACCAGGACTTCTTTTCGGTGGGCGGCTCTCTTAACGCGGGGTTCTTCTCGACCAGGACAAAGCGTATGGCCTCACTGAGGCCCGGCGAGATATTCCCGATAGATTCCTCTATGCCCTTTGTAAGCCAGCCCCTGCCTGCGCCTGCCTCTACAAGGACAAAAGGCGCGGGCTCCCCGAGAGCGGCCCACATCTCACAGAGCTGCCTGGCGATGGTCCGGGCAAAGGCCGCGCTTACGTCGATGCTGGTGATGTAGTCGCCGCTTTTGCCCCAGGTATCCCTTCCCGATGTGTAATAGCCCTTGCCGGGCGCGTAGAGGGCCATCTCCATGAACTGCTCGAAGGTGATGGGGCCGTCTTTACGGATTACCGATACAATGCCGTCAACCAGCGCGCCCGGCTCGCCCAGCGCGCAATGACGCGCGCGCGGGGAGGCATGAGTTCCCCGCGCTTTTGTCTCAGACATTTACGACCTCTTTGAAAGCCTCGCTCGGCGCATAGCACGTCGGGCATACGTCAGGAGGGCGCTCGCCCTCGTGGATATACCCGCATTCAACGCACTTCCATTTCTTCATCGTCTCTATTTACCCCTTCCGAGGGCAGTCTCGAACGCGTCAGCGTGGCTCTCTTCGTCCGTGAGTATCCGCTCGAGCATGAGCCTTGTGGTCGAATCGCCAAGCTCGGCGCAGAGCTTTACATGCCCCCTGTAATCCTCTATTGCCTTGTCCTCGAGTCCGAGGTCGTTTTTGATCATGGCCCTCAGGTCCCCGCCCCTTTGCGCCTGGCCCGGCTTGTAGACCGGCACACCGCCGAGGTAGACTATCCTTTCGGCGAGCATCTCGGCGTGCCTCATCTCGTCCAGGGCCGTCTTCTTGAAGAGATCGAGTATGGCCGGGCTCTCAAGCCCCTCTCCCTCGTAATGGTGGCCCATGTACTGGATAATCGCCGTAAGCTCCGCTACCCTGTCCGCGTTAAGCGCCTCGATTATCTTCTTCTTTGCGTCCTCGCTCAGCTTCACTCCCATCTCTCCCACCTCCGCATGAATGTTGTATTCAGACCGCTTTCAACCTGTGTATGTCAGGGTTCCGGACCCCCGCAAAGCCGATTGGTATTATATCGTATATTTATCCCGTTGTCAGTGGGAAGCCCCGGATTCCGGGACAGTACGGCTTGACAATCAATCGAAAGATGGTTAACTCGGATTAAAGGCCGCTCTCAGGTCCTCTGAACCCTACCGTCCCGCGCAAGCCCGGACAAAAGCGGCCACCCTTAGCCATCGAAAGGAGGGCCGCATGAGCGTCGCGTACAAACCTGAATTCCCTTTCCCGTCGTCAGAGGCATTCGGAAGGCCGGGCAGCGAACCCCTTTGGCAGCGCGCCTCCAAGCAGGGCGTGGGCACCGCGCTCTCCGCTTTCTCAAGGGTATGGTTCACCATAGCCGACGGCGTTGTGACCGAAACCTACTACCCCGACGCAGGGACGGCCTGCATAAGGGACCTGAAGTTCCTCGTTACCGATTCGAGGACCTTCTTCAACGAGGAAGGGACTGATACCGATATAACCCAGCTTGAACAGGTCCACGAGTACGCGCCGGGATACGTCGTCACGAACACCGCGAAATCCGGCCTCTGGAGCGTCACGAAGCGCATCATCACAGACCCACAGGCCAACTCCCTCGTCATAAACACGACTTTCAGGGCTATCCGCGGCACGCCGACGGATTTCCGCCTCTTTGTCCTGCTGGCGCCGCACATCGGCAACTCTGGCTACGGCAACTCCGCGAGGTGCGCCCCGTATGGAAGACGGAACTACCTGCTTGCATCGAGGAACAATATCGCCCTGGCCCTTGCAGCGGACCGTCCGTTTCTCAAGATGTCCGCCGGGTACTCGGGCACATCCGACGGCTGGCACGACCTCAGGGACAACCTCGATATGGACTGGAGATTCGAGAAGGCGCCGTACGGCAATGTCGCGCTCACGGCAGAGCTGCAGCCTGAAGGCGAATTCAACCTCGTGCTGAGCTTCGGCAAGGACGAGGTCGAGGCAGTGCTCGAGACCGAGAGGACCCTTACAAGGAAATACGCCGATATAGAACGGGAGTACATAAGGGGCTGGAGAAAGTACCTCGGAAGAACGCACCACCTCGGAAGGCGCTCGGTCGACAAGGGAAGGCGGTTCTTGACCAGCGCGTCAATATTGAAGGCGCACGAGGACAAGACCTGGCCCGGCGCTATCGTGCCTTCTCTTTCCATCCCCTGGGGCGAGGCGATGCGCGGCGAGGAAGCGCTCGGCTATCACATAATACGCCCCGCGGACCTCTGCAAGGGGGCCTTTGCTTTCCTGGCATTGGGCGATAACGATACCGCGCTATCCATATTGAACCACATCCAGTCCGTTCAGACCGATACAGGCTCGTGGCACAGGAGCATGGAGATAAACGGAGAGGTCGTGGAGCCGGTCCTGGACCTCACGCAGACAGCGCTGCCCGTAATACTCGCGTGGAGGCTCAAGGGCCTCGGCCTTATCGGGGACTCCTATTACCCGATGGTAAAGAAGGCTGCCGCCTATATCGCGAGGGTCGGCCCCTCTTCAGGAACAGAGCGCTGGGAGGAGGGCATGGGCTTCTCCCCTGCCGAGCTTGCCGCTGAAATTTCGGCCCTTGTGTGCGGCGCTTACTGGGCAGATGAGATGAATGAAAAGGCCGCCTCAAAGCACCTCCTCTCGACTGCCGACTACTGGCAGACAAAACTCGAAGACTGGACCTTCTCGGAGTGCGACTGCATAGGAGAAGGCATATCCGGGCATTACCTCAGGATAGTTCACGATGTGCCCGAAAAACTCTCGGCCGATGAAGCGCTCTACGACCCGCTCGTCTTCAACAGGGGGAGGCCAAAGGACAGGCCTCATCACCAGGGCGAGATAGTCGATACGGGATTTCTCGACCTCGTGAGATACGGCGTGCGCGGCCCCAGGGACCCGCACGTAGTAAACTCGCTCCGCGTGGTAGACAGGCTCCTCCGGTTCGAGCACAACGGAAGGATAGCCTTCAGGCGGTTCTTCGGGGACGGATACGGAGAGAAAGAGGACGGCTCTCCGTTCGACGGCACCGGCGTCGGCAGGCCCTGGCCGCTCCTTACCGGCGAGAGGGCCATGTACGAGATTATCTCCGGCGGCACGCCCGAGGAATACGTGAGGTCGCTTGAGTCCTTTGCCAACGAAGGCCACCTCTTCCCCGAGCAGATATGGGACAGCGGGAACATCCCTGAAAGGGGCCTCTATAAAGGCCGGCCCACCGGGTCTGCCACGCCGCTCGTCTGGGCGCACGCGGAATATATAAAGGTGCTGCGGAGCATGCGCGATAACGCGGGTTTCGATATAATAGAAGAGGTCAAGGAGAGATACGCCGACCGGATTACAAAGCTCCACATGTCGGCATGGAAAAAGGACAAGCTCATAAGCTCGGCGAAGAACACGGACATCGTCCGCATCATATCCTACGAGGACGCCGACCTGGTATGGACAAAGGACAACTGGGCCACAAGGAACGAAGAGCCGATGTCCTCTACAGGGCTTGGCATATGGAACAGGGACTTTGACCATGAAAGCTTCGCGCCCGGCACGAAGCTGATATTCACCTTCCGCTACAGGGCAAACGGCGCATGGGAGGGCAGGGACTACGAGATAAATATCTGGGGATAAGAAAAATTTTAGCTCTACCAAATTGTCATTCTGAGCGAAGCGACAATTTTTGCAGGATAGCAAAAATTGAATGCTGCGCCGAAGGCGCGGCAGCCCGAAGGGTCGAGCCCCATGGATGGGGCGAGATAAGAATCTCTCTCCTTTGTGCATACGCCGAGATTCTTCGTCGCCTCCGGCTCCTCAGAATGACAGTTAATCAGCCGTCATTGCGAGCGCAGCGAAGCAATCTCAGGCCCTTTGCAAAAAAGAGGTTAATTGCATGATTAACAGCTTGCTTCTCTTCGAGGAGCGACGAATGCGGCGTACTCTCCATGTACGCCGCAGTGATGAGCGTTTGATGCCAACAAAGCAGATGGCCTTGTTCAACATCCGAGCAAAAAA
>MGPL01000158.1:9587-11589 GCA_001797415.1 Deltaproteobacteria bacterium GWA2_55_10
TTGAGACTCGTTATCGTTACTGCTCTATCTTCTTGCCCCAGATTATGGAGCCGAACGAAAGAACGATGTAGAGGACTCCGCCGGTCACGGCAAGGACTCCGCCGACGCCCATCATGGAAAGGAAGAGGTCTATTGACGGGTCGAAGGTGAAGGAGAACGGCGCGCCGGAGAAGGTTATGTCGTAGTGCCTCCTGGGTACGCCGAAGGAGCCAGCCGACATCATGCCTATGGAAAGGAGCGCGACGCCCACGCCGTATATCCAGGGCTGGATCGTTGCGAAGCCCTTCCATATTATCTCCCTCCTGAATACGTACTGGATGAGGAGATAGGTGAAGCCCATGAAGGCTATCGTGGTTCCCGCAACGACAGTGCCGTGGAAGTGGCCGGTGATGGCTATCGTGTTGTGGCGGATGATGTTGAACTGCTCGGTGCCGAATATGACGCCGGTGATGCCTCCGAGGAAGCCGAAGAGCAGGATCGATATCGCCATACCCGAGAAGGCCGGGTTGCCCCAGGGCGCCTTCTTAAGCCACTCGAAGAGGCCCCTCGTGTGCCCCTGCTTCCTGAGCGCTACCTCGATGGATGCCGGTATCGCGAAAGCGTGTATCATGCTGGCGAGGACCGCGAGGTGCATCATGTAGCTGGTGTTCACTATCTTGTGCCAGGTCGAAAATACCGGGTCCACCAGCAGGTGATGCTCGGAGGCGACGTTTATGAAGAGGATATAGAGCACGAACGCCGTCCTGGAGAGCTTCTCGTTCACAGGCTTGCCGCCGATGATAAAGGCCGAGGACATATACCATACGGCGACCATGGCCGAGACGTTTATCTGCTGGGAGGAATGCCCCAGGCCCCAGAAGACCAGCCTGTACGCGGCAGGGTCTATGGTGCCGATGAGGTCCATTGACCAGAGCCAGGTCGGGACCATGATGGCGGCTCCGTGGCCGAGCGTAAGCACCGCTATGATGCTGGCCGCGAGCATGCCGAAGGCGCCCAGGGGCAGGGTCCGTTTGTACCCGCCGTCCCTCTTTGAGAGTAATATGTTGATGAAAAAGACGATGAAGCCAAGGAGCGCGCCTACGGCGAAGAGTATTACCCCGAGATAATAGAGGGGGTCGCCCTTCAGGGGAACGTAGGAGGTGAACATCACGTCAGCGCCGCCCATGAGCACGATTACGTTAATGACCGCGCCGCCCGCGAGCATGAGGGCGAAGGCAAGCCAGCCGAGCCACGGGACGTACGATCGGGTGCCCAGAAGGGCCGCCGAGGTGAAGTGCACGAGCGCTATCTCGAAGAAGATAATCCACGCGAGCAGGGCGTCTATGCCGTGAAGGGTGAGGAACCTGTAATAGTAGTCAAGCGGGAGCAGGTGCACGCTCGGCCACCTTGTAAGGACAACCAGCAGGCCGAGGAGGCCGCCGACCGCGAGAGTGGCCAGGGCCGCTATAACGTTCCATCTGACAAGGTTCTCTGTAGCTTTATCTATTTTGAGGCCTGACAAGGCGTCTGTCCTGAAAATAGCCATGAATTTTACACACCTCCCTTAAATTATTTCGGCTCCGCGAGCCTACTGTACTCCCCAGACGTCCATGAGCCACTTGAGGTGCGCGAACCAGATGACTATGAACACGGCCAGGAATATAAGTGCAAGGACGAACACGCCCGGCGCTTCGATAATATCTCTGTGGTCTTGCTGCGGCATTATAGACCCTCCTTTCAGGTCCCCTTAGGTTGTAGGTTCCTTAACGTACATCTTGCCGACCATCATGTGGTGCCCGACCCCGCAGAACTCGTTGCAGACTATATGGAACTCGCCGGTGGTAGTGGGCGTGAGCTTAAGGACGTAGTCGTAGCCCGGCAAGACCATGAAGTTCATGTTGATGGGCAGCACCGAGAAGCCGTGCTGTATGTCCATCGACGAGAGGTGCACCCTGTAGGTCTTGCCCTTCTCAAGCTCGACTATCGGGTACCACTGCCACATCGAAGCCCTTATATAAACAGG
>MGPL01000159.1:0-5552 GCA_001797415.1 Deltaproteobacteria bacterium GWA2_55_10
TAGCGGCAGCCGGAAGTTAAAGGATTTCGGGTTAAGGGGACATTCCATCGTCTTTGGGAATGACTCGTCCAGCAGGCCCCTGCGACCCTTGACAAAGCTGAATCCTGATATAGATTTAGAAAAGAAGAATTCGCCCGGAGGAGGCTTATGCCGAGTGCACCCGCGCCTCTGCAACCGATTGTAATTCTCCCATTCCAGCGGTCCGTCGAACGAGCTTAAGCCGAAAAAGACATGTCCCATTCCGTGCTGGTTTCTCTGGAACTAGGGCAGCAATCCTGTTTTGTCCTGAGCCCTTGTCAAGAAACGACCAACAGGAGGTGCGCTGGTGAAGAAGGTCCTCATTACCGGAGGCGCGGGATTCATCGGCTCTCATCTCGCGGACGAGTTGCTGAAAAAAGGATATGCGGTGCGGGCGCTCGATTGCCTCTCCGAGCAGGTGCACGGCGTTGATAAGAGCAGGCCTGAATACCTTTCAAGCGATGTAGAGCTTTCTACAGGGGACGTCAGGGACCCTGCGGCGGTTAAGAAAGCCCTGGAGGGTATTGACGCTGTATATCATTTCGCTGCCGCTGTCGGCGTAGGCCAATCGATGTACGAAATCGAGAATTACATCGATGTCAACTGCAGGGGTACTGCCGTGCTCCTTGAGGCCCTTATCGAAAGGCCGGTTGAAAGGCTCGTCGTAGCCTCCAGCATGAGCATCTACGGCGAGGGGCGATACCGCACGAAGCAGGGCAGTATTTGCGAAACGGCGGCAAGGGAAATAGAGGATCTCCGAAAGGGCAGGTGGGAGCCCATGGGCTTCTCAGGCGAGAGCCTTTCTCCCGTGCCGACGCCTGAATCAAAGCCGCCTTCAATAGCATCCGTCTACGCGCTTACGAAATACGACCAGGAGAAGATGTGCCTTGTAGCGGGCAGGGCCTATAACATCCCCACCGTGGCAATGAGATTTTTCAATGTCTACGGCCCGAGGCAGGCATCGTCGAACCCGTATACCGGCGTCCTGGCCATCTTTTCGGCAAGGTTCCTTAACGGCAAAGCGCCTCTTATATACGAAGACGGCCTTCAGCAGAGGGACTTCGTCAACGTGCGCGATGTCGCGTATGCATGCTCACTCGCGCTCGAATGTCCGGCGGCGGCATATTCCTCGTTTAACGTGGGAAGCGGCCAAAGTTATTCCATTCTTGAAATTGCGGAAAGGATGGGCAAGGTGTTCGGCAAGAAGATAGCCCCCGAGGTCATTGGAAAATACAGGGTGGGCGACATCAGGCATTGTTTCGCTGATATCTCGCTTGCCAGGAAGGCGCTCGGTTACGAGCCCAGGGTCACGCTCGAAGAGGGGATTGTGGAGCTTGCGGGCTGGCTCGAAGGCAGGGTCGCACTCGACAAAGTGGCGGAGGCCAGCAGGGAGCTCGCTGGAAGAGGCCTGACTATCTGATTAATTTGATCATACGAGGTTTTAATGGTCTTTGCTCTAATCTACCCGAACTGGGACTTCTCAGGCAGCGTATATTTCGGCTGCAGGGAGCCACATTTCCCGCTCGAATTAGGCTATTCAAAGGCGCTCCTTGAGAGGGCCGGACACAGGGCTGAAATAATAGACGCGCATCTCGAAGGACTCTCCCCGTCGGCCGTAAGGGAGCGGGTCGAGGCCCTTTCGCCTGATTTTATCGTGGTCACTACGGCGCCCGGTTATCTCTTCTGGCGCTGCCCGCAGCCTGAGCTCAGAGTGCCCATGCTCCTGCTGCGCTCGCTTCAGGACATGGAGGCCAGGAAGGTAGTCGTCGGCCCGCACTGCTCCGTCACACCGGCGGCGGCATTGAAGAAGCTCGGGGCGGATATTGCGGTCATGGGCGAGCCTGAGACTGTGCTCGCCGAGCTTGCGGAAAAAGGCCTTCCGGATATCAAGTCGATCTCATATAAGACCTCATCCGGCATTAAGGCCCAGGCAGGCCCGAGGGCTACCGATATGTCCATGCTGCCGGCCGTCAAATGGCCGGCTGAATACATCGAAAGACATAAACATCACCATCACAGGTTCGGGGCTTGTACTGACGGGCCTGGCGCCGATGTAGAGGCGTCGAGGGGCTGCCCGTACTCGTGCACCTTCTGCGCTAAAAGGGAGTTCAGGAACAACTACAGGAGAAGGCCGCTTCCGGTCGTCCTCGAAGAGATAGACCGGCTCATCTCAAACGGGGTCGAGTACGTCTATTTCATAGACGAGATTTTCATGCCCGACCGAAAGCTCCTCGAGGCGCTCTCGAACCGCAATATTTCATTCGGTATTCAGACCAGGATAGACCTCTGGAAGCCTGAAATGCTCGAACTGCTGGGCGCGGCAGGCTGCGTTTCCATTGAGGCAGGTATCGAGAGCGTGACCGAGGAGGGCAGGGCCCTTCTCGGGAAAAGATGCTCTGCCACGACGATCGAGCTTGTCAATCTGCTCGCAGCTGCCAAAAAGGGCGTGCAATTCGTGCAGTCCACCCTGCTGAACGCGCACACGGACAGCCCCGAGGCGGTCGAGGAATGGAGGTCCCGCCTTCTTGACGCGGGCGTATGGGCGAATAAGCCTGTGCCGTTATTCCCCTATCCCGGCTCAGAAGAGTATTCGAGGAGGTGGGGCGAGCCGGACGACAACGCATGGGAGCGCGCGCATGACTATTACATAAACGCCAACAGGTCCTTTAGCGACATACAGGATGATCGTCCGGCGGCAATGAAGGAGCTTGAAGAATATGAGAGCAACTGAGATCAGGAAGCCCGAAAGGGTGCTCATGACAGCGGATACCGCTGGCGGGGTCTGGACCTATGCGATGGAGCTTGCAGCGGGGCTCTCGGACGCGGGCGTGAGCGTATCACTGGCGACGATGGGGCCTGCCATCTCGAGGAGTCAGCTCGCGGAGGCGAGGGCGATAAGGGGTCTCGAATTATATGAGAGCGGCTTCAGGCTCGAATGGCAGGACGACCCCTGGATAAATGTCACCCTTGCCGGTGAATGGCTCTTGAGGCTCGAAGGCTATATCAAGCCTGATATAGTCCACCTTAACAACTACTGCCACGGCAGCCTGCCGTGGAAGGCTCCCAGCCTGATAGTCGCCCATTCATGCGTCCTCTCATGGTGGGAGGCTGTACGGAAGGGCCCGATATCCGGCGAATGGAATAGATACTCGCAGGAGGTCGCGGCCGGACTGAATGGCGTACATGCCGTCGCGGCGCCGAGCAGGGCGATGCTTGAAGCCCTCAAACGGCACTATGATTTTAACGCCCCCAGTTTCGTAATACCGAACGGCAGGACGAGCTCGCTATTCAACCCTGGCAAAAAAGAAGAGATAGTCTTTACAGCCGGAAGGCTCTGGGACGAGGCGAAGAATATTGCCGCTCTCCAGGCGGTCTCGAAAAAGTTGAGCTGGCCCGTCTGCGCCGCCGGGCCGACTGAGTTCGCCTCAGAAAGATTTCATACCGACGGCTCGATAGAAATGGTCGGAGTGCTTTCCGCTTCAGAGCTTTCCGAACGGCTCTCAAGGGCCGCTGTCTTCGCGCTTCCGGCAAAGTACGAGCCCTTCGGCCTGACCGTTCTCGAGGCCGCACTTTCAGGCTGCGCGCTCGTTTTGGGAGATATTCCCAGCCTGCGCGAGCTCTGGGAAGGGGCCGCTCTTTTCGTATCCCCTGATGACAGGGACGGGCTCATTGGGACGATAGAACGGCTCGCGGCTGACAGGCCGTTAAGGGAAAAGATCGGGAGCATGGCGAGGGAGCGCGGCCTTGCCTATTCGGCTGAACGGATGGTGCAGGGATACCTTGAGCTTTATGGAAGGTTCATGGGCAGCTCGATTGAGGAGGTCCAGGCGTGCGCTTCGTGATGTTCTATCAATCGCTCATCTCGGATTGGAACCACGGCAACGCGCATTTTCTGCGCGGAGTCACGACCGAGCTCTTATCGCGCGGCCACGAGGTCGAGGTCTATGAGCCTGTTGACTCGTGGTGCGTAGCCAACCTCGAGAGCGTTTGCGAAGACGCCACAGGCCTCTTCCAATCCGTTTATCCGGGCCTCATGAGCAACAGGTACGACCTCTCGTCCCTCGACATAGCAAGGGCAATCGACGGGGCCGATGTCGTCATTGTGCATGAATGGAACGAACATGAGCTGGTACGTAGGATAGGCGAGCACAGGGCCGCTAACCCTTCATTCAGGCTCCTCTTTCACGATACCCACCACCGCACCATCACAGAGCCGCGGAATATGGCTGCCTACGACCTTTCCGAATATGACGGCGTGCTCGCCTTCGGCGAAATAATTAAAGAGATATACCTTGAGCGCGGATTGGCACAAAGGGCCTGGACATGGCACGAGGCAGCCGACACAAGGGTCTTCAGGCCCCTCAAGCGCCTGAAAAGAGGCGACCTGGTCTGGATAGGCAATTGGGGCGATGACGAGCGCACGCTTGAACTTGAAGAGTTCTTTTTGAGGCCCGTAAAATCTCTTGGCATAGCCGCGGAGGCGCACGGCGTAAGGTACCCTGACCACGCGCTCGATATCCTCGAGGAATGCGGGGTGGAGTACAGGGGATGGCTGCCGAACTTCGAGGTGCCTGCCGTCTTCGCCCAGTTCAGGTGCACTGTGCATGTGCCAAGGAGGCCTTACGTACAGGCCCTGCCCGGCATACCGACCATACGGGTATTTGAGGCGTTGGCCTGCCGTATCCCCCTTGTCTGTGCGCCGTGGGACGACGCAGAGGGGCTTTTCAGCCCGGGCGAGGACTTCCTGGTGGCGCGTAACGGCAATGAGATGGAAAGGCGCCTGAACGATCTCATGAACGACGGTTCCATGAGGGAAGAGTTGGCAGAGCGAGGAATGGAGACTGTGAGAGCGCGTCACACCTGCGCAAACAGGGTCGATGAGCTCCTCTCGATATGTACAGAGATGAACGGAGGCAGGGAACTTGCCTATGAGACAAGGGCTTAAGATAGCGTTCTTCGGCTCGTCGCTCGTTTCAGCCTACTGGAACGGGGCCGCTACGTATTACCGCGGCATCATCAAGAATCTCAGCGGGCTTGGACACGAAATAACGTTCTATGAGCCCGATGCCTATGACAGGCAAAAGCACAGGGACATAGACGACCCGGATTGGGCAAAGGTCGAGGTCTATCCTGCCACAGAGTCCGGTGTCGATGAGGCGCTTGTAGACGCCAAAGGATCCGACCTTATCGTAAAGGCGAGCGGCGTGGGAGCCTTTGACGAGTACCTTGAGAAGGTAGTACTCGACATGCGCTCTCCCGGCAAGCTCGCCGCGTTCTGGGACGTCGACGCCCCGGCAACACTCGAGAGGATGAAAAACGACCCGAAAGACCGCTTCAGGCCGCTTGTCCATGAATACGATTTCATATTCACATACGGCGGCGGCTCTCAGGTCGTGGACGAGTACAAGGGCTTCGGCGCGCGAGAGTGCAGGCCGATATACAACGCCCTTGACCCTGAGACGCACTATCCTGTTACGCCTGTCGAGAGGTTCAGGGCTGATCTCGGCTTTCTCGGCAACCGCATGCCGGACAGG
>MGPL01000159.1:5576-9204 GCA_001797415.1 Deltaproteobacteria bacterium GWA2_55_10
TTCAACTCGACCTGCCTTGCCGTGCTGAACATAAACAGGGATTCGATGGCAAGTTACGGCTTTTCCCCTCCGACCAGGATATTCGAGGCCGCCGGCGCCGGCGCGTGCATAATCACCGATAAATGGGCGGGCATCGAGCAGTTTCTTGAGCCGGGCAAAGAGGTGCTCGTGGCCCGGAGCGGGGACGAGGTTGCGGAAATACTCGATGACCTTACGGCTGAGCGGGCTGCCGAGATCGGAAGGAACGCCTTCAGGCGCGTCATGTCGGAGCATACGTATACGCACAGGGCCAGAGAGGTCGACGCAACCCTGATCGGGCTTTCTTTCAAGTGAATACATAATCCCGGACTGGACTTATGGCGCTTGGACCTCAGAAGATAGCGATACTCGGCCTTTCAATTACCTCCTCGTGGGGCAACGGCCACGCTACCACCTACAGAAGTCTCGTAAGGGAGCTCTCGGGGCGCGGCCACGAAGTCCTCTTCCTTGAAAAGGACGTGCCCTGGTACAGGGAGAACAGGGACCTCGCAAAACCGCCCTGGTGCAGAACGGGGCTATACTCAAATATGGAAGAGTTGAAAGACTGCTACGAGGCGGAGTTGAGGGAGGCTGATTTCGTCATCATAGGCTCGTACGTTCCCCAGGGCGTCCAGGTTGCTGAATGGGCGCTGAATGCGGCGCGGGGCGCGACCGCCTTCTACGACATAGACACGCCCGTAACGCTCGCAAAACTATGCAGGCGCGATTACGAGTATCTGACCCCGGAGCTGATTTCGCGTTTCGACCTGTACCTGTCTTTCACGGGAGGGCCGATACTCGCGAAGATTGAAAGGGATTACGGGTCTCCGATGGCCAGGCCGCTTTACTGCTCGGTAGACCCGGATTTCTACAGGCCTCTCCAGATGCAAAGGAAATGGGACATAGGCTACATAGGCACATACAGCATGGACCGGCAGGGCGCGCTCGACGAACTTATGCTTGAGCCGGCAAGGAGGCTTGACGGCTGTTTTGTGGTGGCCGGCCCCCTTTACCCGGATACGATAGCATGGCCCGCCAATACGGAAAGGATAGACCATCTGCCCCCGGGACAGCACGCCTCCTTTTACGGCTCCATGGCCTTCACCATGAACATAACGAGGGCAGACATGGTGAGGGCCGGATATTCGCCCAGCGTGCGGCTCTTCGAGGCTGCCGCCTGCGCCACCCCGGTGATATCTGATTACTGGGTCGGCCTGGAGACCTTCTTCAGGCCCGGGGTCGAGATCCTCATCTCCGGGAGCGCCGAGGAGACCATCAGGTATCTTCGGGAGACCCCTGAAGAGGAGAGGCTGAAGATGGGCGAGAGGGCCAGGGCAAGAGTGCTTGCCGGCCACACGGCCTTCCACAGGGTGGACGAGCTCGAGAGCTACATGGGCCGCGTACTCAAAAAACAGGAGGTTCTCAAATGACACACCATGAACCCGGATACTGGTATACGGAAGAAGGGATAAATGTTGGCGCCGGCGAGCGCCTCATATCGGTCGCCCTCGGCGGCCTTCTCGCCGCAAAGGGAGTCCGCAAGGGTTCCTTCGGCGGTCTGCTTACGGCCCTTACGGGCGGCTATCTCATGTACAGGGGGTCGACAGGGCACTGCGCGCTCTACGACCGCCTTGGGGTGAAAACATCAGGCGGCCCCATAGAGATACACGAGAGCATCACCGTAAACAGGCCGGTTTACGAGTTATACGGCTTCTGGAGAAACCTGGAGAACCTGCCGGAGGTGATGAGCCACCTGGAAGAGGTAAAGGTTATAGACTCCAGGCGTTCGCATTGGGGAGCTATCGCGCCCGGCGGAATAAAGGTGGAATGGGACGCCGAGATAACAGACGAGCGCGAAAACGAGTACATAGCATGGAGGTCGTTGCCGTACTCGGACATAGACACCGAGGGTCTCGTCGAGTTCAGAAAAGCGCCCGGAAACAGGGGCACGGAACTCAGGCTCCACATGGCCTACAACCTCCCCGGCGGGGCCCCTCCAGCCGTGCAGAAGCTCCTTGGCACGCTATCGTTCAGGCAGCTCAGGGAGGAGTTGATACACTTCAAGCAGGTCATGGAGGCAAGCGGAGAGCCTTCGGCAGAAGAGCGCGGAAGGTGGCGCGCATCCGGCGAGTAATCCTCCGGGTCTCGCGCGCAAGGGGCATAAGGTGATCCTGTTGCCTTATGCCGTTTTTATGGCAAAGGAGAGTAGATGAAGCTCGTGATATTCGGCCTTACTATGAGCTCGTCATGGGGCAACGGACATGCGACCCTCTGGCGCGCACTTGCTCGCGCCCTTGCCCGGAAAGGGCACAAGGTGGTCTTCTTTGAAAAGGACGTGCCGTATTACGCGTCAAACAGGGACATGACGGAAGCCGCATGGCTCGATCTCGTCCTCTACGGCAGCTGGGAGAATATAAGGAAGAGAGCGGAGGCCGAGCTGAGGGACGCGGACGTGGGCATGGTGACTTCCTATTGCCCTGACGGCAGAGAGGCCGCAGCCCTTGTCCTTTCTTCCGCGGCTCGCATCAAGTGCTTCTATGACCTTGATACGCCGGTTACATTGGCGAACTTGAAAGAGGGCAAAGAGGTAGGCTACCTGCCGGAGGACGGGCTCGGCGGCTTCGATATGACTTTGAGCTACACGGGAGGCCGCGCGCTCGATGAGCTTAAATCCGTTCTGGGAGCCAAAAAGACGGCGCCCCTTTACGGGAGCGTGGACCCGGAGATGCACGGCCCGTCTGACAAGGTGAGCGAGTACGAGGCCGACCTCTCATACCTCGGGACATTTGCTGAGGACAGGCAGCGTTCTCTGACAGAACTGTTTATAGAGCCCGCCAGACGCCTTCCGGAGAAGAGGTTTGTGCTCGGCGGCTCGCTCTATCCCAGGGACTTTCCCTGGACCGGGAATATCTACTTCGTCTGGCACGTGCCCCCTCCGAGGCATCCGCTCTTCTATTCGTCTGCGAAATGGACCCTGAATGTCACCAGGGGAGCGATGGCAGGGATGGGCTGGTGCCCGTCAGGCCGGCTATTCGAGGCGGCCGCTTGCGGAAGTCCGGTCCTGAGCGATTTCTGGGACGGCATCGAAGACTTCCTTTCGCCGGGCCGGGAGATAGTCATAGTTCGAAGCCCCGAAGAGGTCGTGGATGCGCTCGCAATGAATGAAACCGAGAGGCGCAAGATTGCGGCGGCGGCTCGCGAGAGAGTCCTCGAAGAGCATACCTCGAATGAGAGGGCAGCCGAGTTCGAAAGGATAATGGAATGCGTACTGCAGGGGAAGGAGGAGGCATGTGGGGGATAATCCCTGCCGCAGGCGCAGGGTCGAGGATCCAGCCGCTCGCCTTCTCCAAGGAGCTGCTGCCGGTGGGGAGCAGGATAGAGGGAGAAGAGGAGAGGCCGCGGGCCGTAAGCGAATACCTTATAGATCGGATGGTATGCGCCGGCGCAAAAAAACTCTGCTTTATCATATCTCCGGGCAAGTCCGACATCATGGAATATTACGGCGGCAGAATAGGCGGAGCCGATATCTGCTACATGGTCCAGCCGGAGCCGCTCGGGCTTTGCGATTCGCTCTTCAGGGCCCTTCCGCTGATACAGCCTGACGAGTTCG
>MGPL01000159.1:9221-20395 GCA_001797415.1 Deltaproteobacteria bacterium GWA2_55_10
CGAAATACAGGTCAAGAAAAAGCATGCGTCGAGCAACTGGGTCTGGGGATCGTTCAAGCTCAGGGGCTCTGTCTTCGCGGAGCTTCACAGGCTCTGGCTGGAGCGGGAGAAAAAGGACGAGTACATCGGGACACTCGTAAATGAATATCTCGCAAAGGGAGGCAGGGCTGTGGGAGTAAAGACCGGGAGCTCATACGTGGATGTCGGCACATTGAACGGGTACAGGGAGGCGATAAGGCTCCTCAGTTCGCCTGGAGAGGAAAATGATTAGATGAACGATTCAAGGCAAGAGATAGCACAGCGCGTAGTAGATCTCGGCCCGTGGTTCCAGAACATGGACTTGCGCGGAGTGCAGACCGCGCCGGAGCATTTCCTCGGCGACTACCCCAATGTCAAATGGCAGCGTTTTGCCCACGCGGTGCCAGCTGACCTCGCCGGCAAGAGAGTCCTCGATATCGGCTGCAACGCGGGTTTCTATTCGATAGAAATGAAGAAGAGGGGAGCTGACAGGGTATTGGGGATCGACTTCGACGAGGGCTATCTCAGACAGGCCAGGTTTGCCTCAGGGGTCCTGGGAGCGGACATAGAGTTCAGGCGGATGTCCGTGTACAAGGTTGCTGAGCTGAAAGAAAAGTTCGACGTCGTGCTGTTCATGGGCGTGCTCTATCATCTTCGCCATCCGCTGCTGGCGCTCGACCTGCTCTACGAGCACGTGGCGGCTGACATGCTCGTATTCCAGTCCATGCTGCGCGGCAACAACGGCGTTGAAGAGGTCGAAGACGACTATCCGTTCAGCGAAAGCGGCATATTCGACAGGCCTGCTTTTCCCAAAATGCACTTCATTGAAAATAAATACGCCGGGGACAATACCAACTGGTGGCTGCCGAACAGGGCATGCGCCGAGGCCATGCTCCGGAGCGCCGGCTTTGAAATACTCGGCCGCCCCGAGGGGGAGGTCTTCATCTGCAAAAGGTCTGAAAGGGGGTGGACTGAGCCGTGATAGAAGCGGTCATGTTCTGGAACGAACCCAATAACCTCTCCCACTGGGACTTTCATCTTGACCCGGAATGGAACGCATACGCCGAGATGGTGAAGTTCGCGTCAAAGGCGGTGAGCTCGGAGAACAGCGCCCTTCTGAAGGTGCTCGGCGGCATCTCGCCCATAGACCCCGACTTCATCAGGAACCTCAAGGACAAGGGCGTCCTTGATGAGCTTGATGTCATTGCGGTCCACGGCTTTCCGCTCGACTGGAATCATTGGGCCATACACGAATGGCCGGAAAAGCTCTCTGAGATAAGGACGGTTTCCCGCCTGCCTGTCTGGGTCTCCGAGGTCGGCGTCTCTACATTCGGCGCCGAAGAGGTCCAGGAGTTCGGCCTCAGGCGCTCGGCGGAGCTCCTTATCGGCAGGACGGAGCGCATACACTGGTACAGCCTCTATGACCTGCCTAGGACCTGGCCTGCCACGACCAGGCACAGGGAGGCAGAAGGCTCGGCGTACTACAGGCATTTCTATATGGGGCTCATCCGCGAGGACGGGACGCCCAAGAGGGCATTGAAGCTCTTCCCGGAGTTCGCGCCTGACCTCGGTATTTGCCAGTGGTTCCATTTTGAGGACCACCGCCTCGACGACGCGGTAAAGTGGCTCAAAAGGCTCGGGGTAAAGAAGCTCCGCACCGGACTCAGCTGGGCAGACAGCCTGCGCCCGTTCGCGCTCTCATGGTTCGACAGGCAGATGAGGGCCCTTGAGGACTTCGATGTCACGGTGACATTCTGCTTCACGCCCGAGTCCAGGGGCATAAAGCCGCATCATACGAGTCCGCCGCAGGACCCGGTGGAGTTCGCTGATTTTTGCGCCGCTATGGTTAAAAGATATGCGTGCCAGAGAGTTTAGGTTCATAAGGACCTCCTTTATGGGCTATACCCGCGAGTTCGTGAAGGACATCTTCGGCGAGAAGGTTCTTGTTGCCGCAGCCCACCCTGACGACGAGGTCGCCGGGGCCGGGGCCATGTACAGGTATATAGAGAGGGCGCTCTTCATGCACGTCACTGACGGTGCGCCAAGGGACATGCTCGATGCAATGGCGCACGGGTTCAGGTCAGCAGAAGAGTATTCAGAAGCGAGAAGGAAGGAGCTCATGCGCTCCCTTTCCGTCGTTGGAATAAAGCCGGAAGACTGCTTTCAGGCATGGGTCCCTGACCAGCTCTCAAGCTTCAACCTCGTCAAGATAGCATTAAGGCTCGTGGAGCTGATAAAAGAGATTGAGCCAGAATCCATCCTGGTCCTGCCGTACGACGGAGGCCACCCGGACCATGATTCGGTATGTTTTTCCGTCCATGCCGCGGCAGCGCTCCTCAGGCGAGAGGGCGTCTTGCCGCCGCCCATGATCGAATACCCGCTCTATCATGAGAGGAACGGGCGGTTGTCGGTGATGGAGTTCATACCAAAGGAAGGCTTCGATGACATCACCGTTATCCTGACGGAGGAACAGAAGCGCCTCAAGGCGCAGATGATGGACAGCTTCACGACTCAGGCAGGCCTGCTCAAGAGGTTCCCGCTTGATTTCGAGAGGTTCAGGGCCGCGCCAGCCTATGATTTCACCGCTCCGCCGCACGACGGCGGGCTTCATTATGAGAGGTTCAACTGGGGCGTGGACGGCAGAAAGTGGAGGGAGCTTGCCATGAAGGCGATGGGCGAGATCGGGCTTGAGGGGCCGCTGTGAGCCTCTCGGTCCTCTCGGTCTCATATCCCTTCGCGCAGGTCGGGCCTGACACGGCAGGGGGCGCGGAACAGGTGCTTTTGACGCTTGACAACGCGCTCGTCAAAAGCGGGTGGCAGTCGATAGTGATAGCCCCGGAAGGGTCGAGTGTCCATGGCACGCTGGCGCCAGTACCGCTCGTAAGAGGCAGGATCAACGCAGAGGCCAGCTCTTATGTGCATGAACTTTGCAGGAAGGCCATAAGCTTCGCGCTCAGGCACTGGAAGGTCGATGCCGTGCACATGCACGGGATAGATTTTAATGAATATCTGCCCGATGCTGGCCCGCCTGTGCTTGTAACGCTTCATCTTCCTATTTCCTGGTACTCTCATGAGGCGCTCAAGCCTGAAAGGCCGCTTACATTTTTCAATTGCGTCTCAAAAAGCCAGATGAGCGCCTGTCCTCCTGACGTAAAGGCGTTTTCAGCGGTTTCCAACGGAGTACCGCTTGAGCGATTCGCCTCCCGGGTGTCGCGCAGGGGTTACGCCCTTTCGATCGGAAGGATATGCGCCGAGAAGGGCTTTCACCTCGCCATTGACGCGGCGAGAATGGCGCGCACCAGGCTTATACTGGCCGGAGTTGTATTCCCGTACGAGGCGCATGAGGATTATTATAATTCCGAGATAGCTCCGCGAGTGGATAATGACTGGTGCTGGTTTGCGGGGGCAATCGGCTTTGAGAGGAAGCGGCGGCTCCTTGCGGGCGCCAGGTGCGTGCTCATTCCGTCGCTGGCGCCTGAGACAAGCTCGCTTGTGGCGATGGAAGCGCTTGCGTCAGGCACTCCGGTCATAGCGTTTCCCGGCGGGGCGCTGCCGGAGATAATCGAGCACGGCAGGACGGGCTACCTCGTAAAGGACAAGTTCGAAATGGCCGAGGCAATAGCGCATATAGGAATGATATCGCGCGATGAATGCATGGCAGCCGCGAACAGGTTTTCATCAGCCGGGATGGCGGAGTCATACTTCGACATCTATCGAAAAATAACTGAATTCAAGCGAAATGGCGGGAGCGATGTACGGTGATTTCCAGATAGAAGAGATAACGGGGCTCGGCGGGGTTAAGGCGCTCAGCCCTGAATGGGACAATCTTTTCGATTTGTGCGTGGAAGCGACCCCGTTTCAGTCGCCCCGGTGGCTTGTCCCCTGGTGCGCTCACCTCGGGGCCGGAGATCCTTATGTGATTGCGCTGAGGATCAACGGCGCCCTCGCGGGCATCGCCCCTTTCATGCTTAAAGGCGATGAGCTTGTCTTCATGGGAACCGGTGTCTCGGATTACCTTGATATCCTGATGAAGCCGGGTTTGGAGCGCGCTGGGGCTTTTGCCGTAATAGAGCGCCTTGCCGCCCGGCAGGAGCTCTGGAGGAGATGCGACCTTCAGGAGCTTAAACCCGGCTCAGCGCTTTTATCGACCGGGCTTCCGTCCGGCATAAGGTCGCGGATTATGGAACGGGAGCCTTGTCTTTATCTGGAGCTTCCACCCACGATCGAGGAGTTTGCCGCCATGCACCGGGTCAATCGAAGAGCCGGGTCTGCGCGCGCCAGGGCAAGGCTCGAGCGGAGCGGCTTTCTTACCATAGAGACCGCTGATAAGGCAAGGCTGGAGGGCTTTATAGATTCTTTCTTCACGCTCCATGCAAAGAGATGGGCCTCCCTTGGCCTGCCCGGCGTGCTCAAGGGACCTGAAATAATGTCTTTTCATACGGAGGCCGCTCGCGGCCTGCTCGGATCAGGCATGCTCCGTCTCTACAGGATGAGATACATGGGCTCTGACATGGCTGCGCTCTATTGCCTGTTCCGGGGAAAAAGGGTCTACGCCTACCTGAGCGGCTTTGACCCCGCGCTTTCAAAGCTCAGCCCCGGGACGCACATACTGAAGCACGCAGCGGAGGACTCGATAAGGTCAGGGGCCAGGGTGCTGGACTTCCTCCGTGGAGGCGAGGGTTATAAATACGCATGGAGGCCGAAAGAGGAGAGGAACCTGAATATGGTCCTGGAGAGGGCATGAGCGCCGGCAACTATGACTTGCTTTCATGGTTTTATGAAAGGCACTGGGGAAGCGAGTTCAGGTTCCACGCCTTTGCAATGGATGCGCTTGAGTCAATGCTGCTGCGGGAACTGACCGAAGGGGCAAGTATCCTCGACCTCTGCTGCGGAGCCGGACACATCGTCTGCGCTCTCCATGAACGCGGGTTTTCGGTCACCGGCACGGACCTGTCAATCGAGATGCTTAAATTTGCCAGATCAAAGGCCAGTCAGGCCCGTTTTTTCGCGGCGGATGCCAGGGACTTTTCGACAGCAAGAAAGTTCGATGCGGTCGTATCCACATTCGACAGCATCAACCACATACTCGACCCGGCTGACCTGATGCTTGTCTTCAGGAGCGTCCATGAGGCACTTGTTCCCGGGGGGGTTTTTGTTTTTGACCTGCTTGAGGAGGAGGCATACAAAGAGGCCTGGGCCAAATCCGGTTTTTTTGTGGAGCACGATAACGCCTGCATGTTAAGGGGCTCCTATGACGCGAATTGCCGGAGAGCAAGGGTCGAGCTTACCCTCTTTCGTCTTGATGGCGGATGGACGAGGTCGGATGTGACCATCTTTGAGAGATATTACCCGGTCGATGAGGTTGCCGCGGCGCTTGCATCGTGCGGGTTCGAAGGAGCAGAGGTTTTCCGGGCAAACATGGATTTTCATATGCCGGTTGACGCCGGAATAGGCAGAACATTCATAAAGACAAGGAAGGTCAGGAAATGATCGTCTACAGAAAATCGGAGTACGACACTGTTACCCTCTCTTTCGCAAAAGAGCTGCTGACGCTTGCAGAGAGCGTACAATCCGTAAAGACGCATGAATTGGCCGCTGAGCTTCTTATTGAGTTCGGCAGGTTCGAATCGGGCGTGGCAGACAGCCTTTTTCCCGAAAAGGACGGCGTTAACGAGATAAGCGCCGCGCTGAGAAGGGCGTCGATCGCCGCAGGACACGTATTCGGGGCGTCCTGGGAAGAGAAGCCGGAGGAGGTCTCAGTCTGGGCAGGAAGGCTTAAAGCATCGCTCGCGAGGATCCGGCAAATGCCTCTGCCCGCGAGGATAAAGACGCGCATCCCTGAGGGCTACGCTCATTACGGGCTCTTCCCCGAGGTATATCTGGCCGCCGCAAGGAAATTCCATGAAGAGCGCAAGCCCGCTGACGTGGTATGCATAGGGCTCAGGAGCATCGGCGCCAGCCTCTCTTCAGTAATTGCCGCGGAGCTCGAGTCCCTCGGCTCAACCGTCCTGTCATTCACGCTCCGGCCCAGGGGCCATCCGTTCAAGAGAAAGGCTGTGCTTACCGCCGAGCTCGAAGAGATAGCCGCGGGCCTCAGGACCAGCGTCTTTGTTATAGCTGACGAGGGGCCGGGCCTGAGCGGTTCCTCTTTCTCTTCGGTTGCCGAAAAGCTCTCCAGGCTCGGTATTCCCGACGAGAACATCGTCCTTTTCCCGAGCTGGGACCCGGACGGAGCTGACTTCGTCTCGAAAGAGGCGAGGCGGAGGTGGGGCTTGCATGCCAGGTACGTCTCATATTTCGAGGATGTCTGGCTGCCCTCCGGCAGGCTTCAGAGGGAAGCGGGCCTGGATGCGCCTCTTCAAGACATATCGGCAGGCATGTGGAGAAGGCTCTTCTGGAGCGAACACGATTACCCCGCCGCGCACCCGCGCCATGAGCGCAGGAAATATCTCTCCGGCGATCCTTCAAGGGGAGGCGCTTACATGCTGAAGTTCGCTGGCCTCGGCAGGTACGGCGCCTCGAAGATGGAAAGGTCCGCCATGCTATCCGAGGCGGGGCTTACGGAACCCGTGGAGCGCTTCACGAACGGCTTCATCGTCACCAGGTTCGCCTACGGCAGGCCGGTTGCCGAAAGGGAGATGAACCAGCTCCTTCTCGATGAGATGGCTCGGTACTCGTCATTCCTGAAGCGCAATTTCAGGTCCTCCCGGAAAATGAGCTTTGAGGAGTTCCTCGGCATGATAAGCCGCAATATCACGCTCGGGCTTGGAACGGACTGGGGCGATAAGGCCGGGGCGCTTGAGCGGCTGGAAGGGGTCTTTGAGAGTTCGGAGGCGGTGCATACGGACGGCAGGATGTTCCCGTTCGAATGGATACTGACGAAAAAAGGCTACAGAAAGACCGACTGCCTTGACCATCACCTTGACCAGTTCTTTCCGTCGAGCCAGGACATTGCCTGGGACCTTGCAATGGCAACCGTGGAGTTCGAGATGAACCCGATGGAGCAGAATTATTTCATCTCCAGGTATTCGGCGGCGTCCGGCGACGGCGTCAGCCAGGAGAGGCTCAGGCTCTACACCATAGCTTACCTCGCGTTCAGGCTCGGCTACACGGCCTTCGCCTCGGAAGAGCTTGCAAAGAGCCCGGAAGGGCCGAGGTTCAGCTCCCTTGTCCACCGCTATTCGTCCAGGCTCAAAAGGGAGCTCCTCTGGCTTGCCGATTAGCATGAAGATAGACTTGCATAACCACGCGTTCACGCACGAGAGCTCGTCCTTGCCGGAGGAGGAAATAGAGGCCGCCATAGCCGCCGGCCTTGACGGAATAGCCTTCACCGAACATAATTCGTACTCCGCGACGAAAAGGGCGCGGGAGCTCCAGGAGAAATACTCAGGCCGGATACTCCTGTTCAGGGGCGCCGAATATGACGCCAGGGAAGGGCACGTGCTGATCTTCGGCATAAGCGGCAACAGCTTCCTGGACCTCGGCATGTTCGCGCCGCTCGATGAGCTTATCCGGCTCGTCACGCCGGAAGGCGGGGCGGTCATAGTGGCCCATCCATTCAGGGGGTGGGGGCATTTCAAGGCCGACCTGGACGCGGTGCACGGGATATGCGCTGTGGAGGCATTTAACGGCCACAATACCCCTGAGGAGAACCAAAAGGCTTTCGAAGTCGCGGCCTCCCTCGGCATCCCGACTACCGGCGGCAGTGATTCGCACGGCAAGGAAGACGTCGGAAAGTGCTACACGGAGTTCGCCGACGCCGTTACTCACGAGAACTTCATCCAGCTTCTGAAAGGCGGCCGCTACCGCGGCGTATGCGCGAGGCCATGAGACTGCCAGCCCTGTTGATTATACTGATCATCTCTTCAATGCTCCCCGGGTGCTGGAAGCAGGGCAACGGGATAAGGGTATCGAGCGCCGTTCTCTACGGGGACGGAGATAACGCAGCGCTCACCATTGCCGAGACCAGGCCCGGCGCGCTCAAAGAGGCGCTCCAGAGCGCCAAACTCTCGGTCGTTCACAGTAAAACCGGCGTGCGCATAAGCTTCCCGCTTGTAAGAGATCTTTCCGCCGGAGAGTTCTCCTTCCCGAATCCCGGCAGGCTCTTGAAGAAAGGCGATTCCATAATCGTGGTCATCGGAAAATTATCTTCAGCCCCCGCCGTCATCGAGTAAAAAAACTCCCAAAGCAGATTGACAAGCTCATGTCTTCGGGTAGAGTTACTTACATAAAGCCGTTGACAGACCTTTCCTCACATCCGTAGATGTGATCCGTAATCTCCAGATAAAAAACAGTAAAAATCCGTTGAAAAAAAGGCAGGGCTGTCGAGCTCTGCCCCGCGCCCATCATTTCAACTCAGGTCAACTCAGGATTCTTCCGGGGTGGTAAGACATAGGTCATTATCCAATATATGCATCTATTCAACTACCAGGCAGTTGACCCATCCGGCAGGGAAGTAAGGGGCACGCTCAAGGCCGAAAACGAGCAGGACCTGCTGAAGCGTCTGCGCTCGATGGGCTACTACCCGGTGAATGTCGGCCACGCTGCGGCGGCTCTCGGCGCGCCCGCGTCCGCTCGCTTGAGCTTCTTTTCAAGAAAGAAGGCCACCGGCGCTCAGGTGGCTGCTTTCACACACCAGCTCGCGAGCATGCTCGAGGCAGGCGTACCCCTGGACAGGTCGCTAAGGCTCCTCCGCGAACTCGAAGACTCAGGGCGATTGAAGGAAATAATAAGCGACCTGTTGAAAGGCGTGCAGGGCGGCAGGTCCTTTGCCGAGAGCCTCTCCCGCCACGGCGTCTTTCCCGCGATATTCGTCAATACGGTTAGGGCAGGCGAGGCCGGGGGCGCGCTCGAAGCCTCGCTCAAAAGGATGAACGCCTACCTGGAAGATACGGAGCGTGTAAAGGACGAGATAAAATCGGCGCTCATATATCCGCTCCTCCTTGCAATGATCGGCGGCGCTGCCGTCATCTTCATGCTCCTCTTCGTTGTACCCAGATTCGCGGTGTTATTTGAAGACCTCGGCGGCGCAGCGCCCTTACCCGCGCTCATGCTCCTCGAGGCCAGCAGGATCCTCTCATTCTATTTCTGGCTCCTGCCTGCCGGCCTTCTTCTATTCTGGCTCGGCATAAAGAGGTTTTCGGCGACTGCAGAGGGCAGGACCAGGCTCGATGCCGCAAAACTCAGGCTGCCCCTCATCGGAGGAATCCTGCGGAAATCATCCGTCGCGCGTTTTTCAAGGACGCTCGGTACGCTGCTTCAGTCGGGCCTCCCCATAATGGAGGCCCTGGAGCTTTCGGCAAAAACGGCAGGCAACATGGCGCTGGAGAAAGAGATAGCCCCTGCGCTCGACGGCGTAAGAAAGGGCATGGGCGTTGCCGGGCCCCTCGCCGCGACCAACGCCTTCCCGAAGCTCGCCTCCCACATGATCTCTGTCGGCGAAGAGACAGGCAGACTCGGCGAGATGCTCTTGAAGCTCTCTGACAACTACGACCGCGAGATAAAGACATCCATCAAGCGGGCTCTCTCGACGCTCGAGCCCGCCATAATACTGGTCATGGCTCTCATCGTTGGCTTCATCGTCGTCTCCGTCCTCCTCGCGGTAACGAGCCTCAATGAAATTCCGATGTAATGGAGACTTTATGGAAAGGATAAAGAGGCCGCATTTCAGCCCGCAAACGGGATTTACGCTCGTCGAGCTCATTGTCGTAGTCCTCATTATCGGTCTCCTTGCAGCGCTGGTCATGCCGAAGTTCTTCGGCAAGGTCGAGCAATCGAGGATGAAGGCCGCGCAGGCGCAGATAGAGCTCTTCGGCGCGGCCCTCGACCTGTTCCGTCTCGATGTCGGAAGATACCCGACTACGTCCGAAGGGCTTGCCGCATTGAGGGACAGCGGGGCCGGGACCGGGAAGTGGAGGGGGCCGTATCTCAAGAAAGAGATACCCAAAGACCCCTGGGGCCGCGAATTCGCCTACAGGTATCCGGGAGAGCATGAGGAATACGAGATAATCTCATACGGCTCTGACGGCTTTGCCGGAGGAGAGGGCGAGGCAGGAGACATCGTAAGCTGGAAGGGGCTCGATTGAAAAATGAACACGGAGAGCGGCTACACACTGCTTGAACTTCTTCTCGTGCTTGCCATCATCGGCATAGCCGCGGCCATTGCCGCGCCTACTTTTTCAAGGGGCCTCGACGGCTTTCGCGCGAAATCCGCGGTGCGGCTCATGAAGTCAGGGCTCGACGAGGCAAGGACGAGGGCCATACGGGAAAAGGGGTTGCATTACGCGGTCTACAACGGCAAGTCCCTCTCGCTGAAGGACGAGTTTGGATGGACAAGGCATATCTCCCTGCCCGAGGGCATTGAATCGGCGGAGAGGCCTGTAGCCGTATTTTACCCCACAGGCTCGACGAACGGCGCCGAGTTCGAAGTGAGGTACGGAAGCGGCGCGTACAGGCTCGTGCTCGAAGGCTCGGGCAGGTCATGGGTGGCGAAAATACAATGAAGGCAGAGAGCGGATTTACATTGATAGAGGTCATGGCCTCCATGGTCATACTCGGGCTTGCGATAGGCGCGCTCCTCGGGCTTATCTCAGGGGGCTTGAGGCTTGCGAGCGACATGAAGGAGAAGACCGACCTCGTGCTTGCCGCGAAGGCGAGGCTAACTCAGGCCATGTCAAGCGAGAGCGTGATGGAGGGAGCGGCAGCGGGGCGCACCAGGGAAGGGATAGAATGGAGACTGGAGATAGTGCCGTTCGGGGCCCAGGACGGAAGGCCGCGGGTCTTTGAGGTCGCGGTCAGTGCAAAAGACCCTGTCTCCGGCAGCGAGTTCTTTCTAACAACACTGAGGACTGCCCTTGAAAAGCAATAATAAAAAGGGCTTCACGCTCGTCGAGGTCATTATCTCGACTGCGATTGTCGCCGTAGTGGCGCTTATCGCCCTGGCCTCGTTGAGGTTTGCTCTGGGCGTATGGGACAGGGGGGCGGAGGCCGCTGAAGAGGCAGCCGTAAAACGGTATTTCTCTGGAGAGTTCAGGAGACTGGTGGCTTCGGCCTATCCCTGCGAAGACGAAGACGGAGAGATACTCTTTCACGGCGAAGAGAGCTCTCTTTCATTTGTTTCGGCAGGCAGGACCGCTTCAACGGGCATGCCCTGGGGC
>MGPL01000159.1:20449-22963 GCA_001797415.1 Deltaproteobacteria bacterium GWA2_55_10
GCCGCGGAAGAAAAGAGGCTTCCGAAGGCAATAAGGGCGGCTGTATATCTTTCAAATAAAAAAAAGCCGCTTATTTTCGAGGCAGGGATAAATACAGGCAAAGGGGAGCAGGAGGCCCGATGAGGAGCCCTTCATGCCAGAGGGGGATGTCGCTTGTTCTGGTGCTCTGGCTTCTTGCGCTCCTCCTCCTTATTGTGCCCGGGTTCGTTTATACGATGAGGGTCGAGAGCGCCGCGACAGCGAGCTTCCAGGACGAAGCCTCTGCCTGGGCCCTTTCGGTCGCGGGCATAAACAGGGCTGCCGCCGAGATATCCGCTGACTACGGCCTTGTGGCCGTTGGCGAGGACGGTATTGTATTCCTCAAGAACACGGACGCAGGATACAAGCCCCTCCCGGCGGAAAGGGAGTTCGGTCTGGGCAACGGCACCGTCCGTTACACAATAGAGGACGAGCGCGCGAAGATAAACCTGAACGCCGCGGAGCGGAGCGCAATCTCCGGGATACTGCGGCTCACAGGCGTGGACGCTGCCGCGGGGGACATCATCGCAGACTCTCTTCTCGACTGGAGGGATGAGGACCACGAGTTCCTCCTGAACGGCGCCGAGGACGACTATTACGCGGGGCTCAGGGAGCCGTACGGGGCAAAGGACGGGCCGATGAATTTCACGGAAGAGCTTATGCTCGTGAAGGGCATGAACTTATCCATATATTACGGCTCGTCCGGTATCCCGGACTGGATGGGCGCTGAAAGGGAAGGCGCGTACGACGGACTGGAAATGTATGTGACCGTCTACGGCGACAGCAGGATAAACATCAATACCGCCGGGGAGCCCGTGCTCGAGGCCACGTACGGCAAGGGCATTGCGAACGAGATAGTCCTTAAGAGAAAGGCCCAGGGCTATATAGGCGAGCAGATGCACGGCGGCCTTGTGACATCGGATGTGTTCCGCGTCATATCGACTGGAGAGAAGAACGGCAGCGAGTACAGGATAGAGGCGGCCTTCGTCAGGAAAGCGGGGACAGGTGAAACAGCGCTGCTCTCCTGGAGAGAGCACGGGGTATTTGCAAGGTGATGCCGAACGCAGGGGGCGGCTGCAGCAGGAGCTGAACCAGTCCTGAACAGGATATGAGCAAAAAAGCCCGCTTAACGCGTGCTTTTTTGCTCCGTTACTACCCCGATTTGACAAAGGCCAGGGAATGCAGTCTCTTTATATAATAATGCTTTGCGGAGGCTGGATCTGGACAGGCTCAAGGCGATAAGGATCATCTCTATTGTTGTCTCTCTGGGAGGCCTTGCAGAGGTCATTGCCTGGGTCTCGGGGATAGAAATACTTACGAGCTTCTCCAGAGAATTTGTTACCATGAAGTTCTCTACCGCCGTCTCCTTTGTCATGAGCGGCATGACGTTGTACTTCATGGCCGAGGCCGCGAGGGGCGAGGTCTCCAAGGCGCAGGTGGTCCTGCCGGCCACCGCTCTTGTCATACTCCTCTTCATGGCTACGCAGTTGGCTTCCGTGCTCTTTCACGTCGAGACCGGGGTGGAAAGGCTCTTCATAAAAGAAAGTCCGGGGGCAGTCATGTCGGTCGTGCCCGGCATGCCTTCGGTGATGACCATGGTTGATTTCATCATACTCTCGGCAACGGGCATTGCGTTCCTTTTCAGGCAGAACTGGATTACGCGCATGACGGTCGCGGCAGGCGCGTTCATTGCTTTTACCGGCGTGCTCGCCCTTCTTGGATATGTGCTCCAGGCCCCTCTGCTGTACTTCGTGGTCTCCGGCATAAGCGGCGGCATGGCTGTGCCTACGGCCTTTCTCTTCATTCTCGTCGGCGCTGGCCTCCTCCTCGTTCCGGGTATTAGAAGATGAGCATAAAGAGCCGCCTTGTAATAATACTCTTCACCTTCTCCCTCATCCCGGCCACCTTCATCGGCCTCCTGATGCTCGAGAACAGCAGGAGTTCGATTGAAAGAAACACTCTCTCCGCGCTCGACCTCATAGCCGAACTGAAAAAAGCGGAGCTGCTTGAATTCCTGCACGCAAAAGAGGAGAGGGCCGTTGACTTTTCAAGTGACGAGCGGGTGAGGGAAGGGCTCAAGGCCATACAACGGGCCGGAAGTTCGGCAAAAAGACTCCAGGCGGGGCGCGAACTCGGCGGATATCTCAATTCAGTCAAGATGCCCCTTGACGACGAGATCATCGAGGTGCACGTGCTGGATGTGACCGGAAAGGTCGTAGCGAGCACCGACTATGACTTCATAGGCAGGGACGAAAGCTCTGAGCCATACTTCAGGGAGGGGAAGAAGGCAGGCTTCATACAGGACGTCAGCCTTCATAGCCACGGCGGCAGGCGGCACCATTATATACCGGTCTCGGCGCCGGTCATGGAAGGCGGCGAAGCGCTGGGCGTTTTAATGAACGGCTACAGCGTAAGGCTCGCTGACGACATCATGTCCGGGGAGAGGCTTAAGAATCTTGGGAAGAAGCCTGCCGCAGCTTTCGAGCGGCTTCCGGG
>MGPL01000160.1:0-304 GCA_001797415.1 Deltaproteobacteria bacterium GWA2_55_10
ATGGCGAGGCACTCGGCGTCCTTCGGATCGATCGAGGTCGACGCGGCCTTTGAGGGTGGCGCGTTCGTGCACGGCAGCCAGGTAGAGCTGCAGCAGGTATTCGTCAACCTCATCGTCAACGCCGTGCACGCGATGGACGGAAGCGGCGAGCTCTCCCTGAGCTGCTGGAAAGATGGCTCTTTCATAAAAGCAGTCGTAGCAGACTCCGGCCACGGGATACCGGAAGAGAAGATGAGCCAGATATTCGACCCGTTCTTCACCACCAAGCCGGTCGGCGTGGGCACGGGCCTGGGCTTATACGTGG
>MGPL01000160.1:442-4174 GCA_001797415.1 Deltaproteobacteria bacterium GWA2_55_10
GAGCCAAATCAAACTGAGGGGTAGGGAATGTGAGGAGATTTCTCATCGGGGCCATTCTGGCGCTCACGGCGGTTTTGCCGGGCATCGCGTTGGCGGAGGACCAGACCAGGATTGACAGGCTGGAGCAGGAGCTCAGGGATCTCAAGCAGGAGAACCAGGAGATAAAGAAGAGGCTCGACGGTGTCGCGGCCGAATCGGAGGAGACCAGGGACTCGTTCGGCCGCATATCGAGTTTTGTCAATATAAGCGGCTACGCGGACGCCGAGTTCTACCTTACGGACAACGACAGCGACAACGCGCATTTCAGGGTGCGCCACCTGAGCCTGTTCTTCATAAAGGACATTCAGAAGGAATGGAGGCTCTTCTCTGAGATAGAATACGAGGACGCACCCTTCGTAGAGTCGGAGCACACGACCGACGACCCTGGCACGGTGCAGGGCAAGCTCCTTGTAGAGCAGATGTACGTCGAGTACCACCCGGAGCTTGACTGGAACGTGAGGGCAGGCAGGTTCATTACGCCGGCGGGCCTCTGGAACATATACCATTACCCTCCCTACGTGCCTACGCAGACAAGGCCTCTGATGGTAAGGCGGATATTCCCGCAGGTCTCGGACGGAGTGCAGTTGATGTACTCATTTACAGCCGGTGAATCAGTTGTGGATACCCATCTGTATGTCGCCAACGGCGCCGGGAATCCGGGCCGCCTGGACAGGAACGAGGAAAAGGCCTGGGGCGCAAGGGCGCACCTGCAGCAGGGAAGCCACGGCTTGGGGGCCTCGGTCTACAGGGAGATAGACAACGTCGATATACTCCGGAACGCGTTCGGCCTGCATTATCTCTGGGATTTTTCGCCCTTCAGGTTCCAGACAGAGTACCAGTACAGGCAGAACTCGCCGGATACAGGCTCTGATTTCATCGACAGGGGTTTCTACGCGCAGCTTACCTATGACATAGGCAAATGGACGCTGGCGGCGCGCTATGACTGGTATGACCCGAACGGCAGCCAGCCGCAGGCGGATATTTTCAGGTACACCGGCGCGGTAAACTACCATTTCGCATATAACGTTGTCGGAAAGGCAGAGTACAACAGGAACGTCTTCGAGGACAGCACGGAAGACTACAACGAGGTCATACTCGCCATAGTCGTCGCTATAGGAGATCTGTAATGTATAGACTTCCCCGCATACTGATACTCTTTTTCGCCGCGTTTTTTGCGGCAGCGCCGGCGGCAGCCCTCTCGGAGACCATCGCGATAATAGTGAACAGGGACAACCCGCAGAAGGCGCTAAGCAGGGACGAGATAAGAAGGATCTACACGAACTCGGTCCTCGAGTGGTCTGACGGGACGCCGGTGGCCATCTACGACCTGTCGGTCGACGACCCTGTGCGCGAGGTCTTTTCAGGCAGGGTATTGAGGAAGGCCCCGTCGAAGGTGGCCCAGGAATGGGCTCATCTGAAGATAACTAACCAGGCAAAGAACCCGCCTACGGCGGTTAAGAGCGAGTCCATCATCATACGCAGGATCGCGAGGGAAAAGGGCGCGATAGGTTATGTCTCGCTCAGCTCGGTGGAGGGGAACCCGGAAGTAAGGATCGTCAACACCATCCAGTAAACTTTTTAATATCCGCTGTTGACGTCGTCGAGGTCGCCGACCGGCCTCTTGAAGGTGAACCTGATGGGGTCGGCTATGAGCTTGTCAGCCGCAAGGCCGACGCTCCTTGTCGGAATGGTGAAGGGCAGGCCGATTACGAAGACGGCAGCGCCCAGGGCGGTGGCGACAATGCCCAGAGGCCTGGTAAAGAGCACGTCAAAGACGATGGCAGTGGAAGAAGGTTCCTCCTCCTGCATGGCAGCTGCCTGGGCCGGGACTATGGCAACAAAGAGCATCAGGGCCGCAACAACCGAACAAAGGGTCTTTTTCATCAGTTTACCCCTGTCTGAAAATTGCCTCTTCTAAAGAAGCTGATATAATAATATCTGCTTTTCGTTTTTTTGCAAGGCGACCTGCTTCAGGAGGCGGCAACGACAAGCTGCCTGAATGAGGGGTGGTAAGGTCCTGCGGCAATTAAGCTTTCCAGCTCTTTTGTGGGCTGTAGCCCCATCCGTATTACAGGTATCCCCGCGCCGTCGAGCAGTCTTTTCACCTCCACGCAGACACTGACCATATCTTCAAGCGGCCAGGGCGTGTACTTTCCGCTCAAATACATCCTGTGAAGGGCCGTGTCCTTCAATACTATCGAGGGGTAAACCCTGACGAAATCAGGGAGAAGGGCGATAATCTTCTTTGTCGTCTCGATGACGGTCCCGGGCGTGTCACCGGGCAGGCCCGGCATGAACTGAAGGCCGACATTGAGACCGGCGTCTTTCAGCTCCCGCACCGCTTGTACGGTAGCATCTGACCCGTGCCCCCTGCCTGAAAGCCGCAGCACATGCTCATCCATCGACTGCGCCCCAAGCTCGACCGTTGCGACACCATGTTCTTTTAAAAATAGGCAGATATGGCTGTTGATGTAATCCGGCCTTGTTGACAGGCGGAGCTCGTTTATCCTGCCGTCCCTGAGATACGGCGCTGCCGTATCGAGATATTCCTTTTGGATCGCTTCCGGCAGTCCTGTAAAGCTGCCGCCGTAAAAGGCGGCCTCCCGAATTCCCTTGCCCTTCCAGGTGGAAAGGAAGAGCTCTATTGTCTCCGCGACCTCATCGGGCCGTGGGATTTTCTTCGCGGCAGATATGCCCTCCTGGTCGCAGAAGACGCACTTGTGGGGGCAGCCGCCAAAGGGGATGAAGATGGGGATTATGAGGCGTTTATGCGCCATGCAGCTCCGTGATAATAGTTGACTCCGGGAAAAACTCGGCAAAACGATCGCTCAGGTTCGTAAGAGCCTCTCCGGCCGCTGCCTGCTCAGCGTCCTTTTTCCTGGGCGCGCAGCCGCTTCCGAGCGTCTTCCCGGCTACCCTGACCTCTATCTCGAATATTTTCCTGTGCGGCGGGCCTTTTTCGCCAATAAGGATGTACGACGGCGCCTCCTTGAAGAGCTTTTGCGAAAGCTCCTGGAGCCTGGGCTTGTAATCGAAATGTCCCGGCCCCTCTAAAGCGTCAGCCAGAAGCGGCGTGAATAGATCTTCGATGTATTCAAATGTCTTTTGAAAACCCTGATTGAAATAGATTGCGGCAATGAATGCCTCGAAGACCCCGGAAAGGATTGTCGGGTTGTCAGCGCCGCCGCTAAGCCGCTCCCCCTTGCCCAGGAGAAGGTACTTATCGAGAGAGATCTCCCTTGCGATGCCGGCAAGAGAGAGCCTGTTGACGAGCTTTGCCCTCATCCTCGTAAGCTCGCCCTCGTGAATGTCCGGGAACTTCCTGAAGAGCATGTGGCTGATAATATTCGAGAGTATGGCGTCGCCGAGGAATTCGAGCCGTTCGTTCGATTTGAGCCCCGCGCCCTCTTTTTCGTTCAGAAACGACCTGTGAACGAATACCTTCTTCATAAGCGCGTCATCGGTAAATACAAAAGGCAGGCTGCCCATAAAACCTTGTAGCGGATATTCGTCCTTCAAACTGCACCTCCGGCGTCGCTAATAAACCCTCCACTTCAAATTGAGGGTTTTCGTTTATACCCTCCCCATTGACGGTGGAGGGCAGGGTGGGGGTGAAGGATTTATCACCCTTCCCTCATTCCCCTCCCGTCATGGGAGGGGAGGAAAGTTACTGTAATATTCATATCCTCTCCC
>MGPL01000160.1:4221-5175 GCA_001797415.1 Deltaproteobacteria bacterium GWA2_55_10
CATGCCGCCCCCTCATCCCAACCTTCTCCCCGAAGGGGAGAAGGAGGAAAAGCGCCAGGCGATTTCAATAGGTGAAGAAAACCGAAAATGGAATTATTTCGTTTCTGCTAACATGCCGCCAGGTATACAGGCGATAAGGCTCGTTTCGACCACTTCTTTCTTCAGTCTGTCCTCACCATTAAGGAAGACCTGTATATAGTTCCTTGCTCTGCCCTTCAATAGGCCGCTCTTTTTGTCGCGGCCCATCTCTACCAGTACGCTCGCCTTTTTACCTATGAAATTCCTGTGAAAGGCATCTCTTTTCCGTTCATCGAGCGCATGGAGCCTATCGCAGCGCTCCTTGATCTTTATAGGAAGGACCTGGCCGTCATAGTCAACAGCGGGCGTGCCGCGCCTCTTTGAGAACGGGAATATGTGGAGGTAGGAGACGGGCAGGCCGCTTAACAATAAGAATGTGTTTTCGAATTCCTTATCTCCCTCTCCGGGAAAGCCCGCGATAATATCGACGCCGATCGATACCTCCGGGATTGAAGCAGAAAGCCTTTCAACCTTTTCGGCAAAGAGCGTTCCAGTATATGGCCGCCTCATGCGCCGCAATACTGCGTCATCTCCGCTCTGCAGCGCAAGGTGCAGGTGGTTGCAGATGCGCTTGGAGTCTTTGAGGATGTCTATGAGATTATCCGTCACCTCATCCGGGTCGAGCGAGCTTATCCTGAACCTGCATGGATAATTTTTTTGTTCGATGAGTTCGAGGACAGAGGCGATGTCCGTCGCTGGGCCGAGGTCAGCGCCCCACGCGCCCAGGTGTATGCCGGTGAGGATTATTTCTCCATATCCGCTTTCGACGAGGGCGTCCAGCTCTCTTTCGACCTGCTCCAGTGATAAGCTCCTTGAAAGGCCCCGTGCCTTGGGGATTATGCAGTACGCGCAGGCCCTGCTGCACCCTTCCTGAAT
>MGPL01000160.1:5234-5438 GCA_001797415.1 Deltaproteobacteria bacterium GWA2_55_10
CGTCCTGCCACTCGCCTATGGCCTCTACAGTCGACTGCTGCCTGCCCTTCAAAAGATACTCGACTATCTTTCCCTTCTCAGGGTTGCCCACGACGTAGTCAACGCCTTCGATGGAGCTGACCTCATCGGGCGAGACCTGCGCGTAGCAGCCTGTCACGATGACGATTGCGCCGGGGTTAACGTTGCGCGCCTTCCTTATAGTCT
>MGPL01000160.1:5559-5940 GCA_001797415.1 Deltaproteobacteria bacterium GWA2_55_10
TGCCCCGGTGTTATTGCCTTCTGCGGTTCGTTGAATTCTATCCGGATTGTCCCATCATCATTCGATGTCACGGTGCAGGCCGCGCCAGCGTGGCGGTAGCGGATCTTGGCCTCGACCCCTGAAAGTCCAGCGCGCGCCATATCCTGCGCCTCAGGGTCAATCCAGTTGACCTCGTTGGCAATAAGGCCCTTTGAATATAGATCTTCAATCCCGCCGACCACGACGCGGTTTTTTGGCACATCGATATCGAGCACATAGAAAGGCCCGCCTGAGAGGCTCAAGCCCTTTCTCTGTCCGATGGTGTAATTGAAGAGGCCCTTGTGGGAGCCCAGGATTTTTCCGTTGGTATCGACGATATCTCCGGGCTCTTTAGGCACTCGG
>MGPL01000160.1:5977-6366 GCA_001797415.1 Deltaproteobacteria bacterium GWA2_55_10
AGCATATCTCCTGGCTTTCGGCCTTCTCTGATGTGCGGAGATTCAGCCTCCGGGCGTGCTCCCTTACATCGGCCTTTGTGAGGCCGCCGAGCGGGAAGAGCACCCGTTCAAGCTGCCTCTGTGTCATTGTGAAAAGGAAATAGCTCTGGTCTTTGGTGGGGTCGACGCCCTTCAGCAGGCGAAGGCCCCAGGGGGCCTGCTCTATGCGGGCGTAGTGGCCGGTTACTAAATAGTCTGCCTCAAGGCCGATGGCCTTCCTTAGAAGGACCTCGAACTTAAGTATCTGATTGCACTTTATGCAGGGGTTTGGGGTGGAGCCGCTGGTGTAGGAAGATATGAAGTAATCGACGACCTCCTTTGAGAAGGCCTCTTCGACGTTGACGACGTAG
>MGPL01000161.1 GCA_001797415.1 Deltaproteobacteria bacterium GWA2_55_10
GCTCTACACCATGCTCAAGCCCTTTGCCTCCAGGGGCATTAACCTCACCAAGATAGAGTCAAGGCCCATTAAGACAAAGGCATGGGAGTATGTCTTCTTCGTGGACCTCGACGGCCATATGGCTGACGAGCCCGTGAAGGACGCGGTCGCTGAACTCGAAAAATCATGCTCGTTCCTGAAGATACTCGGCTCATATCCCAAATCACAGCAGGCTTGAATAGAATGTTGACAATGCGCAAACTCAATATCCCCGTCAGAGAGAACATTTCTTCGCTCGTTCCGTATCCCCCTGGCAAGCCCATTGAGGAGCTTGAAAGGGAGCTTGGCATAAGCGGCTCGATAAAACTGGCCTCGAACGAGAACCCGCTCGGCCCGTCGCCCAAGGCCGTTGATGCCATAGCAAAGGCCCTGGCCGGACTTCACAGGTACCCGGACGGCTCATGCTATTATCTGAAGGAAAAGCTCTCGTCGATATTAGGCGTGCCGCATGAGATGATAACCTTCGGCAACGGGTCGAACGAGATAATCGAGCTTATAATACGCGCCTGTCTCGCGCCCGGCGAAGAGGCCATAATGGGAGACCCGTCCTTCGCGGTCTACCCGATTGCCGTCAAAACCGTGGGCGGGGTCTCCAGGCTCGTGCCGCTGAAGGATATGAAGCACGACCTCGAGGCAATGGCCGCGCTCATAAACAGGAAGACCCGGATAATCTTCATAGCAAACCCGAACAACCCTACAGGGACAATGGTCACCGGGGCTGAGTTCGCGGCCTTCATGAAGAAGGTGCCCGAGGATGTCATCGTCTGCGTTGACGAGGCATACGTCGAGTTCGTAAGAGGAGAGGATTTTCCAGACACTCTTTCATACATCAGGGAGGGTAGGGCAGTCGTCATGCTCCGCACCTTCTCCAAGATATACGGCCTTGCTGGCCTGCGCGTCGGTTATGGCGTTGCGCACCCCGAGCTCATGGATTACATAAACCGCGTTCGGCAGCCGTTCAACGTAAATACGCTCGCGCAGATAGGGGCCATAGCGGCCCTCGACGACAACGGCCACCTTGAGAGGACGAGGGAGAACAACGCGAAGGGCCTTCAGTACCTGATGACGGAGCTTAAGAAGCTCGGCTTCGATTGCGTGGATACCGAGGCCAACTTCTTCCTCGTGAAGGTCGGCAACGGCAAGGCGATTTATGACGCCCTCCTGAAGAAAGGCGTCATCGTAAGGCCGATGGCCAGCTACAACATGCCCGAATACATCCGCATAACCGTCGGGCTGCCCGAAGAGAACAAGAGGTTCATGGATGCATTCAAAGAAGTCACGCGTCTGTAAGCGCATAATCGGATGGGGGGATACTTTATGATAATAGTTCTTAAAAGGGACGCCACGCCTGAGGTGATAGAGCATGTGGCGGAAAAGATAAAAGGAGCGGGCCTCGCGGTCCATATCTCCAAGGGCAAGGAGAGGACGATAATAGGGGCCATAGGCGACGAGACGCTCCTGTCTTCCATCTCTCTGGAGGCTCTGCCCGGCGTCGAGAGCGTGATGCCTATTTTGAAGCCATACAAGCTCGTAAGCCGCGAGTTCAGCAAGGAAGGAACCGTAATAGATGTCAACGGCGTGAAGATAGGCGACACCGAGCTGCAGGTCATAGCAGGCCCGTGCAGCGTCGAGAGCAAGGAGTCCATCATAGCCTGCGCAAAGCAGGTACAGGCGGCAGGCGCGAAGATCTTGAGGGGCGGCGCGTTCAAGCCCAGGACATCCCCTTATGACTTCCAGGGCCTTGGAGTGGAAGGATTAAAGCTCCTGGCAGAGGCGAAGAAGGCGACAGGGCTTCCCATCATAAGCGAGCTCATGGACCCCAGGGATACCGACATAGTCTGCCAGTATGTGGACATAGTCCAGATTGGCGCCAGGAACATGCAGAACTTCAGGCTCCTTATGGAGGTGGGCAAGGCAAAGAAGCCCGTTCTCCTGAAGAGAGGCCTTTCAGCTACCATCAAAGAAGTCCTCATGTCAGCCGAGTACATCGCTTCCCAGGGCAACTCGCAGATAATACTCTGCGAGCGCGGCATAAGGACATTCGAAACAGCGACCAGGAACACCCTTGACTTGAGCGCGGTGCCGGTATTGAAGGAGGAGACCCATCTACCCATATTCATAGACCCGAGCCACAGCGCGGGCAGGTGGAACCTTGTCGCCCCGCTCGCAAAGGCAGCTGTCGCGGTCGGCGCGGACGGACTCATGATAGAGGTGCACCCCGACCCAGAGAACGCCCTGTGCGACGGCGCGCAGTCTCTCAAGCCCAGCAAGTTCAGCGTCCTGATGGACGAGATCAGGATGGTCGCTGCCGCAGTAGGCAGGACTCTTGCCGCTGTCTGATTTTTGCGCAGGGCCCCGTTATTCATATGGGGGCCCTTGCGTCTGCCCCTCGTAAAATCAAACCATAAGTCAGGCTCGAATAGATGAGTTCTCTTCATTTCAAAAAGGCAGCCATAATAGGCGTGGGGCTCATAGGAGGCTCCCTTGCCATGGTGCTCCGCAATAAGGGCATGGCCGCCGAGATAGTCGGCATAGGCAGGGGACTGCCCAACCTCGAGGCCGCCAAGCGCCTTGGTATAGTGGACTCGTTCACGACGGATATTGCCGAGGGCGTAAAGGATGCTGACCTCGTTATCATCGCCGTGCCTGTCCTCAAGATGGCCGATACCATAAGGCTCTCGGCTCCGAACCTGTTGCCCGGCTGCATAATTACAGACGTCGGGAGCGTCAAGGGCTCAGTGATAGAAGCGGTCGAGCCGCTTATCCCGAAAGGCGTTCATTTTGTGCCCGGCCACCCCATAGCGGGGACGGAGAACTCCGGGGCAGAGGCCGCTTTCCCTGAGCTGTACATCGAGAGGAAGTGCATCCTTACGCCTACGCCCAGGACCGACGCCGGGGCATTGCAGACCGTTAAAAAGATTTGGGAGGCAGCTGGCTCCACGGTCGTAGTCATGGACGCCGCCGTCCACGACATAATACTCGCCGCCGTAAGCCACCTCCCGCACATGATAGCCTACACCCTCGTCAACACTGTAGCCGACATGGAGGCAGCGGGCGAGGACGTAATAAGCTACTCCGCGGGTGGCTTCAAGGACTTCACTCGGATAGCGTCGAGCTCACCTGAGATGTGGAGCGATATATGCGCCATGAACAAGGGGCCGCTCCTGAAGACCATAGATGAGTTCCAGAAGAGGCTTGAGAAGTTGAAGGGCCTCATAGAAAACGAAAGCTACCCTGAATTGAAGCGCGAGTTCGAGCGCGCCAAGGGCGCGAGGGACTCTCTTATTAAAGGACATAAGCCATCAAAGGAGTCGGCTTGAGCCAGGTAAAGGACATATTTACGGGTAAAGAGCACGCGGCCCCAGGAAAGGGGCTCAAGGGCGAGATAACCGTGCCGGGCGATAAATCCATATCGCACCGTTCGGTGATTTTGGGCTCTATCGCGGAAGGCAGGACAGAGATATCAGGCTTTCTTGAGGGCGAGGACAACCTCTCGACCATAGCTGCCTTCTCGCTCATGGGCGTCAATATCGAAAGGGACGGCAGCAGGGTGACTGTCGAGGGCAGGGGGCTCGACGGCCTCCAGGAGCCCACTGATGTCATAAACGCGGGAAATTCAGGCACCACTACGAGGCTCCTTCTGGGGCTTCTCGCTGGCAGGCCCTTCTTCTCGGTCATAACCGGGGACGAGTCGCTTCGATCTCGCCCCATGAAAAGGGTGGTCGAGCCGCTCACGCAGATGGGCGCGGTTATTACCGGAAGAAAGGGTTCGAGCGTCCTGCCTCTGTCTGTCTCGGGCAGGAGGCTCAAGGGCATTGCCTACAGGACCCCTGTTGCGAGCGCGCAGCTCAAATCGGCGATTCTGCTTGCCGGGCTTTCAGCGGACGGCGAGACCATAGTCAATGAGCCGGAGAAGAGCCGCGACCATACCGAGAGGATGCTGAGGCTCTTTGGGGCCGATGTAAAAACGAGCGGCAATTCGACTTCCGTCAGGTCGACAAATCGCCTTACCGGGTGTAAAATAATTGTGCCGGGGGACATATCTTCAGCGGCATTTTTTATGGCCGGCGCGGCGTTTACGACCGGCTCCGAACTTCTGATCAAAGACACAGGCATAAATCCCACCAGGGTCGGGATTATAGATATCCTCAAAAAGATGGGCGGCTCCATAGAGCTGAACTCTGTCCGCGAATCATCCGGAGAGCCTGTGGGCGACATCCTCGTGAGGGGCTCGCGCTTGAAGGGCGTCGACATTGACGGCTCTGAGCTTCTGCCCGCGATAGACGAGTTCCCGATAATCTGCGTAGCAGCCGCGTTTGCCGAGGGTACGACGAGGATAAGCGGAGCAGGGGAATTGAGGGTCAAGGAGAGCGACAGGATAGCGGTCATGTCCGAGTGTCTTGCCGCCATCGGAATAAAGAACACGGAGATAGAGGACGGGATAATCATAGAGGGCCTCGGCGCAAAGAACGCGAAGGGCGGCACGATAAAGAGCTACGGCGACCACAGGATAGCGATGGCCCTGGCAATGGCCGCGTTGAGGACTGAAACTGGCGTTGAGATAGACGGCGCGGCAAGCGTAGACGTGTCATTCCCCGGCTTCTTCAAGCTCCTCTCGAAAGTGAGGTTCGCATGAAGAAAGGGCCGGTAATCGCTATTGACGGGCCGGGCGGCGTCGGCAAGACCACCGTGAGCAAAAGGGTGGCTCAATCGCTCGGCTTCAAATACATAAATACAGGCGCAATGTACAGGGCGGTGGCCCTTGCTGCAAAGGAATCGTGGGTAGACCTCTCCAGCGACGTCCTCCTGCAGCAGTTCTGCGCAGGCATGGACTTCAGGTACTACGTCGATACAGGCAGGGTAGAGGTCGACGGCATCGACTATACCGACAGGCTCCGGAGTGAGCAGGCAGGCGAGCTGGCCTCGAAGGTCTCCACCAAAAAATCCGTGAGGGAGTGCCTCGTTGCCTATCAGCGCACGCTGGGCGAAGAGGGCCGGGTGGTTATGGAAGGCAGGGACATCGGGACCGTGGTCTTCCCGGATGCCGACGTGAAGATATTCCTCGACGCTCCGCACGAGGTACGGGCCCGGAGGCGCCATCTCGAACTTGTTGAGAAGGGCCTGGCCCCGTCCAGCGAAGTCGGCAGCGACCTTGCCGGCAGGGACAGGCGCGACTCAGAGCGCGAGGTCTCGCCCCTTAAGATGGCCGATGACGCTGTAAGGATAGACACCGCTTCAGTGAATATCGATGAGGTCGTTAAGGCGGTCTTGAAGGCCGTTGACGAAAGGTTGAGGGGTGGAGATAATCGTAGCTAAGTCGTCGGGCTTCTGCTTCGGCGTAAAGAGGGCCATAAACATGGCCAACAAGTGCGCTTCCGAGGAGAAGGACGGCGGCATCTTTACGCTCGGGCCTATTATTCACAACCCGCAGGTCGTAAAAAAGCTCGAAGAGTCGAGCGTATACGCCAGGAAGGACCTGACCGAAATAGACACGGGTACCGTTATCATAAGGTCCCACGGCGTGAAGCTCGAAGAGTACAAGGAAGCCAAGGACAAGGGGCTCAATATAGTGGACGCGACCTGCCCGTTCGTGAGAAAGGCGCAGGACCTCGTATCCCAGCTCTCCGAAGAGGGCTACGAGGTCGTCGTGGTCGGTGAAAAGGACCACCCCGAGGTAAAGGGCCTCCTGAGTTACGGCTCTAAAAATGTCAGGGTGGCCGCAGGGATAGCCGAGCTGGTCGACATGCCGCGCGTGCACAAGCTCGGGATAGTGGCCCAGACAACACTCCCCATGGAGAAGCTTGAAGATGTTGTGAGTTTTTGTTTACACAAGGCGACTGAAATAAAGGTTTTTAATACAATATGTAACGCGACTTCAACACGGCAGACCGAGAGCGCCCAGCTCGCCAAGAGCGTCGATGTCATGGTCGTGGTCGGCGGCAAGAACAGCGCCAACACAAGGAGGCTCGTCGAGGTCTGCCTGGCCATACAGCCGAAGACCTATCATATTGAGGTAGCTGACGAATTGGAAGCGGCCTGGTTTGCCTTCGCGGGCAGGGTGGGGATAACTTCCGGCGCGTCCACGCCTGAGTGGCTTATAGAGGAAGTAGTCAGGTCGATCGATTGTATCTCTGCGAAATGATTTGCACTTTGAAACGCGCTATGATATGGTTTTTATTCATAGAATAAGGAACGGGAGGATAGGCAATCAACGATGGCGAGAGAGGAAAAGTCCCGCGCCGGTGATGTTTCAGTGTCGGATTTCGAAAAGCTCTTCGAAAGCCGTTTAAAGGAACTGCAAGAGGGGGACATCACCAGGGGCAAGGTCGTCCAGTTAACCCAGGACTCGGTGATGATAGACATCGGGTACAAGTCAGAGGGCATGGTCCCCCTGAGCGAGTTCCTGGACAAGGACGGCAAGCCCACGATAGCTATCGGCGACGAGGTCACTGTCCTGATCGAGCGCCGCGAGGACGAGCACGGGATCGTGCGCCTCTCCAAGGCCAAAGCCGACCAGTTCAAGATATGGGATGTCATAATCGAGTCCTGTGAAAAGGGCACTCCCGTGAACGGCACTGTCTCCCAGAGGATAAAGGGCGGCTTTTACGTCGACATCGAAGGCATCACGGCGTTTCTGCCGGGATCTCAGGTCGACCTCAAGCCCGTGCGCAACCCTGACAAGCTTATCGGACAGGCCTTCCAGTTCAGGGTATTGAAGTACAACAGGCGCAAGAACAACGTCATTGTCTCGCGCCGCGTCATCCTCGAAGAGGAGCGCGAGGTATTGAGGAAGACGACCCTCGACACCATTCACGAGGGCGCGGTAATAGAAGGCACGGTAAAGAACATCACCGACTACGGCGCGTTCATAGACCTTGGCGGCATAGACGGGCTCGTTCATCTCACCGACCTCTCGTGGGGCAAGGTCACTCATCCCTCGCAGGTGTTGAAGATAGGCGACCGCGTAAATGTCATGATCTTGAAGTTCAACAAGGAAGAGAACAAGATCTCGCTTGGCATCAAGCAGACCATGGAAGACCCATGGATAAAGGTCGGCGGCAAGTACGCGCCCGGCGCGAGGACCAGGGGCAATGTCGTCAATATCACCGATTACGGCGCGTTCGTCGAGATAGAGCCGGGCCTCGAAGGGCTTGTGCATATCTCCGAGATGTCCTGGACCAAATTGAAGCACCCGTCCCAGAAAGTAAAGGTCGGCGATTCAATAGAGGTTGAGATACTCGAAGTCGACCCGGCGAGCAAACGCATTTCTCTGGGCATGAAGCAGGTAGAGCCGAATCCCTGGGAAGAGGCCGAGAAGCGCTATCCAAAGGGCACGAGGATTAAGGGCCAGGTCAAGAACATAACCGACTTCGGCGTTTTCATCGGCATAGAAGAGGGCATAGACGGGCTTGTCCATATCTCGGATCTCTCGTGGAGGAAGATAAAGCACCCCTCCGAGCTTTTCAAGAAGGGTCAGGAAGTCGAGGCTGTCGTCCTCAACATAGAGGGCGCCAACAGGAGGTTCTCCCTTTCGACCAAGCTCCTTGAGAAGAACCCGTGGCAGGGCGTCGAGCAGCGCTACAAACCCGGCATGATAGTAGAGGGCAGGGTAACGAGCGTTGCCGACTTCGGCGCGTTCGTCGAGCTCGAGGAAGGGCTCGAAGGCCTGGTGCACGTATCCGAGCTCTCCCGCGGCAAGAAGCGCGGAGCGGATATCAAGGAAGGCGACATAGTCGAGGTCGAGGTCTTGAACGTCGACCCCGAGGACAACAAGATAGGCCTCTCCATCAGGGAGATAAGGGAGCACGCCGGACCTGCCGGAGAAGGTACCACCTGAGATGGGCGGCGGGGTCCTGAAGAACATCCTTGCGGCCGCGGGGGCGGTCTTCATAATCGTTATCGTACTGTCCATCGTCGTGGGCGTCTTCGCCTCCGGAGCGATAACAGGCGACAAGGTCGCGGTAGTGGAGCTCCTGGGCGTAATAGCCGACTCCACCGAAATAAACCAGGAGCTTAAGGACCTGGGAGACAGGGATGACGTTAAGGCGGTTGTCGTAAGGATAGACTCCCCGGGCGGCGCGGTCGGCCCGTCCCAGGAGATACACCGGGAAATAACAAAGCTCAGGGAGAAGAAGACCGTCGTCGCGTCGATGGGCGCCATGGCCGCCTCTGGCGGGTACTACGCGGCAGTCGCGGCAAACAAGGTTGTCGCGAACCCCGGCACCATAACCGGCTCGATCGGCGTCATAATCGAGTTCTTCAACGCCCAGGAACTCCTCGGCAAGCTGGGTCTCAAGGGCTACGTTGTAAAGAGCGGAAAGTACAAGGACGTAGGCTCGCCGCTTCGCGAGATGTCGCCTGAGGAGCAGGAGCTCATACAGGCGGTCATAAACGACGTCAACTCTCAGTTCATAAAGGCAGTCGCCGAGGGCAGGGGCATTGCCCCCGAGGCTGTCGCGAAGATAGCGGACGGAAGGATATTCACCGGAGCGCAGGCAAAGGAGCAGGGCCTGGTCGATGAGCTGGGCAGCCTCTCGGACGCGATTGCATTGAGCGCCAGGCTCGCCGGCATAGAGGGCGAGCCGGAAGTCGTATATACAGGAAAGCCCAGGATAAGCTTCTGGAAGGCCATGTTCGGGGACGCATCGGTCGATTCGCTGACCGGGCTCTTCTCAGGCCTTCGGTTGATGTACCTAATGCCAAACCCAGCACGGTAAAAAGGAGGCGCAAAAAGTAACATGACGAAGAGCGAGTTGATAGAGGCTGTAGCCGCAAAGGCCACCAACTTCTCAAGAAAGGACGTCGAGATAATCGTCGACACCCTTTTCGAGTCCATGGCCCAGAGCCTGTCCAAGGGCGACAAGGTGGAGATACGCGGCTTTGGCAGCTTCAAGATCAAGGAGAGGGACGGCAGGCAGGGGAGGAACCCCAAGTCCGGCGAGAACATCTTCATCGACGCGAAGAAGGTGCCCTTCTTCAAAGCAGGCAAGGAGATCAGGGAAAGGATCAACAACGGCAAGTAATGAAGCAGATCTGGGCCCCCTGGCGCGTTGAATACATACAGGCCGGAAAGGCTGAGGGATGCGTCTTCTGCAATGCCGGCGCTGTCAAGCCCGGTGAAGAACTTGTACTCTGGAACGGCTCCGCATCTGTCGTACTGCTCAATAAATTTCCGTACAACAGCGGCCATCTGATGGTCGCTCCTGCCCGCCACGTGTCAAAGGTCGAAGAGCTTACCCCCGAGGAGTCGGGCGACATATTCAGGCTCATCCGCCATTCGGTTTCGGTCTTGAAGGACCTGATGAACCCGGACGGCTTCAATATAGGCATGAATGTGGGAAGGGCGGCCGGAGCAGGCATCGACGACCACCTGCACATACACATAGTGCCCAGGTGGAACGGGGACGCGAACTTCATGCCGGTGCTCGCAGACATAAAGATAATCCCAGAGCACCTCGACGAGACCATGAAAAAGCTCCTGCCCCGCTTCAAAGATATCGGCCAATAGCGCCCGCAGTTGACAAAAAGGGTCTTGACAAAAAACACCTCCCGTACTAAACTATGCTGCGCTAAAAAAATAGACCAACAGGTCAAGACCCAGTAACTGACGGAATCAAGGTGGACACCACCGGGGAGCAGGGTCTCTGAATAATGACGCCGACCGTCTGGGCAGAAAAAGTGTGGTTTTAAACCCTCGCTATTTCAATGCTCAGGCGGTTTTTTTACGTCCGCTTAGAGCGCCTTGTGGCAAGCTGGTTTCGCCCGGAAAGGCAGTGCGGCAAACGAACTAAAATATTTGACAAATCACGGAAAATCTGATTTAGTCAATGCCTCAAAATCACGCCCGATACAGCTGAAAAATTGCCCGGTTTTTCCGCTGGATTACAGTTTGTCCTCAAACCGGTTGAAAAAACTGACAGGAGAAATGTATGTCGAAGATCATCTATACGGCGATCGATGAAGCACCCGCACTGGCGACTTATTCTTTGCTCCCCGTTATCAAGGCGTTCACAGGGGCGGCCGGCATTGATGTAGAGACAAGGGACATCTCCCTTTCGGGAAGGATAATAGCGAACTTCCCGGAGGACCTCACCGGGGCACAGAAGATACCGGACGAGCTCTCGGCATTGGGCGAGCTTACCTTGAAGCCCGAGGCCAACATAATCAAGCTGCCCAATATTAGCGCATCCCTCCCGCAGCTCAAGGCAGCGATAAAGGAGCTGCAGGAGAAGGGCTACAAGGTCCCCGATTATCCCGAAGACCCCAAGACCGATGCCGAGAAGGAAATAAAGGCGAGGTACGCCAAGGTCCTCGGCAGCGCCGTGAACCCGGTTCTTCGCGAAGGCAACTCGGACCGCAGGGCCGCAGCATCGGTCAAGAACTACGCAAAGAAGCACCCGCACAAGATGGGCGCGTGGTCGGCCGATTCAAAGACCCATGTAGCGCACATGACCGGCGGAGATTTCTACGGCTCCGAGAAATCCGTCACCGTAAACGAAGCCACCACCGTCAGGATTGAGTTTGTAGGCCAGGACGGCAAGACCACCGTCCTGAAGGAGAAGACAAACCTGAAGGCAGGCGAGGTCATGGACTCGTCCGTCATGAACCGCAACGCTCTGCGCAAGTTCTACGCCGAGCAGGTGGCTGACGCGAAGAAGCAGGGCGTGCTCTTCTCCTTGCACCTCAAGGCAACGATGATGAAGGTCTCTGACCCAATCATGTTCGGACACGCCGTCTCTGTATTCTTCAAGGATGTGTTCGAGAAGCACGCCGCCACCTTCAAGGAGATCGGCTTCAACCCGAATAACGGCCTCGGCGACCTCTATGCCAAGATAGCCAATCTGCCTGCCGACAA